>CAZFWM010000304.1:0-9164 GCA_964522545.1 uncultured Thermodesulfobacteriota bacterium
AACTTTCCCTCTGATCTAGTCGGAGTATGCTTCAGAACTCGGTACTCTCAAGTTCAATATTGGATACAAATAATTGACTTTAGTATAAGAGATTTTCATACAAAAAGAAGGAGATTTTTCGAGGAGACGTTGCCCGTTTCGCGATCAATGGGGAAATTACGGGGCCGTGTACAAATTCCTCAACCTGTAAGAGCGGTAGACCCAGCTCTCGGTCTTGAGTGAGTATGCCAGGGTGCCGTCGGGGAGAAATTCATCGGATGTGCCGTATCGATGTTGCCACGTAACTCCGACCGGCCGATATCCCGACGTGAAGAGATAATTCCCGCCTGAAAGCTCCTGACAGGAGCCCATGGCCTCGGAATAGTTACCCAAGTCCACATTCAGCACCACGGTAGCATAGAATCGGTCCTCGTCGATCTCAAGCACCTGTCCGCGGCTGTGGCAGCCCTCGATATAAGAGCCCTCGGGTTTACACCGGGTCTTTCCGTTGTCATAGAGTATGATCTGGTTCTCCGATATGTAGCGGGCATCATGGGCTGAGGTAAACCACAGCGTGGGATCATCGGGCACGAGGGTAAAGTCCCCCTCGGGGCCGAGCCGCCAGATGATATCTCCCGAGCCGGCCCCGTCCTGATAGTCGATTTTGATCACCCAGTCCTGGTGTCGTATGCAGAGAAGCAAATTTCCATCGGATGGAGAGTATGCGATGGCATTGGCGTGGGTCCAGTCGTTGGCAATCAATCCAAGCTGCAAATCTGGACAGATTCCAAATTCGGCAAAACACTTCTCATCCAGAATCGCCTTGCGATAGACGTCCAGATGGTCGAAGGTGTTCCAGGCCCAAACCACCTGCCAGTTCTTGTCCAGAGCGATGACTATATCACCCATGACATCGTCGATGACGGGGTCCTGGACGCCCGGCAGCAACCGCTCCACATGCCCGAGGATAAACGTCTGTCCGTTGGGCAAGATGACCCCTTCATGATGGATGCCGTTGATAGGATCCTGTCCCATCGCCTGCAGCTGCGCATTGAGACGGTCCTTCGTCGTCTCCCTGACTGTATTTCCGGCCAGGTCGATCTCCCTCAAATAATGCTCTCCTTCCGGGGTCCTGAAGTGGATAAGCATGTTTCCGCCGTCGTTTATCCGCGTAAGGGTTGTAAAATTATCAGGATCGGTCGTCGGATCGCCATAGTACCAGATCACACGGCCCATCATGTCGGTGGCCATGGGAAGCATATCAGGCCCCATGGTTAAATTGGTATTTGCCCAGAGTGTGATAGGTTCATCATAGCTGGGCTGATAAAGAGGCAGCTCTACAACGGTGGTCTCCGGAAGCAAGATATCGATGCTACCGGTCGTATGCTGCAGCTCAGGGCCCTGTTCGACCAGGGCATGAGTCTCCTGGTCCACCACTAGATGGTTCATATTGTAGGTGGTATTTTCCAGCATGCCCGCTATGAAAAAATTAACACTGTACCCTTCATCGCAGGATTTCCAGTCGGTGGCCTGTGGCATCCCGCCGCCCGCCATGGAAAAGTCGACCTTCATCATGTTGCCCGGCCCACAGGGCGGCGCACTGTAGAGAGCGACCAGGGGCCTGTCAGTTGAGATGACCTGGGGAGCGGTCGTCACCCGCGGCCCAACAAAATAGGGTACCCATAGGTTCCCGAGAGACCACTCCTGATAGTTTATCGATAGGATGACAAGGTAATAGCCCTCATCCATGGGCGTCCACTCGAAGACCGTTTTGGAGCCGAGATCGTACATGATCCTGTATCCGTCCTCCAGGCGCCAGACACCGAAACGGAAATCCAGAAAATCGAGTCCGCTGGGCGTTACGGTCCAGGTAGTCTCGGTTCCAACCTGCTGGGGAGACGGCACATCGGGCACCAATTGGATGGCACGGTCGGCATAGGCCTCATTCCCGTAAGGGGAAAGACCGAACAGCAGGATCGAGATCAAACCAGTCAGCACTAATTTTTTCATTGTATCGTTTCCTATGTTATGAATTCAGATGTCCGAATATTTTCAAATTTGCAAAATCAATGCCGAACTCGGCTCTTTTAGATAGTATAATATATAAAAGTTTTGAAGTCAATTTTTTTCGTCCTTTGATCGCACAGCCATGCTCAAGAAGAAAGATATTTCTTGCGGAGCCCTGTAAATGTCCGCATCAGCCAGTCCAACCAGCGGGTGGGAAGGAGATGGGCAAAGAATACCCCCAGACCGTAGACGCGAGGCGAGACGTAGAGCGCCCTCGGCCGGGGTGAGCGTATGATCTTCTCGATGGTCCTGGCGATGCAGACCGGCCCGGGGGCTGTACTGTAGGCAAGGCCCACGACCTTCTGGTATCGCTTCATGGCCGCCGGGTACGGGGATTCCACGGCCTCGTATTTATCCACAGTGCTTTCGACCGTGGTTTCGAAGGCGGTCTTAATGGTACCCGGCTCGACCACGGAGACATAGACACCGAAGGGGGCGACCTCCAGGCGGAGGGAATTGGAGAGGGTTTCGAGGGCGGCCTTGGTCGCACAGTAGCCTCCCTGGAAGGGAAGCGTGAACCGCCCCACCACGCTGCTGATATTGATGATTCGTCCGGAGCCGCGCTTGCGCATGGCGGGCAGAAATCGCTGGGTCAGGGCGATCAGCCCGAACACGTTTGTCTCGAACTGCCTCCGTAAATCTTCGCCCGTGATCAGCTCCATGGGAGCCATCAACCCGAAGCCGGCATTGTTTACCAGCACGTCGAGACCGTACCCGTCCGTGCGCCCGTCTACCTCCTTTTCCGCCGCCTCGATCGATTCGGGATCATTCAGGTCGAGTCGAAAGGTCTCCAGGGCCATCCCGGCCGCATTCCGCTCGAGCTCTTCCAGCGCCGGCACTCTTCGCCCGGTACCGATCACACGGTGGCCCATCCGTGCCAGGTAAAGGGCCGTCTCTTTCCCGATTCCGCTCGTCGCTCCGGTTACTAAAATGATCTTCCGAACACCCATAATAGTATCCTCCGTATTTATGAATCTGATCACTTAGAACGAAGATGGATCCGTATGTCAAGAGATCAGTAGGGATTCACAACGCTGGAATGCGTCGTCTATATGATGATAGAGTCTCTTAATGAGGAACAGGGACGTTTACACGGATCAAGAAATAGTTCTTCTAAAATGAAAGCTTCAATGACTACATTCGCCGTAATTACGGCCGCGTTCATGGCCGCCGGCCTGTGGGTGGGTGCGCCAACGGATGGAGCACCGGTAAAGCGAGACGAACCGCAATCCCCCAAGGCGTCTGAAGGTATGGTCGGATCGAAGAGCTGCCGGGCCTGCCACGACCGATTCTACAAGCTCTGGGCCGACTCGCACCACGGGCTCGCCATGCAGCCCTTCTCTCTGGAACTCGCACGGAGGCGCCTCGCGCCCCAGACCGAAGAGATCCGCATCGGAGCGTACCGCTACCGTGCGGAGATCGCCCGCGGGGAGTGCCGGGTCCTCGAGCGCGGGCCCGAAGGGGAGCAGGCATATCGTATTCAGCACGCTATGGGCGGGAAGAACATCTTCTACTTCCTCACCCCCCTGGATAGGGGGCGCCTGCAGGTCCTTCCCGTGGCCTTCGACGTTCGGAAGAAGGAGTGGTTCGACACCACGGCCAGCGCCATCCGTCACTTCGAGGATCGCGAGGACGATGCCCTCTACTGGAAGGACAGGTCGCTCACCTTCAACACCGCCTGCCACGGGTGCCACGTGAGTCAGCTCTCGACGAACTACGACGTGAAGAGCGACACATACAATACCGTCTGGAAAGAGCCGGGCATCAACTGCGAGACATGCCACGGACCCTGCAACGAGCACGTCCTGGTCTGCGTGGAGGCGCCCGAGGGTAAGACGCCCAAGGACCTGCAGGTCAGTGTGATCAGGCCCGGGCTCGGCTATACGGTCCACCAGGCCAACGCGGCGTGCGCCCCGTGCCACGCCAAGATGGTCCCCCTGACCCCCACTTTCGTGCCGGGTGGACGCTACTTCGACCACTTCGACCTCACGACCCTGGAGAGTTCGGACTTCTATCCGGACGGGCGCGACCTGGGCGAAAACTACACATACACGCTCTGGCGGATGAGCCCGTGCGTGAAGGCCGGTCGCCTCGACTGCCTCCACTGCCACACCTCGAGTGGACGGTACCGGTTCGATGGCAGTGACGCCAATAGGGCCTGCACGCCATGCCACGCAGATCGCGTCGAGAATGCAGCCGCCCACACGCGCCATCCGGCCGGGAGCGAAGGGGACCGGTGCGTGGCGTGCCACATGCCCACGACCGAGTTCGCCAGGATGCGCCGGAGCGACCACTCCATGCGCCCCCCCGCGCCTGCGGCAACCCTCGCCTTCGGCTCCCCCAATGCGTGCAACCTCTGCCACGAGAACGAGGATGCCCAATGGGCCGACGGCTGGGTGCGAAAGTGGCACCCTCGCGACTACCAGGCGCCGGTGATTGATAGAGCAGCGCTGATCGATGCGGCGCGGAAACATGATTGGGCCCACGTCACGGGGATGCTCGCCTACCTGACCGAGGCGGAGCGAGACGAAGTGACGGCCGCCTCCCTGATCCGGCTGCTACAGACATGTGGCGACGAGAGGAAGTGGCCCGCCCTGGTTGGCGCCCTGGAGGACCCCTCGCCCCTGGTCCGGGCGCGGGCGGCCGAATCCCTGTCTGGGCACTTCACCCGGGAGACCGTAAAAGCTCTGCTCAGGGCCGCCCAGGACCCGTACCGCCTCGTTCGTATCCGGGTCGCGGGCGCGCTTGCGGGCCTTCCCACGGAGTGGATGGACCAGCGGTCCCGCAAAGACATGGCACACGCCGTGGCCGAGTTCGAGACGGCCATGAGATCGAGGCCGGATGATCCAGCCGCCCACTACAATCACGGCAATTTCCACATGGATCGGGGAGAGCTCGCCCCGGCCGTCGCTGCCTTCGAGGCGGCATCGAGGCTTCGGCCGGACTGGGTGGCGCCGTGGGTCAATGCCTCTCTCGCCCACAACTCCATGGGCCGGGCCGACAAGGCCGAGCAGTGCCTTCGAAAAGCGCTGGCCCTGGAGCCCGGCAGCTCCGCCGCCAACCTGAACCTCGGCCTGCTTCTTGGCGAGCAGGGACGCAGGGGCGAGGCCGCGAAGGCATTTCGGAGAGTCCTCGAGACCGATCCCAAAAGCGCCGTGGCCGCCTACAATCTGTGCGTCCTCCTCTCCGACGACCGGATCGAAGAGGCCCTCACCTGGTGCCGTAGGGCTGCGGATCTTCGGCCGGACGAGCCGAAGTATGGATACACCCTGGCCTTCTACCTCTACCGGAACAAGGAATCAGAAAAGGCCGCCCGAGTGCTCCAAAGCCTGATCGAGCACAGCCCTGCGTACGCCGTGGCCTATGCGCTGCTGGGCGAGATATACGTTGGGATGGGCAAGAAGGAGGAGGCTGCGGCCCTGTGCCGCCGGGCCCTCGCGAACGAAGCGATTCCGGAGCGCGATAAGCACGGCCTCAGGGCGCGGCTACAGGCGATTCTCTCACGGTGAGCTGCCCACTAAGCTCGACAATTTATGGTTCCATAAGAAGCCGCACATGTCATTTCGACCGCAGGGAGAAATCTTTTCTTTTCAGACTGTGTCCCCGGAAAGATTTCTCGCTCCGCTCGAAATGACATCCATGCGATTTCTCCTTTGCGTCTTTGCGTCTCTGCGTTGATAATCTTCAACGGCGGATGGGATTGGGTCTCATCCTGGGCGCGTTCACAGACTCCCTCCAGTCGTGGAGCATCCTCAGCAGCTCGGCCGTCTTTTCCGGCATCGCCTCGGAGAGGTCGCGGCTTTCACCGATGTCGCTGCCGAGGTCGTACAGGACCACACTTTCGTCCTCGAAGAACTCGATCAGCTTGTAATCCCCGCACCGCACGGCAGATCCGGGGAAGTCTCCGTTGGTACCGTAATACGGGAGGTGCCAGAAGAGCGCCTCCCGGTCGAGAGCCCCCTGACCCCTCAGTAGGGGGACCAGGCTCACTCCGTCCAGGTGTTGTTCCGGCCTCGGCGGCAACTGGGCCAACTCGAGCATGGTGGGGTAGAAGTCGGTGCTTACAACAGACACATCGCATTCGCTGCCCTGTCGTGTGACGCCGGGCCACTTGATGATCATGGGCTCCCGGATTCCGCCCTCGAAGAGATATCCTTTTCCGCCTCGCAGAGGGACGTTGGACGTGTCGTGCACCGTTCTCGGGACCCCATGCCTCCAGACGGCCGTGCCCCGGGTGGCCTGGCCACCGTTGTCGCTGAAGAAGATGACGATCGTGTTATCTTCAATGCCGAGGTCCTCCAGGTGGTCGAGGATGCGCCCCACATTCTCGTCGACACTCTCGAGCATGGCCGCGAAGACCGGGTTCTCCTGCCATTGGGCGACCCCCATTCCACTCGCATGGGCCGGGCTCCCCTCCTCTACGAAACGCGGCTCTTCGAAGGGGGGCATCCCGGCCAGCTTGGCCTCGTACTTCGCCACGAGCTCGTCTTTCGCGTCGAGGTCGGAGTGCATGGCGTAGTGCGAGTGGAAGGCGAAAAAAGGGCGGCCCTCGTCCCTACACTTCGAAATGAATTTCATGGTCTCTTCAGCCAGGCGGTCCGGGAGGTACTCCCCCTCCTCTCCCACCTTCAGATCGGCCATGACCTCGGCCGAGTATGGGTAGAAGTAGGTGCCGGCCTGGGCAAAGGTGTTGGCCACGGCGACCTCGTATCCCTGGTGCTCGGGATAGTGCACTCCGGTTCCCAGGTGCCACTTTCCGATGATGCCGGTCGCGTATCCGGCCTCCCGGAGCGCCTCGGCCAGAGTCACCTCCTCCAGGTCCATGAACCACTTGTTGGGAGGGCCCATGAGCTTCCGGTCCCACTCGTAGAACCATGGCAGGTATCCGATGAAACAGTTGATCCCGGTACGGACCGGATATTTCCCGGTCTGGATGCTCGCCCTCGTGGGAGAGCAGTAGGGGGAGGCGGCGTAGGCGTTATTGAATCGAACCCCCTCTGCGGCCAGCCTGTCGATGTTTGGGGTTTCGTAGAGACGGCTTTCCTGATAGCCCGCATCCATCCACCCCATGTCGTCGATCAGGATGAAGAGGAAGTTGGGCCTTGCGTCAGGGGCATCGGAAGTGTAGGAGTCATGCCTGCATGCACAGAGTAAGGCCAGCACGGCCAGAGCGGCTGCTGTCGGAATGTAATTTTTCCTCACCTGCGTCCTCTTCGAGGCAAAGTGCGGCCTCTTTTAGTAGACCTTACTCCTCGATCCACCCCCGCGGGTTCTCGCGCAGCTCCTCCTCCCATCCTTCCATCCTCATGAGGAGCCTTTGGCCTACGTCCGGGTGTGTGTCGATGAGATTGTAACTCTCGCTCGGGTCGAGCTCCAGGTCGTAGAGCAGGGGCCACCGGCCGAGCCACCCGCCGCCCAGCTTGCCCAGCCTCGTGGTCTCCTTGTCCGTGGGAACGGGAAACACATAGTGATGGATGTTCCGGATATACTTCCACTTCCCGGCGCGGACGGCCTCGAGCTCGTCCATGTGGTAGAAGTAGAGAGCCTCGTGAGGAGTACTCTCGGCCTCTTCCGTCATGAGCCCGAGGATGTTCCTTCCGTCGATGATCCGGTCCCGGGGCGTTTCCAGCCCGGCCAGGGCCAGGCAGGTGGGAAAGAGGTCTATGTTCATGGAGGCCTCTCGGCAGACCGTGCCCGCCCGGATCACCCCCGGGTACCTTGCGATCATGGGGACCCGGTACCCGCCCTCGTAGCTCTGGCCCTTCCTGCCGCGGTGGTGCCCCGCGTCCCCCTCGAACCAGGGCCCGTTGTCGCTGGTGAAGACGATAAGGGTCCTTCGGTCCAGGTCGTTTCGCCTGAGACACTCCACGATCTCCCCGACGCTCCAGTCCACCTCCTCCACCACGTCCCCGTAGATTCCCCCCTTCGAGAGACCCCGGAACCTCTCCGAGGCGTACAGGGGCTGGTGAGGAAACGTGTGGGCCAGATAGAGAAAGAAGGGGCCGCCCCGGCTCTCCTCGATGAAGGAGACCGCTTCCTTTGTGTAGAGGGCGGTCAGCTTCGTTTGGTCCTCCACGTGGACTTCGAGCTGCTCTTCGTTCCGGTAGAGGGGGAAGGGGATCATGTCGTTGCTGTATGGGACTCCGAAGTACGTATCGAATCCGTGACGTACGGGATGGAAGTCCATGTCCCGGCTGAAGTCGCCCAGGTGCCACTTGCCCACCATGCCGGTCCGGTAGCCCGCCATCTTCAGGGCCTCGGCCAGGGTGAGCTCGCTACTCGAGAGCCCCGACGTGCCGGAGCCGGTCCCCAGGTCGACGAGCCCGAGGTCGCCCACCATCTGACCGAAATTTCTCCTCACTCTCTCCTTGGTCGTCTCGCCCGTGGGAAACAGGATCCAGGTGAGCCCGGATCGCTGGGGATAGCGTCCGGTGAGAAGGCCCGCGCGGGAGGGCGTGCAGACCGAGTTGCAGGCATAGAAGCTCGTGAACCGCACCCCCTCGGAGGCGAGGCCGTCGATGCTCGGCGTCCTGATGGAGCGGGTTCCGTAACAGCCCAGGTCCCCGTATCCCAGATCGTCGCAGTTTATGATGATGATGTTCGGCCTGGGCGCGGCGGGATTCACGACTTCGAGGGAGGGTTCTTTTCCGCCGGGAGGAGTCTTGTCGTAAAGGGGATCGATGGACGGCGCCTTGAGCAGCTTATAGGTCTCAAGGCCCGCTACTGCGGCCGCTCCGAAGACGATTACGAGGAGCGCGGCCTTCCAGAGGAACCCACTGCTCATGGCGCTTTTGCAATTCCTGGGATCATACATCCTGATCAGTGGTTGGCTGTGCTCAGGATCACGAAGAGTAGGATGACCACCACGAGTACCGCCACGACCAGATATCCGGGTGACCTCCACATCAGTGATCTGAAGGCGCTCCTGGAGAACCTTTCAAAGGAGGCATCGCAGCTCTTGCAGTGATAGGTGCCGATTATGGATTGGCGGGAAGTGCTGCCTCTGAGAACCCTCGAACTTCCGCATTTCGGACAGCTTGGCATGCCGCGAACCATATATCACGCGAAAGGGCTATCCACTTCACTGTACCATATCCTCACGACTGCCGTCGGCCAGC
>CAZFWM010000305.1:0-9117 GCA_964522545.1 uncultured Thermodesulfobacteriota bacterium
CGCTCGCAACATCCTCAAGGTGCTCAATTGTCGATCTTATAATTTCCTATGCATTTAAAAATGTCTCCGCGGCAGAGAAGGATGCACAGATCTACTGGGACTGGCGCCTGAGGACCTTGCCGGCCCGGGCCCCGGCGTCATAGCCTTCGGGCGTGACCACGGGGCGGCCGTTCACCAGGACGTAGTCGATGCCGGTGGGGTAGTGCTCCACGGACCGGAAGCTCGAATGATCGGTGATCGTCATGGGATCGAATACCACGAGGTCGGCGTAGTAGGACTTGCGCACTTCGCCGCGCTTCTCGATGCCGGCCTGGCGCGCGGGGAGCCGGGTCATCCGTCGCACCGCCTCCTCGAGCGACAGGATGCGCTGCTCGCGCACGTACCGCTGGAGGACCCGGGGAAAGCAGCCGTAAAAGAGGGGGTACGGCTTGCCGTGGCCGAGCAGGACCGTGTCCGTGGTGAAGGAGACGTTCTGGTCGAGCCACAGGTGAAGCATCTGCTCGGTGAAGGGGTCCTCGGGCTCCGTGAAGGATTCGAAGATGAGGACCCGACCATCTTCCTCCAGGAGCAGGTCGCATATGAAATCCACCGGATCCTTGCGCTGAGCGCGGGCCAGCTCGGCGATGGACCGACCCTCCATGGACTTGTTCGACTCAGAGACCACGCTCATGATCCGGAGGTTCTCGTAGCCGCAGATCCGGATGAGGTTGATGGACCAGTCCTTCGCGGTGTGATGCGGCCAGCGGCACTTCCAGCGAGCCACGTCCCTGCGGATGCGGCGGCGGGCCCGACGGCTGCCCAGCCGGGCAATGATCTCGTCGTAGCTCCCCAGGTAGGTCCAGGGCGGCAGGGTGACGAAGAGGTGGGTGAATCCCGTGGAGGTGGGCATCCAGTCGCAGCCGGCCTGCACGCCCTGGCCGGACGCCGCGGCCAGGCGCTCCTGCACGGCCTCGGTGATGGAGTCGGGGGGGAGGGGCAGGGGCAGGTGGTTGTAAAGGGCCGCGGCCCACTTGACCCCCTTGTGAAGCAGGGGCTGGAAGCGGCCGTAGTATGGTGCGCAGATGATGTGGGAGACCTGGACCGGGGCCGAGACGCGCCGGCCGATCTCCATCACCTCGTCCAGGGAGCGCAGGACCGTGGGGGAGATGTAGGAGCGCATGTGGGTGGCATAGATACCGCCGCTCTTGCCGAGGGGCCTGGCCACCTCGACGAGCTCGTCCGTTTTGCTCTGGTTGCCCGGCGGGTACTGGAGCCCGGTGGAGAGCCCGAAGGCCCCTTCCTCGAGGGCCTGCTCCAGGGACCAGCGCATCTGGGCGATCTCCGATTTTTTGGCAAACCTCTGATCCATCCCCATGGCGGCGATCCGCAGCACGCCGTGGGGGGCGAGTAGCGCCGTGTTCAGGGCCACCCCCTGGCCGTCCAGATGATCGAGGAGCTCCGCAAAGGTGCGCCACCGGACCGACGCGTCGAAGTCGAAGCTGGCGAAGAACTCCAGGTAGGCCTTCTGGGCCTCCAGGTTCCTGTCGTCGAGCGGCGCGAGCCCGGCCCCGCAGTTCCCCCCCACGAAGGTGGTGATCCCCTGCATGAGGAGCGGCTTGAGGACCTGCGGATGGTCGGCCCTGTGGACCGTGAAGTCCGCGTGAGAGTGGATGTCGACGATCCCGGGCATGATGAAGCGGTCCGTTGCGTCGATCACCTTCTTCGTCCGCTCCCCGGCCCCGTTGAGCAGGCCGATCTCGGCGATCCGGCCTTTTCGCACCGCCACGTCGGCCTTGTAGGGCGGCCTTCCCGTGCCGTCCACCACGACCCCGCCTTTCAGTATGATGTCGAACATATCGCTCCTCACTTTTTCTTTTCTCGATTCAATCGCTTCAGGAAGGTCGCGTCCATATCGCCGGTCCAGCGCCGGTAGAACTCCCGGCATCCCTCCTCGTCGCGGGCGTCGAGCCTCTCGATCATCCCTCGGTACAGGGCCAGGCTCCTCTCCCGGCCCGCATAATTGGAGACGAAAAAGGCCCTGTTGTTTTCGAAGAGGTTGCGCAGCGTATTGTAGGCCAGGCCGACCACGTCATTGTCCGCGATCTCGATCATCTGCTCGTGGAATTTCATGTCCAGATCGACCAGATCGCTCGGGTCGTCTCCCGCGGCCTCGATCTCGTCGAGCAGAGTACGGAGATGGGCGACCTGTTTTTTGCTGATCTTTCGTGCGGCGATCCCCATGAGCTCGGCCAGCACCCCCTTGCGCGCCTCGAGCATATCGGCAAGGAGCTTTTCCCCGCCGCGGCCCTCGCCCTGGAGGAACGACTGCAGAAGGAAGGGGATCAGGTCGAACCCGGCCCGGCGCCGGTAGTCGAGCACGGTGATCCCGTCCCCCTGGCGGACCGAGACGAGCCTGAGGAGCTCGAGCTTCTTGATCGCCTCGCGCAGGGTGGTCCGGTTCACGGCGAAGGCCCTGGCGAGCTCGCGCTCCGGGGGGAGCTTCTCGCCCGGCCCGAGATCGCCGGAAAAGATCCGCCCCCGGATCGCGCGGGCGATCCGGTCCGCCGCGTTCTCTTTCTCGATCGGCTCGAACTTCAGCACTCTATCGACCTCTTTTCCTCTGATTGCTTTGGTTGAATGGTTGAACCAATTTTATTGTACCAGGCCCCAGTCCTTCGGTCAACCCCGGGACCACGATTCACCGTGCCCTTACATCAAGAGGCACCGTTGAGGTATTGTTGCAGTAAATTACAATATGACTTATTTCCATTTTCGCGGCTTACGCGTGTTTCGTAGTTTTTTCCGGCTGTAGGGGCGCGATTCATCGCGCCCTTCATCGCGCCCTGGGTTTGATGAATCAAACCCCTACAATACAACCGCAAGGGCGACCGGCCGGTCGCCCCTACGAAAAAAACGGACTATAACGGATTATAGGATATGACCCCCAAGCTGGCCTGCTGCAACTTCATCCCGGAGGCGACCGACCTCAGGGCCTTTGCCCTGGAACACGGCTTCGACGGCGTGGACTGGAGCTTCACTGTGGAGACCCTTCCCCGGAGCCCCGCTCAGGAGCTCTCTCTCAGGAAGGCCGTCTCCGCCCTCCACCCCCTCGAGGTCCGCTACCACTGCGCCTTCAAAAAGATGGACCTCGGTGATGACGACGAAGAGGAGGCCCGAAACGCCCTCGAGACGTTTCGCCGGATCTGCCGGCTCGTCTCCAAGCTCGGCGGCCGCCATCTCACGATCCACGTGGGCCTGGGCCGGGACTCGACATCCGATCTGTCGTGGAACCGGACCATCGAGGGCCTCGCCGACCTGGTCCGTTTCGCAAACAACCTGAGAGTGAACCTCTGCCTGGAGAACCTCGCCTGGGGCTGGACGAGCCGGCCCGAGCTGTACGAGAAGCTCATCCGGAAGTCCGGGGCCTGGGCGACCTTCGACATCGGCCACGCCAGGTCGAGCCCCTCCATCGCGAGCCGGATCTTCAGCGTCGAGGACTTCGTCCTTCCCCATCCCGAGCGCTTCCTCAACGCCCACATTTACCATGAGGAGGAGGATGGCCGGCACACCACCCCTGAAACAGTGACCGACATAGAGGATCGTCTTCGGCTCCTGCAGCGGCTTCCTCTGTGCGACTGGTGGGTTCTGGAGCTGCGGGAGGAGAAGGCGGCAGTGGATCTCCTCCTTGTGGTGCGGGAGTTTCTATATCACATTCTTGACAAAACACCTCGACCTTGAAAGGCTGTTGTCCCTCTGATTCACTTCGATCCTATAAAACGTAGGGAATGTTATGAAAGAAGAATCCAATACTTTTAAAAAGGAGGGGAGAACCATGAAGGCAAAAGCGATCATACTTACTTTGAGTGCTCTTTTGCTCGTGAGCACATCCGCCCTAGCCGATGTCCCGAGTGAAGTCACATACAACGGCAGGCTCCTTTACAACGGAAACCCGGTGACCTCGGGCACGAGCATCGTCTTCCGGCTCTTCCAAACTTCAAGCGGCGGGAGCGCGGTCTGGACGGAAACCCACACCGTGACGCCGGACAGCAACGGGATCTACACGCAAATTCTCGGTTCCACTTCAGCGATCCCGGACGACTACGATTCCCTCTGGATCGAGCTTGTTGTGGCCGGGAACACCCTCACCCCGAGGAAGAAGATCACCTCCTCGCCCTTCGTGCTGCGGGCGGGTGAATTGCCGGACCTCTACGTGAGCGGCAAAATCGGCATCGGCACGACGAGTCCTGGTTTAAGTCTCGATGTTTATATAAATAATAATTGGGGATTTCAAGTAAGTGATGGTACGGAAAGAGTCCGAATATCCGATTCTGCTATAGGTCAAACAGATGATGGTTCAACTTACAGTTATTTGTTTGTCAAAAGTGGCTCCAGTTACTTTAATGCCGGCAACGTCGGCATCGGAACGACGAATCCGGGTAGTAAGTTGCACGTTGTCTCGGATGCCCCTTTGAGGCTGACGAGAGATGTTTCGGGGACCCTGTATGGAATCGACACAAATATCGATAGTGCAAGATTCATCTTCAATGGAGTGGGACCATCCCCGGCATCGAACATCCTCACAATGAGACATGATACAGGCTACGTCGGCATCAACCAGAACACCCCGCCTGGGAGGTTCACAGTCAGAGGATCCGGCGGCGATGCCAATGGTTTCATACGGGTTGAAAGCACAGCAGGATATCATAGGGCCATCTATCTCGGGGGCGCCAGCGACCTCTATTTCAACAACGGAATAAATGCACCCCACATAACCGACGCCGGCACTTGGACGGATGGATCCGATTTAGCCTACAAGAAAGATATTCGAGGAATGACGAAATACGGCCTCGATACGGTCATGTCGCTGAATCCGGTGGAATACAGGATGAAAGAATCCGACTCGGAACAGATCGGATTCATCGCACAGCACGTAAAGGAAGTTATACCGGAGGTAGTGGACGGGGAAGAGGGTCATTTGGGGCTGGCCTACGGGCACCTGACGGCTATCCTGGTCAAGGCTGTACAAGAGCAGCAAAAGCAGATAGAGAAGTTACAAGCGGCGCTGGAAGACAAAATGTAGTCGCAACAGCACGCGCATACGGGTTGAGGAGATGTTCGGAAAAATATTCGACCGGGTGGCGATCCGATTCAAGCTGGCGCTGATGTCCGTCTTCCTCATCTACGTCACCTCCGTCTTCCTCGGGGTCGTCAACTTCGCCACCCTCAAACAGCAGCTGCTGCGCGGAATCGATGGGAGGCTTTTTGCGGCCGCCCACCTGGCCGCCCGCGTCCCCCCGGAAGGCTACTTCGATCGCATCACCGACGCCGAGTCCGTGTCCGGGGAGCAGTTCGAGCACATGGTGGATCAGAACAACAAGCTCTGCCTCCAGCTGGACCTTCAATATCTGTGGAGCTGCATGATCGTGGACGACCGGATCGTCTTCACGACCTCCACGTCCCCCGGCAAGGACGTCTCAAAGGGCGATCACGCCGGTTTCTTCGAAGTCCACGGGGACCCCCACGCCTTCGATGCCGTGTTCGCCACGATGAAGCCCGACTACAGCTCCTTCCACAACGAGTGGGGCCACGGGAGAATGGTCCTGGTCCCGGCCCTGGACAGCCACGGAAGACGATACTGCTACGGCGCCAGCATGAGCATCAATGATGTGGACGAGTTGCTCAGGAAGAGCCGGAACCGGACCATCCTGATCATCACCGGCATCTTTGTCTTCGGCATCCTGATGAGCCTGTTCATCTCCAACACGATCTCCGGACCGGTCGAGAAATTGACCGACGTGGCCGAGAACATATCCAAGGGGAACCTGGAGCAGAGTGTGGACATCGGCGGCAGCCTCGAGCTGAGGTCGCTATCGCGGAGCATCGACCTCATGAGCGAGTCGATCCGCCGCACCATCGGGGCCCTCGAGGATGAAATCAAGGGGCACCAGAGGGCCGAAAAGGAGCTCGCCCACCACCGGGACCACCTCGAGGATATGGTCGAGGAGCGAACCAAGGCCTTGAAGGAGGCCCAGGAGAAACTCATCGTCTCCGAGAGGCTGGCGATCCTGGGCCAGTTCGCGGGAAGCGTGGCCCACGAGATACGAAACCCCCTCGGGGTGATCTCCGCCTCCATCTACTACCTGAGGCGCAGCATTCGAGACGCCGACGAAAAGGTTCGCAACTCACTCGGCATCATCGAAGAGCATGTGAACCGCTGCGTGGTGATCATCGAGAGCATCCTCAACCTCACGCGCATGAAGCCCCCGAACCTGGAGCCCCTGGACCTCCTCGAGGCGCTGCGCATGAGAATGGATTCGACGGCGGTCCCCGGAAAGGTCGCAATCGAGTGGAACGTACCGGAGGGCCCGGTTCCGGTCATGACCGACCGGGCCCAGCTGATGCTGATCTTCAACAACATCGTCAAGAACGCCTTCCAGGCCATGGAGGAGGGGGGGACTCTGACCGTGGAGGTGGAAACGGTCAGCGCCGAAGAGGAGGGGATGGCTGAAGAGGTGGGGATCTCCGAAGAGAAAGGGTGGGCGGAAGTCCGCTTCTCGGACACGGGCCCCGGCATTGCCCCGAAGGACATGGAGCAGATCTTCGATCCTCTCTACACGACGAGAACCCACGGTGTCGGCTTCGGCCTCTCCATCGCCAAGATGATCGTGGAGAGGCACGGGGGGCAGATATCCGTCCAATCCGAGGTCGGCGAAGGCGCCACCTTCGTCATCCGCCTGCCTCTGGCCCGGAAGGAAAGTTGGAAAAATGGGAAAGGATGAATTCGGAGCGACGAAGCAACCCCCCGAGCACCCTGACATGTTGAGCACAGGGGGTTGCTTAGTCGCTGGCGCGCCTCGCAATCTTCGACATAGCGTCGCTCGCAACAACCACAAAGTGGTCAAATAAATATAATATAATTTCCTGTTTTGCCACCAATTCTTGCCTTGATTTCTCCATTCTGGTATCTTCGTCGTTCTCATGAAAAGCAATATTCAATGATGAAACATTAGAAAGACCAAAGAGAAACCCATCATGGCCAAGTCGATCGGAATCGATCTCGGCACGACCAACTCCGTCGCCGCGATTAAAAAGGTCCATACCGAGGTCTTGAAGAATGCCGAGGGGGACTTGATCACTCCTTCCTGCGTGATGATGAAGAAAAAGCGCATCTCCCTTGCCAGGGCCGACTTCGTCGTCGGCCGGCACGCCCTGGAGTGGATGAAGCAGGACCCCGAGAATACCATCGTAGCGGTCAAGAGGCTGATGGGAAGGAACTACCAGGACGACGCGATCCAGGCGATCATCGCCGAAAGTCGGCTCCGATACCGGCTCCTGCGGCATTCCAAGGGAACAGAGAACAGCCTGGCCGTGATCCTCGGCGGCCGGGAGTTCACACCAGAGCAGCTCTCGGCAAAGATTCTGGAGAAGATTCGAGACGATGCGAAGAAGAAACTCGGAGACGACGTGGACTATGCTGTCATCACGGTTCCGTCCTACTTCAACGACAAGCAGAAGGATGCCACCCGGACGGCCGCGGCCCTTGCGGGGCTGAAGGTCCGCCGGCTCCTGCCCGAGCCCACGGCGGCCGCCATCTCCTTCGGTGTGGACGAGGTCCGGGGGGATGACGCCACGACGGTCCTCGTCTTCGACTTCGGGGGGGGCACCTTCGATCTGTCGGTGCTCACGATCAGCGGCGGCCAGTTCATCGAGCAGGGAAAGGGCGGGGATATGTGGCTCGGCGGAGACGACATCGACCGCCTGATCACCGACTATGTCCTGGCGGAGACCGCAAAGGCCCACCGGATCGAGGATATGACGGCCTTCATCGAGGGCCAGGAGGAGAAGCAGAAGAACCGGTTCCTCGGCGAGCTGAAGCAGAGCGTGGAGCGGGCCAAGATCCGGTTGAGCCAAGAGGAGAAGGCCTACATCGAGATCCCGGGCGTTCTGAAGAAGGGCGACATGGACTCCGTCGATGTGGACGTTGAGTTGCCCAGGGATCGATTGGATGCCCTCATAGCACCGATCGTCGAGAGAACCGTCAGCCTCACGCGCAAGCTCCTCGAGGAGATTCATTTCACCCCCGACCTCATAGACCGGGTGCTCCTCGTAGGGGGGAGCTCGATGATCCCCTGCCTGATCGAGGCCATGGAGCAGCTCTTTGGAGGGGAGAAGGTGCTCGTCCATGAGCGCCCCATGCTGGCCATCGCCGAGGGGGCGGCCATCCTGAGCCACCGGCTGGCCGACACCTATGAGTGCCCCCAGTGCGGTCGCTCTGTCACGCAGTCGGAGACTGAATGCCCCGGTTGCGAGTTCGATCTGGAGACCTTCACCATCGAGGACGGGGTCTTTGATATCGTTCACTCGGCGGCCCACGACTATTACATCCACCTGGAGAACAACGAGAGGCACCTCTTCGTGGAGAAGAACACCCCCCTCCCCTGCGAAAAGACAGATGTCTTCAATTTGGTCCATCCCGAGCAGAAGCTGATCCACATGAAGTTCTTCAACATCGTGAATGAGAGGGAAGAGTCGATCGGCGATCTGTGGCTGGGCATGGATGCCGAAGAGCCCCCCGAGTCGAAGGAGCCGCTCCGCGTGGAGATCACTTTGAGGGTCGATGAGAACAACCTGATCGAGGTAACCGCGGCGATGAAGGAGCATCCCGATATCAAACTCTCGAAGACCCTCTCCAGGGGGAGGGCCGATGAAAAGCTTTTTCTCTCCCTGGAGGAGACGATCCACGAGGCCAACCGCAAGGAGTACACGGAGTACATTTTGGTCGATCTAATCCACCGCTCCATCTCCGCGATACAGGACATCAACCGGGTGGTCGATCCGGGGACCGGGGAGCTGGACGAAGGGCTCTATGAGAGGGCGAAAAGGAAGATCGACAAGGCGCGAAGGATGGCGGCCGAGAATCGCTCCAGCCGGACGTCCATCTACTACGGCCAATCCGTACTGGAGGACTTCGACCGCGTGATTCCCGGAAAGATCCAGGCGCGCATTCGACGAAAAATCGAGAAACTAGAAAAAATCGACGAGGAGGGCTCCTATGAAGAGAACATCAAGGCCCTCGAAGAACTGGTACCGGGTCAGAATACGGTTGCGACTGAGCAGGATTGACTCTCAGAATACCTC
>CAZFWM010000306.1:0-2662 GCA_964522545.1 uncultured Thermodesulfobacteriota bacterium
CCGTGCCGTCGTCGAGGAACAGGTCGGAATCCTCGGCGCTGCCCGGGCTCTGTACTCCAGGTAGATCTCGGCCGTGCCGTCGTCGAGGAACAGGTCGGAATCCTCGGCGCTGCCCGGGCTCTGTACAACGGAGGGACCGGGAATCCCGACGGGCTCCTCACCCACGGCGCCCCCTCGCTTCCCTCCTCCCCAGGATTGAAGGCCCGCCGAGAGCACGTTCGCCCAGAAGGTGAAGGCATTGCCGCCCGGATCGTGAAAGCGCCACGTCCGCTTGATCCTCTCCCCCGGGTTGAAGGTCCCGTCCGACAGGTCCCCGATCGTCCCCTCGCTGTCCGCATTGGTGTATCTCCAGCATGCGTCCGGCGGCCGACCCACGCTGTGGGCATAATTATCCGAGTTGATCGCTATCACGACGCCCGGGTCGAGGGTCGTGAGAACGGCGGCCATGGGGAGCCGAATCTTCTGGCTCACCGAGTCGTTCTGAATCAGGACAACATCCTCGTACATCTCGCCTATGGGGTCCCAGCTCGGCCGTCCCGAGCTGAAGTCTCCACTGTCGGCCATGATGTAGGCGTTCACGTTCGTCTCGCATCCGTCCCCGATCCCGTTGAAGTCGGTGTCCTCCTGGGCCGGGTTGTACAGGTCCGGACAATTGTCGCACAGATCGCCGGGCGTATCCGTAGGGTAGCTCGTGTCGATGTCGTCGAAGTAGCTGCTCTGATTGCCGTAGCTGTAGAGGGCGATCTTCTCCCCGGGAATGGGGGAGGTGGTCACGTTGTAGAGGGGTGCCCCGTCGAGGGAGACGGAGACCGTGGTCGGGGTGGCCTCGATCTCCAGGTCGTACCACGTGCTGCCCGAGTAGCCCAGATCCTCGCTCGCCAGCACGGTCCAGATCCCGTCGTCCACGCGCTCGAGGAACCGGCCGCGGGCCGTGCCCCCGGAATCGCTCCCCCAGCGGAAGCGGAAGTAGTTGTTCGCGTCCGCGTACCGGAACATGACGCCGATGACATCATTGTCCGTGGATCGGAACCTCAGCGAAAGAGTGTAATTGTACCCTCCCACCTCGGTGAGGGCATAGGTCCCCTGGTAGGCGGGCCCCCCCTCGGAGTCATAGATGTTAGAGGTCTGGACGAGGGTCCCCGAGGTCACATACCAGTTCGACGGCCCGCTGGTGTCGCCCTCGTCCACGAATGACCAGCCGGTGGCGTCGCCGTCGCTGAAGGTGTCGGAAAAGAAGACCCCTTCGCTGTTCGCCTGGTCCGGGTTGGCCACGTCCGGGCAGTTGTCGCAGGCGGCGTCCACGCCGTCCCCGTCCGGGTCTATGAGATCCGGATCGCAGAGGTCCCCTGTTTCGTCCCCGTCGCAGTCGAACTGCTGCGGATTGTAGTCGTCGGGACAATTGTCCTCGCAGTCCACGCTCCCGTCCTCGTCCTTGTCGCAGATCACCGTGCCGACGATCGCCTCGATGGCCGAGTAGGCGGATTCGGCGTCGGATAGGGTGAAGGTGGAGCCATTGGTCTCATCGGCCAGGTCGCCCAGGAGGGAGTAGATCTCGGTCTTGGTTCCGGGGAGGTAGTCGATCTCACAGAGGGCCGGGAACACCGTCACGTTTCTGTTGTTTGCGTAGGAGATCGCCTCTTCGATGGTCTCGTAATCCTCGGCCGTGATCATGTCGAGGTCGTCCGGGAGCCCGTCGCTGCCGTCGTAGGGCCCCTCATCCGATATCGGGATGATTACCCGCTGGGCCCCTGACCGCCACGGGTAGTACTGGGCCAGATAGGCCGTGTAGGGCCCCAGATCCTCGAGCCCATCGTTGAGATGGGGTGTGGTGTCGATCACCGAGCCCCGCCAGATCCCCGCCGTGATGGCTTCATCGGCGCAGCTCCGGGTCGAGGCCATCCCGTAGATCTTGTAGTCCACGGCGGCGATGCTCGAAACGTCCAGGATGACGTCGTCGATAACGCCGCACAGGTAGGCCCACTCATCGTCCATGCTGGCCGAGGGGTCCACCACGAAGACCAGGTCCACCTGATCCCCCTCCCCCTCGCAGGGGCACCCGCAGTTGACCACCAGGCCCGCCACCAGCGGGCAGAGGTCCTCATCGTCATAGACCCCGTCCCCATCGGTGTCCAGGGCATCCACCCAGACACGGACGTTCCGGATCATGACGTCGTCGTAGTTGGAGCCGCTCTTTCCCATCTCGATTGCAAGGCTGTTTGAGCCTATGACCACCATCGAGGATTCCGCCACATAGGTGCAGGGACTCCACCCCCCAACACTTTTCGCGCAGAGGTAGCCGATCTGGGTCCCGTTGACCTTGACCGGATTATCATAATGAACATCATAGACCTCCACGTCGACCGAGATGGAGGCCCAGCCGGTCATTGTGAACGACGCCGTATAGACGGAGCCCTCCGCGGTCGGTACCTCCCAGCCGGTAATGGTTTGGTCCCCGAGGTGACGTGTGGTCGTGTCCTCAAAGAGAAGGGTCTGGGCGGCCGCCGTCTGGAGGCAAAAGACCGAAAAGACCAGGATCGTGAAAAGAGAGCTCAGGGTTTTCATCGCGGTTCCCCCCCCTTTTAAAGGATTGACATTTCGACTACCTGCGCTGTAAATTACACCCCACGGAGAAATATTATCTTTTAAAAGTAAGGATTGTAAT
>CAZFWM010000306.1:2672-9068 GCA_964522545.1 uncultured Thermodesulfobacteriota bacterium
CTTTTCAGAGTGTTTCATCGAAGTGTTTCATCGAAAAGATTTCTCCCTGCGGTCGAAATGACACGGGCACGCTCGAAATGAAAAAAATTCATTATGCTCTCCCCGGCTCCGCAAGCCGTCCGAGACGGCGCAGGGCCTCGAGCTTGTCCCGCTGCCCGAGGCGGGCCCGGCGGATGCACGTTTCCAGAAACTCGATGGATCCGTCGTAGCAGGTCCGGTCCACCGGGAAGGGGTGGCCGTCCTTGCCGCCGTGGGCGAAGCTGTAGCGCACAGGGTCGCGCTTGCTCGGCGCCTCTCCATAGATCAGCTCGCCGAGCAGGCAGAGGGCACGGATCGAGCGGGCCCCCACGCCCGTGATGCCCAGGAGCGCCTCGAAGCCATCCGGTCGGTGGTCGTGAATCTTGTGCACCAGGTCCCGCAGGCGCTTGGACTCGAAGTCGCCGAGGAGCACGGTATGGTGCCGAGGCAGATCGAGGTTGCGAAGGGCCCGGGCCTCTTTGAGCACCACGGTCGGGGGCTCATTGACCACATCCGTGGAGGCCTTCCTGGCCCCGGCGCTCTCCTGAGCCACGAGGTTCAGGACCACGCCTTTTTTGTCGCAGCAGACCGCCTCGTGGGGCTCGCACACGAAGTCCTCCACCGAGGGGCTGTACCAGTGATACCGGCGGGCGTACCGGGTCTCCTCGTTCATCCCCTGCTGGACCACGCACCAGGCGCCCCCGGGTGTGAAGAAGAAGGCGTGGTGGTAGAGGGTGTGGCCGTCCTGCAGGGCCGCGCTGTCGACCTTGGCGGACATGCGGCTCGCGTAGACCAGCCGGTCCGGATCGAGGGAGAGCCCCTCGCAGTGCTTCGCGATGTGCTCGGGAGTTTTGCGCGAGGCTGCGCCCTTGCCCCCTCCCCCGTACAGGCCCACCTCGTGCTCGATCCCCTTGATCCCCTCTTTGAGGGCACCGCACACCGTGGTCGTCACGCCGCTGGAGTGCCAGTCGAATCCCAGTACGCACCCGAACGCCTGGAACCAGTAAGGGTCGGACAGGCGCCGGAGCATCTCGGTGGGCCCGAACTCCTCGGCCACGGCGAGGGCCACGCCGCGTGCCAGGGAGGTCATCCGCCGGAAGAGCCAGGCCGGGGCCTTTCCCCCGTGGAGCGGCAGGTTTGCAACACCGGTGCGCATCGTCTACTCAGCCGAACCTTAGCCGAGCCGTTTCACCAGGCGGGCCACGCGCACACCGAGCTGGACACAGCCATTGCTGGCTCGATCATCGGGCGCCTCGATCGACACAGGCCCGTAGTGATCCCCCTCGAAATCCCCCTGGATGATCATCCCGTGGATCAGGAGGGCTTTGAGGATATCGAGCACGGTCGTCTCGTTGCCCCCTCCGATGTTCGCCGAAGAGCTGAAGGCGCCGCCCACTTTCCCCTCGTATTGCTCGTGAAGCCCGACGCTCTGGTCGAAGAACTCCTTTACTTCCCACGTCATGGTACCGTAGTATGTCGGCGATCCGATGATCAGGCCGCCGTATTCGAGAACCTCCTTCGGCGAGGCGTCCTGGACGCGCTTGACCACGGCCTCCACATCCTCGGATCGGACGCCCTCGGCCACGTGCTCGGCCATCTTCTTTGTGTTTCCCGTGCGTGAGTAATAGAGAATGAGTACTTTCGCCATCGTCTCCTCCGTCATTTCATTCGTTATCTCGGCTCATCATATCATTTCGAATGCATTATCTGGCATTCCAGCCGCTGCATTCGTCCCAATCGCTACATTCGCCATTTCAACCGCCCCCCTTTGTCATTTCGGCCGCCCCCTTTGTCATTTCGACCGCAGGGAGAAATCTTGTCTTTCCAGAATCAAGGACATCGCCCGATATCATACAACAAATATCGACAAAGGGGAAATATTGGAGGCGCCCGTTCGTATAGACAAATGAGAGAGCGCAATAAAAAAAGGGCCGATATGAGCAAAATTGGCAGCCGCCGCGGCCCAGGAAATTCCCGGCCACAGGATCCCAGTGACGAATCCCTGTTCCAGGCCTACACCCGTGGCGACAAGGCGAGCTTCGAGGATCTGGTCAACAGATACAAGAATCCTCTGTTCGCCTATCTCGTCCGGACCATGGGAGATCGGGCTGCGGCCGAGGACATCTTCCAGGAGAGCCTGGAGCGGGTCGTGCGGAGCGCCGGGAGGTTCGACCCGGGACAGCGCTTCTCGGTCTGGCTCTACCGGATCGCCACCAATGCGGCCATAGACTGGCTGAGGCGCAGGGCCCGTGAGAGGTCGGCCCGCACCGCGATGGGTCCGGATGAACTCAGCGGGCTCGGCGCAAGGACAGCAGACGCTACGCCACATCCTGCCCGGCCTTGGGCGCAGGCGCACCCGGCCACGCCGGAGGAGATGCTGACCGCCGCCGAAACCGGGCGGGCGCTGGAGGAGGCGGTGGCGCTCCTCACGGAGGAACAACGCATGGTCTTCCTGCTGCGCGAGGAGACGGGGATGCCCTTCCGGGAGATCGCCGATACTCTCGATGCACCGCTGAACACGGTGCTGGTCCGGATGCACCGGGCACTGCGCTCGATCCGGCGGCATCTTGAAGAGCGAGGTCTCATGGAGGCTGGAGGAAAGGACCGATGACCCACTGTCCGCAAAGCGAGACCGACCTCATTCTCTATTTGTACGGGGAGCTGGTCGGAGAGGCAAAGGCCGCCTTCGAGGATCACCTTGCGAGCTGCGCACTATGCCGGTCCGAGGCCGAGCTTTTCGGCGGGGCGGTCGAACAATGGCGCACCCATGCCCCGGAGATACGGGTACCCCAGAGATGCGTCGACGGGGCCGTGCGGGGCGAAGGGGAGCGCAGGCCGGACACTCTGCTCAGGCGGATCATGGATACACTCTGGCCGGGGTCCATCATGCGGCCATCTTGGAGGCCCTCGGCTGTCGCCGCTGCAGGGGCCTTTGTCGTGGCGGCCGTATTCATTGTAGTCGGGATCTATTACAACCCAACCGATGAGAAGGGCCGGGCGCCCCGAACTGCATTCACCTGGGACGATGACCTGAGCACCGAGATCGAGGCACTGCAGGTCCGCCTCGATCGGCTGAGCAGCGGGGAGCCGTGGCAGGGAGCGCTCTTTCAGGCAAGCATCGATCACCGACTCGACCGGCTCGACCGGCAGATGGAAAATCCAGGATTCCCGGGCCCGGCGGCTCCGGAAATAGAAGGCCTGGACAAGATCCAACTCCGGATCGACGAGATGGGCTCGATCTCGGTTCTTTAATATAGGGGCGCTGCTTGCCGCGCCCTTACCGGGTAATCTCATAATCAACCAAGAAAGGAGAACGATCCCATGAAACGACATCTTTTCATCATGCTCATTGTTCCACTGGCTTTTTTCCTGGTCGCTGCCGCGCTGACACCCCAACAGGCATACTCCCAGGAAGAGGCGGCCTCATTCGTGACAGTCCCTTTGAATGAGGATGAAAAAGAGAGTGTCCTGGCGAGGATCAAGCGAGAGCACCCCGAAGTCTACGACTGGCTCCTTTTCGTCGAGATCCACAACCGTGAACAGTATACTCAGATCACAAACGAGCTAATCAAGTTCGAGCGGATAATGCGCCTATGCGAGCAGCACGACCCGGACCGCTACCAGAGACTCCGGGCCATCCAGAGCCTGAGTTTTCAGGAGCGCCTCCTTGCGGAACAGTATAAAAAGGCGAAATCCGAGGAGGAGGAGCGCGGGCTGAAAAGAAGAATCATGAGAGAAGTCCTGGATAAGCTCTTCGACCTGAAGCTCGAAGAGAGAAAGGTCGAGGTGAAAGAACTCGAGGACAAACTTCGCAAGATCAAGGAGGAGATCGCCCAGCGCGAAAGACGCAAGAAGGAGATACTCGATCAACATTTCGAAGAGATAACTGGGCAGCTCGATTACATGCAGTGGTGAGGAGAAAAAGGGGCAAAGGGGCAGAGGCACAAAGGCACAGAGTGGAGGTCCGGGATTGACGGCATCAAATACTCGAGTCTTAATCGTCGGTCCTGCAATCTAATTTACAATTCTGTTAGCCCTGTACTTTGTGCCTTTGCCCCTCTGTGCCTTCGTGGCTAACTCAGGTTGATTGTCGAGTTAATTGTTCCTCTATATCAGTCCTCTTTTTTCCTCTCCGGCTCCTTCAAGTTAACCCCGGTCTCGAAGTAGCAGGCTCCCTCGCCCTGGAAGGAGACGGAGTCGTCGGTGAGGAGGTTGACACCCCGGCCGTGCTTGAGCCAGCCCCCGCTCTCCACCACGACTATATCGCGCCGCTGGTCCGGCTCCAGGTTTAACCGGGCCTTGATGGAGCCCTTGCGGGACCGGACCTCGACGACCTGTCCCTCGGAGAGGCCCCGCTTGCTGGCGGTCCGGGTGTGGCAGTGGGCCACGGCCGGGCCGCTACGGCCACGGGGGGTCGAGTCCGAGAGGATCGTCCGGCTCGGCTTGGGTGAGATCAGGCGCAGGGGGTAGCGCCGGGACCGGTGCATCGGCTGGAACAGGAGGTCGATGAACTCGTACCTCCCGGTCGGCGTCGGGAAGACCCGGTCTGCGAAGGGAACGGTCGGGACGGCCGGATTCCGGATCGGGCCAGCCATGAGCTCCTCGAAGGAAATCCCTGCGGCCGAGCACAGGGACGCGGAGAGCCGCTCGAGCCACTCCCGTGCCGAACCGGCCATGACCTCACCAAAGCCGAGGCGATCCGCCAGGTCCTGGAATATCTCCAGGTCCGACCTGGACTCTCCGACCGGGGCGATCGCAGGATTCACGGGCCCCACATAGGGGTGCCCGTAGCTCCCCACCAGGTCCTCGCGCTCCAGGAAGGTCGAGACCGGGAGGAAGAGGTCGGCCAGATCGGCCGTGTCGGTGAGGAAAGCATCGGCCACGATCACGTAGTCGAGTTGGGAGAGGGCCTTGTGCACACGAAAGGAGCTGGGGGACTGGGCCACCGGGTTGGCCCCGGCGATCCAGGCCATCCGGACGGGCGGATTTTCGGCGGAGAGGATCGCGCGGCCGATGGCCGGCTTGGGGAGCGAACGGGCCTCCGGCCGCCCCTCATGGATCCCACCCTCTTCCGTCCGGAGGATCCCCTTGTCGAAGGCGCCCGTCGAGCTTCCCGAGAAGCTCACCCCCCCGCCGGGCACCCCCACGTACCCGGCCAGCACCGGCAGGGCCCCGACCAGGCGGTAGGATACGGCCCCGTCCGCGTAGTGCTGACCTCCCATGCCGAGGAGGATCGAGGCGGGACGGGCCTCCCCGTACCGACGCGCCACGTCGCGGATGAGCGGAGCGGACAGGCCGCAACGGACCGCAACCTCCTCCAGGGTGATCGCATCCACGATCTCCCGGAACGACTCGAACCCGCTGGTGTGCTCCCGGAGGAAGCCCCAATCCACCAGGCCGGCCTCCATCAGGCCCTTGATCATGCCCAGGGCCAGGAGGCCGTCCGTGCCGGGGCGGAGCCGGAGGTGGACGTCGGCCAGGGTGGCCGTGCGGCTTTCCACCGGATCGACAAGGACCACGAGGGCGCCCCGCCGTCGTGCCGCCTTGATGAAGGGGACCAGGTGGACATTGGTGACGGCCGGATTCCGGCCCCAGATCATGATGAGATTCGAGTTAGCCAGGTCCTCCGGGGAATGGGGCATCGCGGCGCCGAAGCTGCGCTTCAGGCCGCTTAGCCCTGCGCCGTCGCAGAGGCTTCCCGAGGCCAGGGTGACCGGGCCGTAGCGGTCGAAAAAACGGAACCCGAGCAGGCGCAGAACGCCCATGTTGCCGGCGCCCTGGTAGTAGAGGACCGAGAGGGGGCCGGGCTTCTCTCTGAAGCCGGCGAGCGCCCCGGCCGCCCGGTCCATCGCTTCCGCCCAGTCGATTTTGCGCCACCCCCCTTTCCCTTTGACCATGGGGCGTGTGATGCGTTCGCTCGAGTAGACCCGCTTCAGGTACCCGGACCGGCTCTTGGTGCAAAGGAAGCCACGGGTAATCGGGTGATCCGGGTGCCCGTCCAGGGAGACCGCGCGCCCCTGGCGCACATCCACGACCATTCCGCATGCATCCCAGCAGTCCCGGGCGCAGGTTGTGGTGATTCTGTTTGTCAAGTCAAGATTTCTCCCTTTGGTCGAAATGACGACTTATCGCTGTTCTGACGGACTTTTGTCCTCGTCAGTCGTCCTCGATCCCCTCTCGTTCCCAGGCTCCGCCTCCACTATCAGATTACAGCGAACGTATAGGCTGAAAGGGGCAGAGCCCCTGGGGAGCTCCGTTCCGAGGCAGAGCCTCGGAACGAGGCAGCTAAAATTCATCTACGGAAAAAATTGGATTTCCTAGGCAAGGGCTATCCACTTCACTGTACCATATCCTCACGACTGCCGTCGGCCAGCGCCC
>CAZFWM010000307.1:0-9044 GCA_964522545.1 uncultured Thermodesulfobacteriota bacterium
GACTCTTGTGACAATTTTTCTATGTCGGGTGGCTTTTGTACTGATTAGTAAATTAACCACAGAGGACACAGAGAGCACCGAGAAATAAAGAGTTCGATTGCCTTCATTCTCTCTCTGTGACCTCTGTGGTTGAAAAAAATCTTTTTCATACGCTATCTATTTAATCCCGTTCTTCCCTCTCCCTGAGCTTGGTCTGTGCCCTCCTGGAGGAAAACCAGAGGATGAGTCCTGGAATCGCCAGGGCCAGGGGGACGGAAGCCGCAAGCCACTCCGGCAGCATCGTCCCGAAGCGCTTGAGACCGACGGCTGAAAAAACGGCAGCCGCTATCAGGACAAAGGCGGTCATCTTCTGACGGCCTATCGTCCGGCGCACCTCTTCGATCGTCTCCATTTCATCCACTCCGGCATAACCTGATCGTTCAACGTGAGAAACTCCGCCCAAAGTAATTGGCCCTTGGAGGCGTGTCAAGAATGATAGCGCTCTATATCGCCCCGAATGCCAATTGAAATTGATAATGCCTTGACGAATACCCTCAACCTTTACTATCTTCCCGCATGAATCCGTAACAATCCACCGGCAGAGCCGGTGGATTGTTACGGATTCATCCCTTGGAGAATTTTGGCTCATGAACACCCTTGTGTTGTAGGCTATACGAAATGAGTATTAGAAAAGATGGAGAGAACCAAAAGTATGTATGGAAGCAAAGTGGATAGGGTCCTGATGAAAGAGAGGAAAAGAGAGGTTTTTTATGAGTAAAGATAGAGAAGGAGGTCTCTTTATTTCATAGGATTCCATGCGATAAAATTCTCCAAACAGAATCAGCGACCAGGGAACGTGCGAGGGCGACCAAGCTGTGCGGCCCCTTCGAGGGATCTTCCTCATACCACCTGTTCTACTGGTGGTCGCTGATTAATCAGCGAAAAGGAGAAGGTGATGACAGAAGCCAAGTACGAAGTAGGTGGGGAAGCGACCTCTTACTGTACCAAATGTCGGATCGAGCGGCTCCACATTATCGTTGCACTGGAAAAATCGATTCCGAAGCGTGTTCAGTGCAAGGCATGTCAGGGGGAGCACAACTACCGGCCTCTCAAGCGGAAGAAGGGGAGTGACAAGAAAAAGCCGACCGTGGCGTCCAGCAAGGATGCAGCAGCGGCTCCGAAAAAAACACCGGCCAAAAAGAAGACCCCCAAAAAAACGGTAGCGGAAAGGAAGTTCGAAGAAAAGTTGGCTGCCGAAAAAGAGCACAGGGAGCATCTCCTGGCCGAATGGACCGAAGCGAAAGAAAAGCTGGCCGATGAGCCGGCAAGGCAATACATGATGGATGATATGTATCAGGTTGGGGAGGCGATCGAGCATGCAAAATTCGGGACCGGCTTTGTAAGTGAGATCATCGACAGGAATAAGATGATGGTTCTCTTCGAGCTCGGCTTGAAACGGATGGCCCAGAACAGGCCATGAAAGGCCTTCGCATATGAAGTCGCTGATAATCGGCGACAGGGCGACAGAGTGCCGAATGGTCATCTTTGATAAGGACGGCACTCTTTTCTACTTCGCCGACACCTTTGTCCCCCTGATCCGTCGCAGGGCCGAGATCGTCTCTTTTTCTCTGGGCGCTGGAAATGAAATGCTCGACGTACTGATGCGTGCGTGGGGAGTAGACCCGGTGACGGGAGCCGTGGATCCGGCAGGCCCCTGCCCCGTGGCACTTCAGTCCGAGGAGGTGATCATTGGGGCCTCAGCCGTCTACCGTGTTGGATTTCCGTGGCTCCAAGCATGCCGGGCGGTAAAATCCGCTTTTGATCAGGCAGACATCGACCTCGACCGCTCCGGGCTCGCACGGCCCGTGCCCGGCGCAAAGGACGTACTCAACCGACTCAAGCAGGCGGGCCTTCTCCTCGGCCTCGCCACAGGTGATGACCGCAACCCCACGGAAGCGATGCTTGCCCGGAGCGGGCTGCGGGATCTCTTCGACGAGGTCCTCTGCGCCGAGGACGTGAGGGCATCAAAGCCTGACCCGGGAATACTTTTCGACATCTGCAAACGCACAGGAGTCCCCCCGTCCGAGGCGATCTATGTGGGGGACACCCCGTCGGACATGATCGCGGGCCGGGACGCCGGCATGAAACTCGTGGTGGGAGTGCTGGAGGGGGGAATAGTCACGCGGGAGGCCATGGAGGAGAAGGCCGATGTCCTGATCGACACCCTTGAGGAGATCAAGATCGAGTCGAACTGAACCGATGCCGAGGTCGAAGAAGACAACGCCGCCCCGGCCTTCAATGGGGCCGACCCAGCGCATTGCGGCCGGGGCGCTTCTGATCTCCTTCCTGGTTCTGCTGGCCTATGGGCCCGTGCTACGCGCCGGCTATATCTGGGATGACCCTGAGTACGTCATCAATAATCAGACCCTCCGATCGCTTGAGGGCCTGAAACTCATCTGGACCCGACCCGGCTCGACGCCGCAGTTCTACCCCCTGGTCTTCACGACCTTCTGGATCGAGTACCATCTGTGGGAGCTTCGCCCCTTCGGTTTTCACCTCGTCAATATTATCATCCATATCCTGAGCTCCCTCCTTTTATGGTGTCTCCTCAGCCGACTGGCCCTGCCTGGAGCGTGGCTGGCATCGGCCATCTTTGCGGTCCACCCGGTCCATGTGGAGTCCGTGGCGTGGATCACAGAGCGAAAGAATGTTCTCTCCGGCTTTTTCTACCTTGCGGCCCTACTGGCCTATCTTCGTTTCGCCATGCCGGGCATCGGATCTCCCATGCCCTCTTCGCCAAAGAGGCGCGGGCCTGCCCCCGCCCCGCAAGAAAGGGTCTGGTCTTACTACGCGCTGGCCCTGACCCTATTCATGTGCGCTCTCCTGAGCAAGACCGTTACCTGCTCGCTCCCCGTGGCGATCCTGCTTCTGCTGTGGCTGAAGAATGAACAATTCGGCTGGAAGGATGCGGCGCTCTTGATCCCCTTCTTCCTTGTGGGCGGCGCTCTCGGCTCCATGACCGTATGGATGGAGAAGTTCTTTGTGGGAGCCCGCGGGGTCGAATGGTCCCTCTCACCCCTGGGCCGCATTCTCGTTGCGGGGAGGATCCCTTGGTTCTATGCGGGAAAGCTCATCTGGCCCGCTGAGCTCTCGTTCATCTATCCTCGCTGGCGTATCGACACCTCACTCTGGTGGCAATATCTCTTCCCCCTGGCATCCGCCGCCATGGTGGCGACCCTGTGGTTTCAGCGCCGACGATTCGGGAAGGGGCCGCTCGCTACGGTGCTCTTCTTTCTGGCAACCCTCTTTCCTGCTCTCGGCTTCATCGATGTCTATCCCATGCGGTTCTCCTTCGTTGCCGATCACTTTCAGTATCTTGCGAGTCTTGGGCCGATCGTGCTGTTCGCCTCCCTGATTGCTAAGAGGATCGATCGGCCGGGTCAGCCGCATCGGTGGGCGGTGCTCGCGGCATGCGGGCTCATGCTCGGGGTGATGGTGCTGAAGGACAGGCAACAGGGGCGCATCTACAAGGATCAGGAAACGCTCTGGCGCGACACACTCAGAAAAAATCCGGATGCGTGGATCGCCCACAACAATCTGGCCGAGATCCTGGTTTCCCGGGGCGAGCTTGAGGATGCGGCCATTCACTGCTCCGAGGCGCTGCGCCTGAAGGACGATCTCCCGGAGGCCCACGGCAATCTGGCGAACATCTTATTCAAGCATGGAAAGCTCGAAGAGGCAGTTCCCCATTATGAAAAGGTGTTGCAGGCCGACCCGGACAATGTGATCGCACACAACAATCTGGCCGCCACCCTCGACGCTCTGGGGAGGACCGAGAAGGCGACCGCCCATTTTGCCGAGGCGCTGCGGCTCAGGCCCGACTTTGCGAACGCCCACTACAATTTTGCGAACTCTCTCATGAAACAGGGAAAGACCGATGAGGCTCTCCGCCACTATTCCAGGGCCGTGAGTATCAATCCGGACTTTCCCCAGGCGCGATACAAATTGGGGCTCGCCCTCCAGGAGTCGGGAGAGCGGGACAAGGCAATCAGGCAATACCGCAAAGCGCTGCGCATCAAACCCGGCTGGATGGAAGTGGAAAACAATCTGGCATGGCTCCTGGCGACCTCGAAAACGACCAGGCCCGACGGGATCGAGGAGGCCCTTCGTCTGGCCGAGCGGGTCAATCGGAATACAGGAGGACGTTTCCCGAGTGTGCTCGATACACTCGCCGCATCGTATGCGCGGGCGGGCCGATTCGCCGAGGCGGCAGAGACCGCCGAGAAGGCACTCGAGTTGGCAGAGGCGAGTGAACAGGATAAACTGATAGAGCAAATCCGAAGCCGGGTGCGGCTCTACCTTGAAAACCGGCCCTACATTGAGGGTAATTTTGGAGGGTAATTTTGGAGGGTGATTTTGGAGGGTGATTTTGGAGGATGAAGAATGAAGAACCGGAATCTCCTGACCGCCGTGCTTCTCGGCTTGAGTCTGATACTTGCATTCGGTCCGGCCGCGTGTGATGGTGACGGCGGCAGTTCAGGCCACGACAATGGTGAAGAGGAGGATCCTTCGGGAGGCCCTTATTACGACCCCACATGGGCCGTGAGCACGGACGTGCTGTCGCCGGTCCGGGGCTTCAGGATCATCCGAGGCATCATACACGCCCACTCCATCTACTCTCACGATGCATGCGACAACCGGCCCCTGTGCAATCCGGAATGCCTCGAAGAGTTCAGGGACGCCCTCTGCACAACGCGCCAGGACTACATCATGCTCACCGACCATGACGAGCACTTCGCCGAGTACGAGTTCCCGGAGGTGCTGCTGTACATGCCCGAGGAGGGGGACGAGCTCCTCTTCGATGAGCTTGACCGCCCCATGGCCAACCGGATCTTCTGCGAGGACGGGTCGTTTTCTACCCTCATGGCAGGCACCGAAAACGATCTCATGCCGATCCACCTCCACCGGCATCCGGACGGCACGGTAGAGGACCGGTACAGGCTCTACGGCCGCCGGGACCCGGCCGCGGCCCATGAAATGCGGGCCCTCGGCGCATCGGTCTTCGTCAACCACGACGAGGACTGGAGCATCGAAGAGCTCATCGCGCTCGCTCCGGACGGAATCGAGATCTTCAACCTCCACGCCGCCATTGCGCCCGACCTGAGACCCGTCCTCGGTGTCGGCCCTCTCGATTTCATCCCCGACCTCCTCTACTTCCTCTCCGACCCCGCTCTTCCCCACCCGAACCTGACCATGATGACCTTCTGGCCCTGTACGAACGCATGGAACGTTCGCTGGGACGCCCTGCTCGGGGTGCAGCGTTGCGTGGGAATCGCCGGCACCGATGTTCATCGGAACGCCCTCCCCTTCCCCCTCTCCGACGGCGAGCGGGCTGACGGATACCGACGCATGATGCAGTTCTTCAGCAACCACATCTTGGTTGATGACGAGGAGCCGGCATCCATCGAAGAGGCCCTGGACCGGGGACGTCTTTACGCGGCCTTTGAGTACCTCGGCATGCCTGAAGGCTTTGACTTTTACGCTGTGAACGGTACGGACACTTATGAGATGGGGGATGAGGCGCCCCTTGTGGAGGGCCTATCGATCCGGGTGACAAGACCGAATGCGTTTCAGCTGGATCCCGTCGGACCGCAGCCCGAGATTCGCCTTCGATTGATCCGGGTCCTCGTGTCAGGCTCCTCCGTTGTAGCCGAGGGTGAGTGGGACATCGATTACACAGTGGACGAGCCAGGTGCTTACCGGGCCGAGGTGCACATCGTCCCGTGGCACCTGGAGCCCTTCCTCGGCTCAGACCCGGCACGCTTCATTCAAAGCTATCCTTGGATCTACGGGAACCCGATCTACGTGAGGGACATACCAAAATGATCGATCTCATGAAAAGGTTCTTCGGCAAAAGCCCGGATACGGACTCTGCGGACCGGGGTGGAGAAGGCCACCATGACATCCGTGTGGCCACCTGCGCCCTGTTCCTCGAGATGGCCTCCATAGACGGTGAGTTCAGCGATTCGGAGCGGGAAGCGATCGTCTCCATTCTGAAAGAGGACCACAACCTGTCCGACGAAAATATCGCCGCCCTCCTCGATGAGGCAAAAAAAGAGCTCGACCAAAGCATCGATTTGTGGAAGTTCACAAATCGAGTCAATCAGAACTACACGAAAGAGGAAAAGATCCGCGTCATCGAGATGGTCTGGAAGATCGTCTACACGGATGGAAAGCTCGACAAACATGAGGATTATCTGGTTCACAAACTCGCAAAGCTGCTACGCCTCGACCACAAAGAGCTCATCGAGGCCAAGCTGAAGATACTCCACGGTGATCGTTGACTGAAGATAAAAAAAGGTCGGACATGTCATTTCGACCACCCCTGCTAGTCATTTCGACTACCCTTGCCTGTCATTTCGACCGCAGGGAGAAATCTTAATGACAAAAGGAGAATGAGATGAGACGATTTCCAGCAACAGCCGCAGTATGCTTATTTATCGGCATCCTCTTCTCCGGCGGCACGGCCGATGCCTGCCCGTATCCTTCCGTGGCCTGGTACTTCGACTCGATTCCGAGCCACGGGAGCTACGAGTTTCCCTTGGATCTGGAGCCGTGCGAGGAGGTGTTCATCATCGTCATCACCGACACCAGCCCTACCCTTGGGGCAGCCCTCAAGCTCCGGATCCACAACGCTTGGGGAGATGAGATCGCGTCCGAGATCTGGTCTGCTTACGGGTCCGGTGTGACGATGCTCCTGAACGATCTGGGGATGAGGGGCGATGAATGCCACCCCGCTTACGGCGTATTCGAGTCGCTGGTGTGGGATGTCTACTCCTTCCTGATCATCGTCATCAATATCCCCCGCCCCGGGTACAATGTGGGGGGAGGGAGCTTCGAGGAGGCCTATCCCGTGGCCCTATTTCCGGACTTCTATCGCGGGAGCCTCTGCGACGACGAGCCGGGGCAGTTCTTCAAGGTCTCTCTGGCGGGGGAACAGGAAATTCACGTATTCGGATATGCCGAGGGAAGTTCCCACATCGGGGCTGTGTACCGCATCGACCTGTATGACGCCTCTCAGCAGCACATTACCACTCTGGCCATGGAGGCGGCCTACGGGAAGGTGAACTACGACGATTCATTCACGAATCCCGACCCGGATCCGGCCGATTTCTATTTGAAGGTCTGGAGTGACGTGTGGGATGTCTACGATTTTCAGATGATCCTGTCCGGGACGCCCAGAGACACGGACGGCGACGGCATTCCCGACCGAATCGACAACTGCCCATTTTACTCCAACCGGGACCAGGCCGACGGGGACGGCGACGATGTGGGCGATGTCTGCGACAACTGCCCCACCGACTCGAATCCCGGACAGGAGGACGGGGATGACGACGGCATGGGCGACGTCTGCGATCCCTATCCCAACGATACCGACAATGACGGCGTCGAGAACGGCCCCGACAACTGCCCCACTACCCCGAATCCGGATCAGGCCGACAGCGACGGCGACGGCGTGGGTGACGCCTGTGATAATTGCCCCCTGGATCCGAATCCTGACCAGTTCGACTACGACGGGGACGGAATCGGGATCGTATGCGACGATGATCTGGACAATGACGGGATACCGAATGACGTTGACAACTGCCCCATGGTCTACAACCCCGACCAAGTGGATACGGATGGAGACGAGATCGGCGATGAGTGCGACATGAAGCCCAACTGTGCCGACCGGGATGAAGACGGATACGGAAACCCTGCCAGCACCGATTGCGATTTTCCTCTGCTGGACTGCGACGACACGAATCCCGAGGTGAATCCGGGTGCGGAAGAAATCTGCGATAATGGGATCGACGACGACTGTGACGGACTGGCGGACGGCGAGGACGTGGACTGTGTTACGGAATTCACGCTCCAGCTGGATGCATCCTTTGCGGAGGGAACCCTGAGTCTCGACTATACCCTTGGCACCCCGGAGCCTGCAGGGTGGGCGAACTACCTGATCCTCATCTATCCGTCGGTACAGTTCGTTCCGCTCTGGACCACCCCGCTGCCGGTGATCCATCCCCCCATCGATTTCCCCGTAACCTTCGCGTTTCCGGGCATTGGATGGGTCGGATTCTACACCGGCCTGTTTACAGAAGCGGGAGTCCAGGCCTCGAATCTTGCCTGGGTCGATACGGGCTGGTCGGTTCCGTGAGAGATAGGGAGATATATGAATTGAAAAATCAATCCCAAAGAAATCCCCACAATCCTACGTAAGCTCCAAATCCCCTTTTCGGGGTAGGAAGCAAAATCGTGTCATCATATACGTTACGAATGTGGCTCTATCCGCAAAGCCTTGTCGGTGATAGGATCAGATTAGTTATGAGAACATGTATTCTCATAACCAAAAGATGAAGACACCGACGCTTTTTGTCTGATTGTTATAAAAAACCCCAAGCAACGGCTAGCCAGAGAGAAGGAAAGTGGTCATGTTTCAGAGGCGGAAGATCCTGGTGTTGGGAATGACTTACCCGAACTACTCCCGGAAGTAGGGGTCTGAGTAGTAATGGAACAGAAAGTTACGCTAAGCCCCCCCTTTCATCTTGATGAATGGCCTCGGCCGGCATTACCTTCCCTTCTTCTTTAGTCAGCGCCCTCTGTATCTGCATCCCCTGCAAGCTCCGCCTCAATCTCCTCGACCGTGGGGAGGGTTCCCTTCAGGTCCTCCGGAAGGGACTTTACCAGCTGTGTCTCCCAGCCCGCCACACCAATGGGCTTGCGAAGATCCCGTAAGGCGTATTCCACGATCAACTGGTTTTTCGACCTGCAAAGCAGCAGACCGATGCTCGGCCGGTCGTCCGTATGGCGCATCTGAGCGTCCACGGCGGAGAGGTAAAAATTCATCTTGCCAGCGAACTCTGGCCTGAACGGAATGGCCTTAAGGTCGATGATAACGAAGCAGCGAAGCCGCAGGTGGTAGAATAGGAGGTCGATGTAGAAGTCATCGCCACCGACTTCGAGGTGGACTTGGCGCCCGACGAATGCGAATCCCACGCCGAGTTCCAGCAGGAATCGTTGTA
>CAZFWM010000308.1:0-9006 GCA_964522545.1 uncultured Thermodesulfobacteriota bacterium
GGGTTACGATTGGTTGCATAACCATTATCGGTGTTCAAAATCGGTACTCACAAGAATAAGAGATAAAAGGCCAAAAGAGGACCCGGCCCGACTCGACAACTTCATAGACGAGCGGGGTATCTGGTTCCCGGATGGCACGGAACTGTTATTCTTCCGGGAGCTCGACACACCTCTCAACGAAGTAGAGCAGGCCAAGCGGCTTCCGGCACGCAAATGGTAGCACCAGAGAGGAAAATGAAATGAAATGTCTTTTTACATCAATAGTCGCCCTCGCTTTCCTCTGTAGCTGTATACCCATAGATCCGGTCCTCTCCTTGCTCGACCCTCCGGCGGGTTGGGAGGGGCAGGTGGTGATAATAGAGGGAACCGGCTTCGGCCAGAGGCAGGGATTCACCCAGGTCCTGTTTAGCGGGGTCCCTGTAGGCCGCGCCCAATTCTGGAGCGAGACGCTCATAGAGATAGCCGTGCCCCCGGGGGCACAGACCGGTCAGGTATGGATCCGCTCCAATGCGATTGAGAGCAACCGACTCCCCTTCATAGTCTCGGAGCCACCCATGGAGGTGGTCCCCGTGGTGCGGACCTATTACCTCGGCTGGGGGGCAGGTGAACTCGCCGTGGGAGATTTCAACGAGGACGGACGGGATGACGTCGCCATCGCTGCTTCCTTGATCGTTGTGCTTCTGAGCAGGGAGGACGGGATGTGGGATGAACACACGGAGTATCAACTTGATAAAGACTGTGGAACCGTGATCACGGCCGACTTTGACAATGACGGGCATCTCGATCTGGTGGCTAATGGTGGTTTTGGCGAAGAAATATATCTTCTCCTGGGAGATGGGCAAGGGGAATTTGGAGATCCCATTACTTCATCAGTGCCCATGGGGATTCAATCCATGGCGGCCGCCGATTTCGATGAGGACGGCTTTCTCGACATCATCGCACCCTTCGGTGTTGGGAGCGGAGCAAGGGTCGCCGTCCTCTTCTGTGACGGCCAGGGGGGATTTGGGAATCCAATAGAGTTCTACGTTGGCTACCAGCCCGATGCCGTCACGGTGGGCGACTACAACGGCGACGGGCATATGGATGCAGCCATTGCAAACTATGGAGAATATTGGGGCCAGCCGGACACGGTGAGCGTCGTGTTCGGAGACGGCCAGGGAGGGTTTTCCGAGGAGGTGGAATATGGGGTCGGCGATGAGCCAATAGATATTGTTTCGGCCGATTTCGACGGCGATGGTGACCTGGATCTGGCTGTGGCCAACAATAATTCAAGCTTTGTGAGCGTGCTCCTGAATGACGGGCAAGGGGGATTTGCCGAACACCTTCCCCATGACCTTTACAGTGCGAGTTATGTTGTAGCAGGCGACTATAACGGCGACGGTATTGTAGACTTGACTTTCACGGCAGACGGTCCAGGGGCCTACATCCTCCTGGGCTATGGCGACGGGACCTTTCTCGACTGGGACTTCGTCCTTGACTGCTGCATAATGGGAGATCTGGCCCAGGGGGACTTCGACGGAAACGGGATCCTGGACCTGGCGATCAGCCACGGCTACGACAATGTGGCCCTGATCACCGGGGACGGCAGCGGCGGCTTCGGCCACGTGGAGACCTACGACGGCCCGGGCGATATCGAGATGATCGTGACCGGGGATTTCAACGAGGACGGCCACGCCGACATTGCCGCGGCCCAGGGCGAGACGGTAAGCCTCTATTTTGGAGACGGCGAGGGAGGCTTCAGCGAACCGGCCTCCTTTCTCGACGGCCGATATTGCGATGGCCTTGTGACCGGGGACTGGAACCGCGACGGCCACCTCGACCTGGCCGCGGTACGGGATGAATACATGACCATCCTCCTCGGCGACGGCCAGGGGGGATTCGGAGAGGCCACGGATTATGAACTTGGCTCGATATATCACTTTCGCAAATGTATTGCTGTGGATGACTTCAACGAGGATGGGATCATGGACCTGGTGGTTGTTTCCTCGGGAGGGGATGGCATCATTACTGTATTTCTGGGAGACGGTTCTGGAGATTTTCCAGAGAGTGCGGATTATCCGGTCGGATTTTGGCCCACCACCATTGCTACAGGGGATTTTGATGAAGATGGATTTATAGATCTTGTTGTGCCAACCGATGAAGGTTTTTTTATTATCCTCTATGGAGACGGCTATGGTGGATTTTTCGAATCCACCTCGTTGCCATCGGAAGCGGGATTTGTCATAGCTGGGGACATTAACATGGATGATCATCTCGACCTTCTCCTCACCGGCATAGATGACCCTTATTATGATTTATACTTCCAGGTCTTCAAAGGAAACGGGGACGGCACTTTTGAAGAACCCGTGTTGTATTTCGGCGGTAAAAGTGGGCTGGTCTTAAACGACTTCAACGAGGATGGCCTGCCAGACGTGGTCGGTGTTGATTTGCTTTCAGATCTTCTCTTCCTCAGCCTTGGAGACGGCCTTGGCGGATTCGATCATCATGGCGATTTTATCGCGGTGGGCGATCCCTCATGTGCCGCCTCCGCCGACTTCAACGAGGACGGACATGCCGACGTGGTCGTAGGGAACGATGGCTACATCACCATCTTCTCCGGCGACGGCCTGGGCGGGTTTGTGGATTTCAACTGACGGCCGCATCGATTGCGGATTGCGACCATGCAGGGGCACGGCATGCCGTGCCTTCACAAGATTCTTACGTAGGGGCGACCGGCCAGTCACCCTTCTTCCACAGCCGTATCGCCGGCCTCTGGCTGGCTATCTTCTCATCATTTTTTTCTGGAATGCCGGCCGGAGGCCGGCGATACGCCTAATTCCAATAGCACATCCTAAACCTCCTTGTGCCACCAAATCTTGCCAAGCCAGATAAGGCCAATTTGCTGAAATTCCTTCATTATGATATACTGATACGGTTCTTTCGGAAATAGATTTTGCATCGTGGCCGGACGAGAGAAGTCCATCGTCGAGTTATACAGCCGAAGGGAGGCAGACGAAGATGGAGCTGAAGAAATTAGGCATTTCTGTATTGTTCTCAGCCCTGGTTTTTTTGATGGCAGGGGGGGCTCAGGCCTCTGGAAGTTATGATCTCCTGGTACAGTATGAATCGAAGGTCGACGAATTTCAGCGAGTCGAGATCGGCGATCGGATCGTCTTCTACAAAGAGAGGAGAATAGGTGAGGCGATCGTGGAAAAAGACCAGGTCGTCTACCACTTCGACCGAAGCACGAATGGCCTTCTCCGCAGGAATGTGCAGTGGCGCAGCGACCTGCCGGATCACTTGCCTGCAAATATGATTTCCAGGAGCCGGGCCGAGTCCATGGTGGAAGGGGACGTTGCCTTCACCAGACTCTATATTATTTCTCCCGAATCGGATGTCTTTCCGATCCGGCCCGCGCCGCGGAATCCGTGCTGGGTCGTTCGAAGCCGCAACGGCGGCAGGGCCCTTGTAACGGTCATCGATGCCGTGGAAGGGAAGTGGCTGGGATATGGGATGCCACCCCCCTATGCGGGCTTCTCACTCACCGGTCCGGCCTATGATAATCCCTGTAGCTACTCCTGGTCCTCATGGTATCTCAATGCACGGGACTGGTTCGAGACCATGGGCTACCCGACCGAGGCGATCGAATGGCCGACCGAGGAAGAAGTCCGCGGCCACGTCCAGTCGGATGAAACCGTCATGTTCTACGAGCTCGCCCACGGGGACAGCTACGGATTTTCCAGCGGCTGTCTCAGCGGAACCTCATATGAATACACCTCGTCGAGCGAGATCGAGTCGTGGCTCGCCTCCTACGAGAAAAAGCCCTTCACTTTCATCGGAAGCTGTGACGGGATGTGTCAGACCGGAAACAACACCCTCTCCTACGAGTTCAGAAAAGGTTCATCCGTGAACACGGCCACGGTCGGCTACTGCCACATGGCCGGCGAGGGCTGCGACATCTGCTGGTCCTATTCGGTCGACTGGCAGGACACCCTGTTCCATTACATGGCCCTGGGATACACAATCGGGGACGCCTTTGATCTTGCCAACGCAGAGGTCCCCACCTGTGCGGACGGGACCTGCATGCGGCTGGCCGGAGATCCGGATTTCATCCCGCTCCTCTGCACCGATGAGGACGGAGACGGCTACAGGGCCTTCGACGACTGCGACGACACCGATCCCTCCATATACCCCTGCACATCCGAGATCTGCGGTGACGGGGTCGATCAGGACTGCAGCGGGAGCGACCGGACCTGCGCGTATCCGGACGAAGTGGAGCCGAACGAGACCCCGGCCGAAGCCTTCGACCTGAGAGAAATAGGTGCGGGAGCCGGGGCACAGGGCTACCTCTGCTCAACGGGCACCGACGGGTATGTATACACCGGAGACAACGACTACTTCCGCTTCACCACCCCTGTGGATCTGGTTTCCTCCCTCATCATCACCCTGGACTGGGCGAACGACGCCAACTTCGACCTCTGGCTCTACCAGGCCGACGGCTCGACCCTGATCGCCAAGGATACCACCATCCATAAGCCTGTGGTCCTCGATGCATCTCTCGATCCGGCGACAGAGTACGTGCTGAAGGTCGTCGGCGCAGTCGGCGATCCGAGTGAATATACGGTCGCCTTTTCGCTCTGTGCCGACGCGGACGGAGACGGCTTTTCCGGCGAGGCCTGCGGCGGGAGCGATTGCGACGACGCGGATCCTGGGGTGAATCCGGGTGCGGTCGAAGGGCCTGCAGGGGATTCCACCTGCTCCGACGTCATCGACAATGACTGCGATGGCCTGGCGGACATGGACGACCCCGGATGCGAGGTCGTGCCTACGACCACGACCACCACGACGACCACCACGACGACAACGGTTCCACCCTGCTGGGACCTGGACCTGGACGACTACGAAGACGAGGCCTGCGGAGGCGAGGACTGCGACGATAGTAATCCGTACGTCAATCCAGGGGCCCAGGAGACGTGCGATAATGGAGTGGACGACGACTGCGACGGGCTGACCGACAGTGAGGACCCGGACTGCCCGGCTGAATTTGTCCTTGGTTTAGAGGGTTTCTATGATGTGGATACACTGCGTCTGGAGTTTCACCTGGGGACGTCAGAGCCTGCCTCTTGGGCGAATTATGCGGTCCTGATCTACCCGACCTTCCAGATCGTTCCTCTATGGACCGTTCCCCTGCAGGTCATCTATCCCCCCATCGACTACGAGGTGACCTTTCCCTTCCCAAGCACGGGGTGGGTATTGGCCATTTCAGGCATGTACACAGTAGCGGGGCTCAAGGTTCTCGATTATGACTGGATCGATACGGGCATGCCGAGGGAGTAGCAATAGAGCTGTAATGAACCTCTGAGGAACCCAGGAAACCAGGAAGAGTTATTCTATTATGAATTCCTCCCGGTCCCCAGCCTGTGTTCGATGATGGAGTTCGTTAGTTTCTCGGCGAAGTCGATCGAATAGAGGACTTTGTCCACGTCCAGATTCTCCGGCAAGCCTTTGCCCGTGATGCCTCCCACAGTAGCCCTGCTCGAGCGTCTCCTGCCCCACGGATCCTGGGAGGCGGTCAAAAGGGAATGCAGAACATAGCCCGGCCGTCATCGCTAAACCCCCTCCAAATAAGGCCATTTTGCTGAAATTCCTTCATTATGATATGCTGATGCGGTTCTTTCGGAAATAGATTTTCCATCGTTGCCGGACGGGAGAAGTCCATCGTCGAGTTATAAAGTCTAAGGGAGGCAGAAGGAGATGGAGCTGAAGAAAATAAGCTTTTCTGTTTTGTTTTCAGCCCTGGTTTTTTTGATGGCAGGGGGGGCTCAGGCCGCTGGAGGTTATGATCTCCTCGCACGGTATGAATCGAAGGTCGACGAATTTCAGAGAGTCGAGGTCGGCGATCGGATCGTCTTTTATAAACAGAGAAGGATAGGTGAGGCGATCGTGGAAAAGGACCAGGTCGTCTACCACTTCGACCGAAGCACGAATGGCCTTCTCCGCAGGAATGTGCAGTGGCGCAGCGACCTGCCGGATCACTTGCCTGCAAATATGATTTCCAGGAGCCGGGCCGAGTCCATGGCCGAGGGAGAGGTTGCCTTCACCCGGCTCTATTTCATCTCCCCTGACTCCGATGTCTTTCCGATCCGGCCAGCGCCCCGAAATCCGTGCTGGGTGGTCCGAAGCAGCGACGGAGGCAGGGAGATTGTTACGGTCATCGACGCGGTGGAAGGGAAGTGGTTGGGATATGGAATTCCACCCCCCTATGCGGGCTTCTCGCTCACCGGTCCCTGCTTAGATCACCCCTGTAGCTACACTTGGACCTCGTGGTATCTCAATGCACGGGACTGGTTCGAGACCATGGGCTACCCGACCGAAGCGATCGAATATCCGGCAGAGGAAGAAGTCCGCAGCCACGTCCAGTCGAATGAAACCGTCATGTTCTATGAGATCGCCCACGGGGATAGTTATCATTTTGCCAGCGGCTGCATTGTTGGAAGCTCGTATGAAAATACTTCATGGAGCGAGATCGAGACGTGGATCGCCTCCTATGAGAAAAAGCCCTTCACCTTCATCGGAAGCTGCGACGGGATGTGTCAGACCGGAAACGACACCCTCTCCTATGAGTTCAGAAAAGGCTCATCCGTGAACACCGCCACTGTCGGTTATTGCCACATGGCCGGCGAAGGCTGCAACATCTGCTGGTCCTATTCGGTCGACTGGCAGGACACGCTCTTCCAGTACATGGCCCTGGGATATACCGTGGGGTACGCCTTTGATCTTGCCAACGCAGAGGTCCCCACCTGTGCGGACGGGACCTGCATGCGGCTTGCCGGAGACCCGGATTTCATCCCCTTGCTCTGTATCGATGAGGACGGGGACGGCTTCACGGTCTTTGACGACTGCGACGACACGAATCCCTCCATATACCCCTGCGCATCCGAGATCTGCGGTGACGGGGTCGATGGGGACTGCAGCGGGAGCGACCGGGCCTGCGTTTATCCGGACGAGGTGGAGCCGAACGAGACCCCGGCCGAGGCTTTCGACCTGAGAGAGATCGGTGCGGGGGCCGGCGTGCAGGGCTACCTCTGCTCGACCGGCCACGACGGGTACCAGTACACCGGGGACAACGACTGCTTCCGCTTCACCACCCCGGTTGCTCTGGTATCCTCCATCATCACCCTGGACTGGATGAACGACGCCAACTTCGATCTCTGGCTCTACGGGGGCTGGGGCCTAATCGGGAAGGACACCACCATAAGCAAACCTGCGGTTCTGGAGGCACTCCTCGATCCGGCGACAGATTACAAGCTGAAGGTCGTGGGCGCCACCGGCGCCCCGAGTGAATACACGGTCGCTTTTACGCTCTGCGTGGACGCGGACGGAGACGGTTTTACCGAGGCCTGCGACGGAGGCGACTGCGATGACGGTGATGCATCGATCAACCCAGGAGCCGACGAGATCTACGATGATGGCTTGGACAACGACTGCAACGGGCTGATAGACGAGATCGAGAGGATCATCAACGGAGGCTTTGAGGACTGGACCGTATCAGGCGCCGGCGGCCCGCCGGACAACTGGGACCTCTCTGGAGACAGCATAACCGCTATCCAGGAAGGCACAACTGTGTATAGCGGAGAATACAGCACAAACCTCAACTGGACCACCACAAGCATCCGGTATCTCCAGCAGACGGACATTGCAGTGATCGAAGGAGTAGATTATGCCTTCGGCTTCTGGTGCTTCGATGACGACCTCGCCGGCCGGGTCCGCCCATACGTTAGATGGTATGAGGCAGATAATACAACCTATATCAGCGCATCCTCCGGCGACTACTCTATCGACCAGGAGGATTGGCAGTTTCTTTCCACCGGTGCTATTACCGCCCCGGCCCTTGCCGCCTGGGCCCATGCAGAGATCCGTGCCTATGATAATTCGGCAGATTGGGATGGTGACGCCACGGTCTATGTAGATGATGCATCGTTCATGGGTTCGGCAGTTTGCACACCCGGAGAAATCCAATACTGTGACACCGGGCTTCTTGGGGTATGTACGGACGGGACCCATATCTGTGGTCCTGACGGATTCTGGGGAGCGTGTGTGCAGGATGTGATGCCCTCTGAGGAGCTCTGCGATAATGGCATTGACGAAGATTGTGACGGGCTGATAGACGAGACCGAGTCGATCATCAACGGAGGCTTTGAGGACTGGACCGTATCAGGCGCCGGCGGCCCGCCGGACAACTGGGACCTCTCTGGAGACAGCATAACCGCTATCCAGGAAGGCACAACTGTGTATAGCGGAGAATACAGCACAAACCTCAACTGGACCACCACAAGCATCCGGTATCTCCAGCAGACGGACATTGCAGTGATCGAAGGAGTAGATTATGCCTTCGGCTTCTGGTGCTTCGATGACGACCTCGCCGGCCGGGTCCGCCCATACGTTAGATGGTATGAGGCAGATAATACAACCTATATCAGCGCATCCTCCGGCGACTACTCTATCGACCAGGAGGATTGGCAGTTTCTTTCCACGGGTGCTATAACCGCCCCGGCCCTTGCCGCCTGGGCCCATGCAGAGATCCGTGCCTATGAAAATTCGGCAGATTGGGATGGTGATGCCACGGTCTATATAGATGATGCATCGTTCATGGGTTCGACACTTTGCACACCCGGAGAGACCCAATACTGTGACACCGGGCTTCTTGGGGTATGTGCGGACGGGACCCAGATCTGTGGTCTTGACGGAGTTTGGGGAGCGTGTGTGCAGGATGAGATGCTCTCTGAGGAGCTCTGCGATAATGGCATTGACGATGATTGTGACGGGCTGACGGACAGTGAGGACCCGGACTGCCCGGCGGAGTTCGTCATCGAATTGGAAGGATTCTATGATGTAGACACATTGTTTTTGGAGTTCCGCGTGGGGACACCTGAACCGGCAACCTGGGCGAACTACATAGTCCTGACCTATCCGGCCATCCAGAGCATTCCTCTGTGGACCGTTCCCCTGCAGGTCATCTATCCCCCC
>CAZFWM010000309.1:0-8927 GCA_964522545.1 uncultured Thermodesulfobacteriota bacterium
GTGAATGGGATAGATTTCGAAAGGTCAACTGCCGCGAAGCGGCCTTAGTTCAACCGGTTTTAATCCATTATGAAACCTGGCCGCAGTTGTAAAACCCGAAGAATACAGGTTGAAATTTCTCCAGCCATCCATTATGATTTCCCACTTGTCTTTGAAATGGAAAGAAATCGACCATCCCTAACACTATGAAAAAGGAGGTTTTCCATGTCTGCGAATGTTGTTTTTCTGGGGCCCCAGGGATCTGGAAAAGGTACTGTGATCGGCCGTATCAAGGAGCGCTTCGGCACTCCCCACATCTCCACGGGCGATATGTTCCGCGAGGCGATCAAGAACGGGACCGAGTACGGGCTCAAGGCGAAGGCCTTCATCGACGACGGTAAGCTCGTACCGGACGAGGTCACCATCGGCCTGGTTCGCGAGAGGCTCGCCAATGATGACTGCGCGCAGGGCTTCATGTTGGACGGATTCCCTCGAAACCTATCCCAGGCCGAGGCCCTGGCCGGCATTACCGACATAACCAAGGCGATCCTGCTCGACGTACCCGAGGCGGTCTCCCTCGAGCGGCTCTCGGGGCGCCGCCAGTGCCGTGAGTGCGCCGCCATCTTCCACCTGAAGAACATCCCGCCCAAGATCGAAGGGGTATGCGACCATTGCGGGGGCGAGCTCTATCAGCGCGACGACGATAAGACCGATGCGATCAAGGAGCGCCTGGCGATCTACAACAGCGAGACCACGCCGATCCTCGACTTCTACCAGGGCAAGGGCGTGCTCCGGAAAATCGACGCGGCCGGACAGCTCGACACGATCATCGCCGACACGACCGCCGCGCTCGAGGATTAGGAACAAATAAGTCCGGATAAGGCGGGCCATGCCCGCCTGTTCCCGATGGTTGCATTCATGGCGGCGGCCACGGGCCGCCCTATGGGATAGACCACCACCAGCTCGACTTTACCGGGGGCTGAATCCGCAATGGAGACCTACAGACCGCTCATCGACGGCAAGCCGGTCGACACGTCCAGGGCCGTGACGATCCGAAGCCCTTACGACGGATCCGAGGTAGCCGAGGTCCGGTTCGGAGGGCCCGAGGAGCTCGAGGCGGCCATGGCTGCGGCCTCCCGGGCCTTCGAGACGACGCGCACTCTCCCTTCGCACCGGAGGCACGATCTCCTCATGGAGATCGCCGGGAGGATAAGGGACCGCGCCGAAGAGCTCGCGGCTGCGATCTGCGCCGAGGCGGGCAAACCGATCCGCTTTGCCCGCGCAGAGGCGCAGCGCGCCGCGACGACCTTCACCTTCGCCGCCCAGGAGGCCCTGCGATCCCAGGGGGAGACGATCCGGATGGATGCGGACCCGGAGGGTGAGGGGCGCTTCGGCATGGTCCGGCGCTTTCCGGCAGGGCCGGTCGCTGCGATCAGCCCCTTCAACTTCCCTCTGAACCTGGTGGCCCACAAGGTCGCCCCGGCACTGGCGTGCGGCTGCACCGTGGTCCTGAAGCCCGCGTCCCAGACGCCTGTGTCGGCCCTGATGCTCGGCCGGATCTGCGTCGAGGCCGGGTGCCCGGACGGGAGCATCAATGTGGTCCCGTGCGGCGGCGCCGTCGCCGAAGCCATGGCCTCGGACCCGAGGATCCGGGTCCTGAGCTTCACAGGGAGCGGCGAGGTGGGATGGGCCCTCAAGGCCAGGGCCGCAAGGAAACAGGTCACTCTCGAGCTCGGCGGGAACGCCGCGGCCATCGTCGAGGCCGACGCTCCCCTCGAGGCCGCAGCCGAGCGCCTCGCGGTCGGGGCCTTTGCCTATGCGGGTCAGGTCTGCATCTCCGTGCAGCGAATCTATGTGGCATCGAGCATCTACGAGAGGTTCAGGGAGGTCTTCGTCGAGGCAGTCCGAGATAAGGTGCCCGCCGGCGACCCGAAGGACCCGGAAGTGATATGCGGCCCCATGATCGATGAGGCGAACGCCGACAGGATCGTCTCGTGGATCCGGGAGGCGGTCGAGGAGGGCGCGACCCTGCTCTGCGGGGGCCAACGGGAGGGAAACGTTATATCGCCGGCGGTTCTGGAGGGAGTGGACCCGTCCTCGAAGATCTCATGTCAGGAGGCCTTCGGACCCGTGGTCGTCCTCGACCGCTACGATCGGTTCGAGGACGCAATCGAGAGGGTCAACGACTCGGACTACGGACTCCAGGCCGGGATTTTCACGAACGACCTGGCCAAGGTGATGAAGGCATTCGAAGAGATCGAGGTGGGAGGCGTGATCCACAACGACTACCCGACCTACCGCGTCGACTTCATGCCGTACGGAGGGGTCAAGGCATCCGGCTTCGGCAGGGAGGGGCTCCGGTATGCCATGGCCGAGATGACCGAGCCGAGGCTCCTCGTGCTCAGGCCCGAGGTTTGAGGGCTAGGCGCTCTTCGCGACGAAATAGGCGAAGGCGAACTGGACCACGAGATACGCCTTCACGAGGGTCCCCAGCATAAGTTGCCTGGCCGTCAACAGATCCCCGAAGACCAGCCACTCAGACAGGATCGCAACCAAAAGCATCACGGCCGTGATCATGAGGAGCCCTTTTCGCTCCAGCGGATCCCGGCTGCCCCAGAACAGAATTACGGTCCAGCCCATCATAAAGAGCCCGCCCACACCCATGGCAAACCGGAAATCCTGACCCTCTCCGACAAAGAAGCTCGGTATGATGGGAAAGTTCACGATGTCCAGGCTGATCAGAAACCACTCGACGGCGATCAAGCCGTCGCCTATAGCGCCTATCCAGAAAACGATCGTCGGGACCAGAACCTTCCAGCTGTTGCGATCAGAGCGCATGGCTGTTTTCCTTTGTCGCGCGCCGCCGCCGGTGGGCCGGCGGTTCCTTGAGGGTGCTAGTAATTGTGCGTACCCAGCACCACCTTCACGCCGAACTTATTCTCCAGGATAACCTTGAGGTCATCGAAGTCTATGGGGCAATCGGCCGTCTCCATTGCCAGCTTCATGCATGTTCCCATATGAATCGTATCGATGGGGCGCTCGAGCTTGTCGGTCACTTCCTTGACCTGCTTGACCCTCGGAACCATAAGCCCGGGGCAATCTCCGCAGTGGGTCGAAGCCACCAGCGCGATCTCGTCGTGCATGGCGAACTCGCCGTCTTTCTCGGCCATGGCCTTTTGGCATTTTGCGCAGGCGACGCACGATTGGTCCTTGATCTTCTTGCAGTAGAATATCGCTATGTTCGGCATGAGTGTCTCCTTTCGTTGAAGTAATAGCTCTGCTAGATCTTTCTCTTCTCCAGCGCCTCGCGGATGGCAGTGAGCTCTTTCAGCATGTGCTTCATAATCTCTGAATCGCTTTCTCTTACAATTTCCTTCTTGACTTCTTCAGGCCCTGAAATAGTATACGCCCTGACTCTCTCCATAATGGTCTCTTTCAATCCCTCCATGTCACGGATGCCAACCAATCTCAGCTCGGCCTGTCCGCCCTGGGCTCCGCCGGCACCCGCCGTCTGCACGTGAATCGTCCCGATATTGAACAACCTCTGAACCGGTCCCTGAGTCACGTCCACGTTTGTGATCTTTGGGTATGGAACAGTGATACGCCTTCGCCAAAACACCCCTTTCCTCGCCTTGACGGCATCGGCTTCGAGCCCATATTCCAAGGACCTGTGGTAGGCCGGGATCCAGAACAGAAAGGGCAACGATAGCATTACCCAACCCACAGTGAAAAGGCCGAATATGAGCTTGTCCGCGAAGAACATCAAAATCACCCACAGGGCCAGGCCCAGAGCGAACGTCACGGCCCAGCCGAGAAACCACAGGGTCTTCTGCTCTTTTTCAGGTGTTACTACAATTGTTTCCATCTTCGCCCTCCCGTATTGGAATTTACCACCTATCCAGCTCAGGCTGAATTATCGGATTAACTATGCCATTCTCAGAGAACATACTCGACAGCTGATCGTAACACTCGCTCGTACCTTCTACGTCAAAAGCGCTGTATAGATTGTATCTGCCGAATTCGAAGATCTCCCACAAGAGTAGACCGATCTCCGAATTATCATCCGCTTCCTCCATGGCCCCCTGGTACGCGGCCTCCCATGCCGCCAGATCGTGTATTTCATTGTACAGGGGCATGAGCTTCAAGATCTGAGCAAGCAATCGGTGCCTCGGCAGAGTAGGTTGTTTTGCTTTTTCCAGAGCTTCGGTCAGCAGAACGACGGTGTTACAAACTCCCATAATCATGCCCTAGGATCGAAATTTTTTGTGTCGTTCCCGCGAAAGCGGGAACCCATAGTTGCGCTCATTTGCTGGATCCCCGCTTTCGCGGGGATGACATTGCGATGGTAAAATCGGATGTCCAATTTAAAACATCCAATAATACGACCTCTCGAAGATCCGTGCGTCACCTCCGGGCACGGTGAAGTCGGTTCCCGACTCGCCGGTGGCGACGTCGACATGAGTTGCGTCGAACGACACACTGATCGAGCTCTCCGCGGCCACAATGACGAACCCGCTCTCGAAGGCCCGGGTGTAGACGCCGCCATCCGAGCCGTAGGGACCGACCGGGGCACCCAGAGCTACGTCGTAGTATTGCGGGAACCACCAGGCCGTCACATCTCCGTGATCCTGCGGCCCGCTGTCGAAGGCGAAATACGTGTGGTCCGTGAGCAGGCTTGCAGCCAGTCCCCTACGCAGGCGCGGCCATCTTATCTCTCCCGTGTCGTCCGTGTCCACGGCGTAAACGACAAAGTGAGGCGCCCTCGTGGTCTCGAGTGCCCTCTCAGCAGATGCCAAGAGTCGGTCCACGTCCTCCAGGCCAATGATCTCCCCGAGGGCGTTTTCAAGCAGATAGCCGTTGAGATACTCCGGGAAGGGGGAGCCCTCCGGGAAATCGCGCCCCGCGTTGGCAAAGACCCACTTCTCTCCCGGAACACCCGCCCTGACCTCCTTGAGCAGCTCCACCTGCCCGCAGACCCACGCCTCCGAGTCCAGGGGAACGGGCACGCCTTCGGACCATGCACCTTCGCAGAACGGGTAGGCATCCAGCATGTCGATGCAGACGCCGTCGTGTTGCGGCTGGTCGCCGACCACCTCGTAGAACGACAGGATGAGGTCCCGCCATCCCGGATGTCGCGGGTCCATGGCGTAGATCTCCCCCTCCCAGCCCGGAGGCGAGCAGCGACGGTCGAGTATCCCGTCACCGTCGTCGTCGAACATCAGGTACATGTCATCCGTGACCTGCAGGGGGCCCTCCGGATCGCCATTGTTGGCTATGGTGACGAGCAGGCTCAGCCACTCCTCGGAGTCGTAGATCCAGTTCAGGGCGAGGCCGGCCAGCAGCTTGGCCGAGGGACGGCGGGATCGGATCGCTTCGGCCTCGTGCGGGTCGAACCACCCGGACAATACGAGATCGAAGCCAGCGCTCTCGTGGGCGATCAGCTCATTCTTGTTCGCCAGCCAGAGGGCGAGTCGAGGACTCGGGGACAGGGCTTCCCCGTTCTCTCGGTCGGGCTCGGCTGAATCATGGCTGCAGCCGAGAGCGAGGATGATTGTGAGCAGGAGCGACAACACAAATGAAAGTAACTCTGCCTCTGCTTTCGGCGTGGAGCCATGCTTATGGTATTCTCCGGACAGATGTACTCGCATGCCGAACATCCGTAGCATCGGTCGGAAGCCACCGTCAAGGGTTCGTTGACAGGTGGAAGAATAATGGTTGTTTCATGGCGGTTTTAGTTTATTTGATCGATATGATAGAGTATTGCACTTGGTGCATAGAATCGATTTACTTGGATCTCCTCTGAGGAGCTAATGGTTGGATTCCTGCTTTCGCAGGAATGACGAAACCATCAGGAATGACGAAACCATATAGTTGTGAGTTTACCGCGTTCAATCTTTAAAGGTACTGGATATGAGACCAACTCTTTTCGTTACACTCATCATGCTGTTCACTCTCACCCCCGTGGCGGCAGCAGCCTCCACGATCCGCGTTCCGGCCGATGAGCCGTCCGTTCAGTCGGGAATCGATGCGGCAGTGGATGGGGACCTCGTCCTTGTGGCTCCCGGACTCTATCCGGAGGTCATCGATTTTTGCGGTAAGAATATCACACTCCGGAGTGAAGAGGGGGCCGGTGTAACGATACTCGATGGGTCTTTTTCCTGGACTGTCGTGACCTTTGCCGGCGGAGAGAGCGGAGAAGCGGTCATCGACGGTTTTACGATTCAGTACGGCAAGGAGAACTTCGGCGGAGGCATCTTCTGCCTTGCCTCCTCGCCCACGATCACGAACTGCGTGATCTTCACCAACCTCGCCGACCCGTCCAGCGGCGGCGGCATCTACTGCTCCGGCGCCTCTTCGCCGCTCATCACGGACTGCACGATCTCGGACAACATCGCCGGGCTCCATGGCGGCGGGATCTACTGCTCGAGCGGCTCCACGGCAAGGATCGACAGCTGCATCATCTCCGGAAACAACGCAGACCACGGTGGAGGCATCTACAGCCGCTCATCTTCGCCCTCGATCACGAACTGCATCATCACAGGCAACAGTGCCGACCGATACGGCGGCGGCATCCGATCATTCGACTCGCCCTCGCCTGTGATAGCGAACTGCACGGTCTCGCAAAACAGCGCCGGCCTGAAGGGCGGCGGATTCGAAGCCTTGAGCCACGGCCATACAACAATTACGAACTGCATATTCTGGGGAAGCTGGGCCCTCGAGGGCGATGAGATATCGATCAGGGACCTCTCATCCCTCACTGTGAGCTACAGCGACATCCTGGGTGGGGAGACAGGCGCCTATGTCGAAACCGGGAGCACCCTGATCTGGCTGACTGGCAACATCGACACGAATCCGCTCTTTGTCGGAGGGAGTGACTACCACATCGACGCCCAGTCTCCCTGCATAGACGCCGGCACGGACGCGGGGGTCTATTCGGATATCGACGGAGAGCTCAGGCCCCAGGGGACCGGCTTCGACATGGGGGCGGACGAGTACATCGGAGATTGCTGGGACGATGACGGAGACGGCTATTACGACAGGGCCTGCGGGGGAAGCGACTGCGACGACACGGACCCTGAAGTGAATCCGGGCGCAGCCGAGGGCCCTCCGGACGACGCCACCTGTTTCGACGGCCTCGACAACGACTGCGACGGCTTCACCGATCTCGACGACCCGGGCTGCGTGTCGGGCCCGACCACGACCTCCACGACGGGCGTGGAGCCCACCACAACGACCATCTCGACCACATCAACCTCCACCTCCACCACGACCACGACCACCGACCCGCTCTGCTGGGACCACGACGGCGACGGCTACCAGGACCAGGAGTGCGGCGGTCCGGACTGCGACGATTCCGACTCCTTTGTCAATCCGGGCGCCCCGGAGATATGCGACAATGGGATCGATGACGACTGCGATATCCTGCGGGACGCCTGGGACCCGGACTGCTGTGTCGACGCGGACGGGGATATGTTCACGGATGAGGCATGCGGCGGGGCCGACTGCGACGACTCGGAGCCGCTCGCCAACCCGGGAATGAAGGAGATCCAGGGGGACGGAATCGACAACGACTGCGACGGCCTCGTCGACGAGCCCTGCTTCATCGGCGCGGTGAGGTACGAATAAGCTACCTATTTTATCGCGACATTTGCAATCGAGCTAATGGAGGGTCCGGTTCCACCCGGACTGCGGACGGCGTGGAAGCCGTCCCTCCAGGTAACTGTCGACCCATACTTGGGCACCACTCTCTATATGTAATAGGTCGAGGTAATTGAGCGCAGGTAATTGAGGCCCCGCTTGACCTTGGCCACACCGCGGGCCCGAATTCGACTTTCTTTGCGTTTCGCCTTCGCCTCAGGCTCTTGAACAGGCAGGGGGGACGGCAGACCTTTGTCCGGGGAGACGATCAGGAACCTGTCGTGTCCGATCTCCTGGATCATCCTCGCCGTGACCGGCCCATCCGTCTTGTCGGCCCGCTCGATCGCCTCGGAACAGATGCGGCTGATCGACTTCGGCCTGCCCCCGGAAAGGCTGTGAATTATATCCACGGCAGACTCCTGAAAGAAGGGGCTCTGCCCGAACCGGCTCCTGATATAGGCATCCGTATCCACTCTCGAGAGAGGTGGGACCTGGACGAAAGAGACGCTCATAGTTTCGGCCTCCGCCTCCGGCTCGATCTTGTACCAGAGTCCGTCGGTGCCGGCAAGGACAATGGAAAAGACCTCTCCTCCATGGCTGTCGAATGCCTCTCTCCACAGCTCCATCAAATCCTTTAACACGTCAGATCCCATGAACTGCGCCTCATCGACCATCAGGACCATGGTCCTGCCGGCCTGCCGGATGCGATGCAGTACGGCCCGAAATAGAGCGGATTGCTCGGCTTCGCTCTCGCCGTTCGTCTTCACATCCAGCTGATGGAGCCCCTCGCGCAGGATCTCGGCCAGCGTGATCCGCGGAAAAGGGAGATAGATCATCATGCACCGGCCGGAGAGTCGCTCCCGGAGTTTGTGCAGAATGTACGATTTTCCGACTCCTTCATCTCCGATGATGATCTGTATGGAGCGGCCCCGCTCGATCGTGCGCTCCAGGGAGTCGAGTATCGCCCGCCGCCCGGATGAAAGATAGCTCGTCAATATACCTGAGTCTCGCAATTCGCTAGGGTTATTCGTTACCGTACCTTTGGAATCCTTCCTGTTCTCTTTGGTCATATCCTGTCCCTTCTGATCTCGGCCGGAGAGCCTTCCATTTTCCATATTTCAAAACCCTGCTTGAGCAAGATCGGTACCACGGGCCGTTGAATAGAAGCGCAAACATAACCCATTGTAATCAAACGTAATTTTCAAAGTGCGGTCCTCGCAAAAACAGTCGAAGCACCCTCTGGCCGTCAATATATTGTCTACTGCCTATCCGGTTGACTCAGCATGGTACAACATCTTGTATGTAGTGGG
>CAZFWM010000310.1:0-8902 GCA_964522545.1 uncultured Thermodesulfobacteriota bacterium
GGGAGAGGAATTCCGTTAGGGAAATTCAGGCAGGAGAACTTCTGACTGTCGAGTAGAGTAGAAGTAATACGAATCCATACCAATCCACCGGCTCTGCCGGTGGTAGCTGATTCCGAACTAATGAAAAAGAAAGGAGAAGACCCATGAAGAAGCACGTCGGGAATCGGATCGTGCGGGGAGCGCTGTCTGCCATTGCGGTGCTGATGTTGATGGGAGCGGCCGGATGCATACCTGATTTTGAGGTCCACTATGTGGCCTCGGGCGGATTCGGGGGATGGACCCACACTCTGCACATCGAGCCGTTGACCGGGGTGGCCACGTATGAATCGGACCTGTATTCGTCCTTCACGTTCACCCTCACCCCGCAGGAGTTCTGGGCCCTGAGCACCGTTGTCTATCGAAAGGGCTTTTACGATCTCCCCGGCCATATCTGGGCCCAGTGCCCAGGCTGGGACACATATCATTACGTTCTGACCGGCATGGATGGGGACAGGGGATTGGGAAATGAGGTCCACTGGGAGGATGACTTCTGCGGCTCGAATCCACCCGAGCTGCTGGATGTTCAGGCATTTCTGGACCAGCTCATCTTCGACCATATGCCGAAGTGACTTCAACCCGAAAAATGCAGTAGGCAATTAGCCGTCAGGTCCGCCGGAACAGGCGGGCGATCCAGTTGAGGAGCCCCGAATCCCTTCCGCCGCCCTCTGACATAGGGGATTCGGAATCCCCCGATCCTCCCTGGGGGGCGCGGTCGAGCTCGGGCGCCCCGAAGTGGATCGTGCGGATCGTCTCGCCCGGCGAACGCTGCTCGGTGAGCCTCCGGTAGACCGAAAATACGTTGTCCGCCCGAACCTCCCAGTCAAAGCCCCGCCTGCGTACGGCCTGCTCGGCGCTCGTGCGCACGCCCTCGATCACATGATCTTCATCCACCACCTTGGTCATGCCGGACGGGTGCACCCGGTACTCGAAGATGGCCTCCGGGATCACGTAGATGTCCGTGTGCTCCACGAGCTTGAGGAAGAGGTCGGTATCCTCGCCCAGGCCATGGTGAAGATCGCGGGTCCACCACCCCTGGGTCTTCTCGTAGATCCTCTTGCGGAAGCAGAAGGGGTGGATGCAGCTCGCCTTCTCAACCATTTGGCCCCGGTGCCGGATGCGGGGACGTTTCGGGTTGAGCGTATCGATGGCGCTGCCCGCCCTGTCGATGTAAACTGCGTAGCCGGTGATGAGCCCCGCCTCGGGATGCCGGGCGGCGAGAGCCTGGATCCGGGCCACGGCATTCGGCAGGAGTCGGTCGTCATCATCGAGGAGGAGGATGAGGTCGGAGCCGGCCTGTTCGGTGAGCTCGGCCCGTGCAAGGGCGATCACGCCGCGCTTAGGGCGAAAGAAGACCCGTATGCGTTCGGAAGCGTACCGATGCATGACGGCCTCCGCCTCCGGGGGCGCGCCGTCGCTCAGGATGAGGTGCTCCCAGCCATCGCTCGTCTGAGCGAGCACGCTGCAGATCGCATCTTCCAGATACTCGGCCCTGGAGACGGGAGTTATGATCGAGATCCTTTCGATGGGGATCTCCTTTTGCTCGTTTCATTGGGCGGCCCACGGCTGCCTTGGTGGTTATAACGCGTAAGGATCGGCGGGCACGGCCCGCCCTATCTTTCGATTTCGATGGTAGGGAATAAATAGGTGCAGTGTCAATGGAATAGGGATCGGGGATCAGGTGTCAGGGATCAGGCTATTTAAAAAAAACGCTTTACTAATTCTCTTCTTTTGCATAATCTATCAGGAAGATCGCCGGCCGGGTTCGTCGGAACCGGGGGCAGGGAGGAAATATGGCCCCACTCGTATCCATCATCATCATTACCCACAATCGCCTGGAGCTCCTGAAGCGGTCGGTGGGCACGGTCATGGAAAACACAACCGGTGACTTTGAGCTCATTATCTGGAACAACGGCTCCACCGACGGAACGCGCCGCTACCTGAACTCCCTGTGCGGCGGGCCGGTTCGGGTGGTCCACCACGGGGAGAACATCGGGCTCAATGCCCTCAACCCGGCTTTTGCCGAGGCGCGGGCCGACACCTTCGTATCCATGGACGACGACGTACGCGCCGTGCCGCCCGGGTGGCTGGAGCGGATGCTCGAGGCCTTCCAAGTGGTGGGCGATCTCGGATTCCTCTGCGCCAGCGTCGAGGGGATCAACCGGGCGGCCAGGGAGCTCGGCTATCGCCGCGTCGATTACGGTCGGGGAGTCGTCCTCCTGGAGAGAGGTCCGGTCGGCGGGTGGTGCTTCATGATACCCCGTCGCGTGTTCGAGGATGTTGGAGGTTTCATCGAGGTCCCCGGGCTCGTATATTTCTACCACGACATCGATTTTGTGGCCCGCATCGAGGATCAGGGATACCGCGCCGGGGTCCTCTGCAATGTCGTTGTGGATCATGTCAAGGCGCCCCGGACTCCGATCAAGGAACGTGACAGGCGGCGGTTCGGACGGATGTGCGGAACCCAGTGGAAGATACCTGCCAGCTGGCTGACACCCGAACCGGGCCCGGATGGGGATGATGATGGACAGCCGGGCGAGTGATCTCTTCGAGGCTCACGGGCTCCCTGGGGAGCTGGCGGAGCGCTACCTGTCTAGGTTCACCGGGATCGAGCCGATCCAGGGCGGAATGAGCGGCGACCGGCTCTACGCCCTGGACGCCGGAGAGGAGCGCTTCTGCCTGCGTCACTACCGGCGCACGCATTTTCTCATGGGAACCACGGATCTCGACGCCAAGGTTCGCTATGAGCAGGCCCTTCTCCGTCACCTCGTGGGCAGGGGCTTCAAGAGAATCGTCCCCTCGGTCTCCACGCTCGATGGGGAGGATCTCGTGGAGATCGGCGGGGAGCTGTACGGCCTTTTCGAGTGGGCGGCCGTCGGCGAATCCGCTCCGCGTCGCGCCTCCGTCCCAAAGCCGGCCGAGGCGGGCAAGCTGCTGGGGAGGTTCCACGATGCGCTCACCGGGTTCGACGGAGATCGAACCGGCGTGGAGGGCGGGCTCTATGCTCCCATCGACCTGCGTCTCGAGGAGGCCAGGGAGGTGCTGGCCGGCATCACGGGGACCGGTGAGACGGAGCGCGAAGTGGTGGCAGGAATCGATGTGGGCCGGCTGGCCCAGATCGCAGAGTCGGCCGCCTTCCGATCCCGCGAGGCCGACCTCGCCGTCGTGGTGGGAGCGGCAATGGATCGGCTCGCTTATAACGCCCACTATGACTTCACCCCCCAGAACATCGTCCGGGCTGAGGGCCGCCGCGGCTTCCTGGTCGTCGATTTCTCCCTTGCCGGTCCCGGCCTCCCCGTCTTCGACCTCTTCCTGGCGCTACGCCAGTTCACCGATTTCCGGTGGCGTCGGATACGGGCTTTGCTGACGGCATACAGGGCGGTTCACCGCCCCCTGCAGGCGGAAGTTATAAACTTTTCTCTGCTCTTCGAAGTCCAATTCCTCTCCGTTGTGGCCCTCGTTCTCAGCGAGATAATCGCCGGAGACGTGGAAGGGGAGGAGAAACAGGGCGCACGGGCCTACGTGATGGCGCGGCGCAAAAAGTTTCTCGGCCGGATAGGAGAGGAGGTGGCGCTCTTCGAGCAGTTCCGCAACGAAGGAATCGGTGAGCGGGTCGAGGCCTTCTTTATGGAAGAACCCTGATGGAAAGGGGGTATCCGTGGGTTGTGTGGTGATCGGGATCGCAGGCGGCAGCGGGGCGGGCAAGACAGAGCTGGCATGGAGTTTTTTCCGGGACCTCGGCTCTGACCGGGCCGTCGTCGTGGAGCTCGACTGGTACTACAGAGACCTCAGCATGGTCGATCCGGCCGAGCGTGAGAAACGCAACTTCGATCACCCCGACGCCCTCGATTTCGGGTTTCTCCGTAACCACATCGAGGCGCTGCGAGCGGGACAGAGTATCGAGGCGCCTCAGTACGACTACCGCACCCACACCCGGCTTCCGGAAACTCGACACGTGGAGCCGCGGCCCGTGATCATCCTCGAAGGGATCCTCTTGCTTGCCGGACCCGAGATCCGCCCGCTCCTGGACATAAAGGTTTTTGTCGACGCAGAGGTGGAGGTCCGTTTCAATCGACGGGCCAGGCGCGACCTGGAAAAGCGCGGCCGCTCCTGGGAGTCGATCGTCCACCAGTTCCAGAACACGGTGGAGCCGATGCACGCCGCCTTTGTCGAGCCGAGCCGTCGGTTCGCCGATCTCGTCCTCTCGGGCCAGGATCCGATCGCGACCCTGGTGGCGCAGCTCCGCTCTCGGGTGGAAAGTCTGCTCGGCGAGGAGGGGCCGGCCGGGTCGGACTGTGGCTGATACCTGCACGAACTTTCTCCTTTTTTTTCAACCCCAGGCAACGTTTTTCCTCCCTCATGCATCTTAAAGGGTAAATGTCCAAAGCCGAGTCAGGAGGCTTTCTACCCCGTGATGGTTGAACCAATCGAGTGAAGCGAATGAATACAGAGCAGGTTGGGGATTCAGTCCAGGGCAGGGCAAGTTCGACGACAGCCTCGCAGGAGCAGGGCTGGATCGAGCTCGCGCGGCACGGGGACGCCAAGGCCTTTGAGTGGATCTACCACCGGTACGCCAGGCGAATCTTCAATGTCGCCCTGCGCATGACCAACGACTCGAGCGCGGCCGAGGACATAACCCAGGAGGTCTTCCTTACACTGCATCGGAAGTTGAGCACCTTCAGGGGCGAGGCGAAGTTCTCTACCTGGCTCTTTGGAATTGCGGTGAACGCCTGTCTCATGCATCTCAGGCGCGGCCGCTCCCGGGACCAAGGAGTGCAGGAGCTGGCATACTCGGGTGGAATGGGGCCGGAGCCGTCATCCCGCGCCGAGGTGCCGGGGTACCGCCAGGTGGTGCTGAAGAGGGCGATCGCCTCACTCCCGGAAGGGTACCGGGCCATTCTCGTGCTCCACGACCTGGCCGGATTTCCCCACGAGGAGATCGCCCGGATCCGGAACTGCTCGCCCGGGACCTCCCGGTCTCAGCTCTGCAAGGCCCGTCGTACTCTCAGGGAATCGCTGGCCGCGAACCGATGGCACTTTGATGAAGAGGGACTGATATGAAGCGCCTGTGTGACGATTTCAGCGACAAGCTCTCCGATTTCATCGACGGAGAGCTGGAAGCCGAAACCATGGCAAGGATCGATGACCATCTGCGAGAGTGCGAGCGATGCTCGGACGAGATCTCCCGGCTCGAATCCATGGTCGAGGAGCTCAGGGCGCTCCCTGAAGAGCCGGTGCCCGAGGGGCTCTGGCTCCGGATCGAGGGCTCTCTTCAGCAGCAGAAGGCGCCGGCCGGAGGGCGGGGTTTATGGTCTTCCCTTGCAGAGCGGCTCGAGACGCTCCGGAAGGGGGGGCGGGCCCCCTTGTGGCGCCCGGCCCTGGCGGCGGCCGTGTCGCTCATCGTGATCGTGGCGGTCGTCTCGCAGATGACGCCGACGGGCAGGGAGCAGGGCCCGTTGCCCCGGGAGCGGATGCTGGCCCAGGCCATCGAGGAGGTGAGGGCGGCCGAGCTACACTATATCAAGGCGATCGAATCACTGGAGGCCGTCTCTGCTGCCAGGGCCGGCTCACTGCCCGAGGGGCTCGTTGTCGAGCTCGAGGCGAACCTGAAGGTCATCGATGAGATGATCGTTACCTGCGGGAACGCCTTCGGCGACTATCCAGCGAACAAAAGATTGCAGGCCCACCTTTTGGGGGCCTACAGCCGGAAGATCTCTATGTTGGAGAAGATCTCCGGGATCGAGATTTGACCCGGCAAGAACAAAACGCATGGAGGACCCTGTGTGTTCGCCCATGCAACATACAACATCAGAAAGGAGAAAAAGCCATGTTGAGAAAGAAATTTTACACAGGAACCCTAATAGGAGCAGCAATGCTTCTGGCCGTAACGACCGCGGCCACGGTCCAGGCAAAGACAGAGACCTTTCAGGACTCTTTCGAGAAGTCCTATCCGATCGATCCGTCCGCCCGGTTCACCTTCGAGGGCGTGAGCGATGAGCTCTCGCTGCGTACCTGGGTAAAGGAGATCGTCGAAGTCAGGGCGACCTTCAAAGGGAAGGGCAAGGCCCCGGAGGTGCGGATTGACACGGATGCTCAAGATTTTTCGATCGAAGTGGACCACGAATCCGGCCGCAAGAAGTCGAAGTCGGTCATTTTCGAGATCCGGCTCCCCGAAGGGGTTCAGGCCGATATCAAGGGGGTGAGCGGGGATTTCAGCATCCATGGAATCAAGGGCGGCCTGCGGGCGGAGACGGTGAGCGGCGATATAGCCGCCGACGGGATCGGTAGAAAAGTCCTGATGGAGACGGTGAGTGGGGACCTCAACATCGACCGGTGCAATGTGAAACAGGTCAAGGCCGAATCCGTGAGCGGAGAGATCATGGCGGCCGACCTGAAGACAGGGGACCTCGTCGCGGAGACGGTGAGCGGCGATGTGCTGTGCAAAAAAGTCCGGAGCGAGAGCATCCGCCTTGCCACCGTCTCCGGGGACGTAATCTACAAAGGGGAGATCGTGGAAGCCGGCACGTACGAGATCTCCACCTACAGCGGGGATGCAATACTTACAATACCGCCGACTTCCTCGTTCCGGATCGGCATGGACACATTCAGCGGGGATCTGACCTGTGATTTTGCGCTCGAGAAGATCGCAAAAGAGAACGGCGAGAGACTCTCCGGCGTCCACGGCAGGGGGAAATCGGAGATCAAGGTGAAAACCTTCAGCGGGGACGTGATAATTCGGAAGTGGGAGTAAGCACGAAAAACGCAGTAGAAGCCTACTACATTTTTCGGATTGAAGAGTTGATCGAACAAAAACACCTCCTTTAGAAAGGAGGTGTTTTTGTTCGAGTGTTTTTAAAAAAATCGAACGATCCAGATATCCTGCCTGAAGGGTTTTAGTAACTTGAGAAGTAACCTTCAGCCACGCCGTAAGTAAATCCAAATCGAAGCGTAAAGTAATAACCCAGATCGTCTATGTCGGGATACTCTAAGATTCCACTCTCCACACGGACGTACCATGAGCTACCTCGATTGAGGACGCGCTCGTAGGTCGCGGTCCCGCCCAGCTCGATGCTTATCTCCCCATCCTCTATGGGCATGAAGATGAGGTCGGAGAGGTCGGAGAAGGCAGGATACGCAAAAGCGAAGCCCCAATCATCGAAGGCGGTGCCAAGCTGGAACCAGCCGCCTACGCTCAATGACCCGAGAGGGTCCATGTACTCATTATAAAAGTAGTAAGAGTAACTAGGATTCGTGTTGAAAACCAGCCAGCTCAACGGACTGTCCATGACGCCTGGATCCGCATGGAGAGTGCCCTCCACGCTGAACACGTTGTCTTCGCTGAGAACGCGGGAGTAGTTGTAGATGATACCGGTCCCCAGCCACTCCATATGATCGACATCGGTGTGCCTGTCGACGCTTACCCATGGATTTATATTCAAGAATGCCGCCGCCATCCAGCCCTCGTCCCGTCGGTTTAGCTGGCCATCTCGAATCATCTGCTGTATGGCGTAGGTGGCGCGGTAATCAAGCGACCTTTCCAGGAATCCACGCTCCTGGAGGGTTTTTAGTGAATAGGCGATGTGTTTGTAGTACCCTACTTCGTTTCTCAGCTCGTACCAATGGAGGAGGATCGTGTTTCCGACATCCGTCGGTATTGATCTGGAGATGTACTCCCGTTCGAGCAGATACTTCTCGATCTTCCTCAGGCGCGTGGCAGGGCTTACATTCAGCACGCGCCCTAGGCCTACGCCAAAGGCCGCGTTCGTGTAAGAGAGGTTGATCCAATAAGTCTCGTCGCCGTCTTCTAGCGGGAAGGGTAACAGTATGGGAGACCCCGGTTCTCGACTCTCATAAAGGAGCATGAAATTATTAATAACTGAGAAGCCCGCCATAAGCATGAGCGGCATACTATCGCCCATGGGGTAGTAGCGCATATTCCAAGCCGCTGACGGTTCAATGGTGAGGGTAAAGTCCGTGTCGTCACGGTCGTCTCCGAATACATGGGATAGATACGGAATCAGCAGAGCGTTTGCGGTCACCTCCCAGGCATACCTTTCTTTCTCCAGGTACCTCCGGTAGCTCAGATCGAAGAAAGCATTCACACTCAGTCTGTCGTCTCTATCGCTGAAGAAGATCGTAGTGTCGAAGCCAGGGACATCCAGGATAGACGCAAGTCCCTCGGTCTGGTACATGGTCCGGTAGTTGTAAACAGATATGTCCATATGGGAGAGGCCGAGGGAGAAGCTCTCGCCGAAAGCGAGAGTGTCGGAATCCAGGGGCATCAGACTGAGCTTTGTAAGCGATTCCAGCTCTTCTTGGGCTACCTGGGATGAGGCGTTCGGCACGATCAGGAACAGGCTGCATAGGACCGTAAAGATCGCGGACGACTTGGCACCAAAGTGATGAAGTTTCATTGTTCCTACCCCCCTTCTGTGTTTTTAGGAAACTCGCCTTTTAATGCGTTGAGTCTGCCGGACCTGGGAACTCTTTGTGATGAAGAAATACGGTTTTCATTTATCATGGATTGCTGAAGCAAATCAGGTGATTTCAAAGACCAATTTCTACTGTGACGTCCTATTCAAACATATGTCTTTCAATAAAGAGATCGGATCAGGTTCAGGTACGAGTAGAAGCAAATAGCAGAAAGTACTGATGGAGAACAGTCAGGAATAATGGTAGTCATGAGCACATGCTTCGATAAATTTCATCAACTCAAAGCCCCCTTTCGGGAGATGCCTGAGCCGATCCTTTTATGGAAGTGTAACCTCAATTAGCAATATATATTAATGTATTATTTATCTATGTCAAGAGCTAATTAGTTCTTGTCCAAAAACCCACGTTTTCAAAGGACAAGGGCAATTTCAGA
>CAZFWM010000311.1:0-8837 GCA_964522545.1 uncultured Thermodesulfobacteriota bacterium
TATGATGAGCCCGGTCCTGGCCAGGTCTCCGATCCCGTATCCGATGTCCTTGAGCTGCACTTTTCATCTCCCCATAGGGCGGCCCATGGCCGCCTTTACGATTGCATTCCGTAAGGATTGGCGGGCACGGCCCGCCCTATTTTTTCTCCGCCTTCATGACCTCCCTGTAGGCCATGTACCCCGAGACCATGCAGGGCTCGAAACCGCCGCCGGTGCGGACCCAGGCGTTTGCAAAGTAGAGCCCCTCGAGCGGCCCTTTGTTGCCCAGCCGGAACAGGGGGCTATGGGTCAGATCGTAATCGAATCCGAGGATCGAGCCGCCCGGGTTCCCGGTGTAGCGCATGTTCGTGACCGGCGTGGAGACCTCGAGCACGGCGATGTGGTCCTTTAGGCCCGGGACGATCTCGTCGGCCGCGTCGATCATCTCCGCGGCCATCCGGTTCTTGGTGCCCACGTACTCGCTCGGCGGAACCCTGGACCAGGCGCCGTAGTCCTGGAGGGTCGTGATCACCACCACCGAGGTCCCCGGCGGCGAGAACTCGGCGTCGGTCGTGTTGTAGGTGGTGATGACCCAGTATTTCTGCTTTTCGATGCGGAACATGGACCGGTACTGCTCGTCCAGGTCGTAGCTGTCGTTGACGAAGAACTCGTGCTCCGTGAGCCCGAGCGCCTCGGCCGGGCAGTCGAGGCCCATGTAGACGTTGAAGGTGGACATGGCGATGTGCCCGGCGGCCAGGGCCTTCAGGTACGTCGTCGGGACGTTTTCCCGGCCCATCAGATCATAACAGCAGTGAAAGGGGTTGGCGTTGCAGACGATGTGGTCGGCCTCGTAGGATTCTCCCTGCTCGTCCACGACGCCGGTGACCTTTCCGTCCGAGACGTTGATCCGGCTCACTCCGTTCCTCATGTGGACCCGTCCGCCCTTCTCCTCGATGGCATCCACGAAGGCATTGGAGAGGGCCTGGGAGGTCCCCTTGATGTGGTAGGGCCCGTACTCGAAGTAGGAGGCATTGCCCGCGGTAAAGAGCATGAAGGAGAGCCTCGAGAGGGGGAGGCCGTAGAAGCCCCAGACATTGGTGAACAGGGCCTTGAGGCGGGGATTCCTGATCTCCCGGTCCAGGGCCTGGGCCACGGTGAGCCCCACCGACCGGAAGAGCCGGGTCCCGTGGACCGAGAGGGCGAGGAGGTCGCGGGCACCGACCTTGCCGGTCGCTACCTGAAGCCCTTTGAAGGCGCTGCGCATGAAGCGCATCAGCCTCCCGATCCCCTCCCTCTCCTCCGGGAACTGCCGGGTGTAGGCGTCTTGGGCCGCCTCCCAACCGTTCGGTATGGTGACCGTGAAGTCGGGGAACCGGGAGGTGTAGAAATTGTGGATCGGGAGGAACTCCACCCTCCTCGCCACGTCGCAGCCCTCGAGCAGCCGGTAGCAAGAGCCCCGGTTCTCCTCGGGGCCGATCCCGCTCAACTGGTGCAAAGAGACCTCGAACTCATACTTGCCGCGCACAAAGCTGCTGGCGTACCCGCCCGGCGTGTGATGGCGCTCGAACAGGTCCACCCGGAACTCCTTCTTGGCGAGATAGGCGGCCGAGGTGAGCCCCCCGAGGCCCGCTCCGATGACGATAGCTTTTCTGTCGGTCATGTTCTCTTCCTTATTGGGCACGGCATGCCGTGCCCCTACCTGACACCTGATCCCTTGCGGCTTGGCCGCATCTATTTCTTCCTGCGCTCGATGCCGCTGAATATGAACCGGCATAGATCATCGGTGAGATCGTCCGGAGAGATCTCCCGGTCGAAGATGACGCCCGTCAGACAGACGTGCTCGATGCTGCCCCAGACGACCTGCCTGATCAGCTTGGGTGAGATGTCCTTTCGGATCTCCCGGCTGCTAACGCCTTCCTCGATGATGTCGAGCACGATCCGGCTGTATCTCTTCAGCAGCCCATAGGTCTCGCTCTTGTAGTAGTCCGGGGAGCTCCTCACCTCCAGCAGCAGGATCTTTGCGAGGACCCGGTTGGTGGAGTAGACGTTGATGTGGGACCAGATGAGCTTTCGCAGCTTGTTGAGGGCGCCCTTGATCCCCTTCAGGTCCAGCTCGAACTGCACGAGGTACTGCTCGAGGTATTCGTGCAGCACCCGGTGGAGGAGGTCCCGCTTGTCCTTGAAATATTTATAGATGAGCGCTTCGGTGACCCCGGCCTTCTTTGCGATCTCGGCCGTGGTGATGGCGCTGAACTCCTTCTTCTCGAGCAGCGAGATCAAGGCGTCCGCGATCTTCACCCGGCCCGGCGGATAGGGCCTTTCTCTTGAAGGGGCTACGGTGGGTCTGGTAGTCTTGGGCCTGGACATGGTCTGCTCTTTTTTCCGAGAGCTTGGGTTAGTGAAAGTCACTCACACGTGGAAAACTGCTTTTTTCTCGTTCCGAGGCTCTGCCTCGGAACGGAGTTCCCCTGGGGCTCTGCCCCTTTCGGCCAATAAGTTCGCTGTAAACCAATAAAGGAGGCGGAGCCTCCCGCAAGTTCGTTCCCAGGCTGAGCCTGGGAACGAGGGGAATGTTGATAATTTCTGTGAACCTGTTGATGAAAAGACATTGAATCTGTATACTGCTCCGGTTCAAGGCGGTAAATGATACTCACTCACCCCCTCGTTGTCAAGGAGAAAACAGGAGAAAATGGGATCTAAGGAGAAAAAGGAATGAAGACGAAAATCACGGAGCTCTTCGGAATCGAGTACCCCATCGAGTGCGGCGGCATGCTCTGGCTGGCCACGCCCGAGCTCGCCGCGGCCATCAGCAACACCGGGGCCATGGGGAACCTCACTTCGGGCAACTACGACACGGGCGACGAGTTCAGGGAGGCGGTCGACAGGACCCGGGAGCTCACGGAGAGGCCCTTCATCGTGAACATCACCACCATGCCCTCCATCCGCCTCCCCGTGGAGCTCTTGCAGGATTTCTTCCGGGTCTGCTGCGAAAAGAAGGTGGCGGCCGTGGAGATCGCCGGGGCCCCGGTGGACCGCTTCCTGGGGCCCGAGTACCTCCCCATGGCAAAGGAGGCGGGCGTGAAGGTCCTCCACAAGGTGGGCACCGTGAAGCACGCCGTCCACGCCCAGAAGGTAGGCTACGACGCCGTCACAGTGGCCGGATTCGAGGAGGGGGGGATTCCCCCACAAGGACAACGTCTCCACCCTGATCCTCGTCCCCAAGGTGGTCGAGTCGGTGGACATCCCGGTCCTCGCGGCCGGCGGCATGGCCGACGGCAAGACCCTGGCCGCGGCCCTCGCCCTGGGCGCCGACGGCATGATGATGGGCACGCGGTTCCTGGCCACCAAGGATTGCCGGGTCCACGCCAACATTCACCGGATGCTCATCGAGAAGAACGAGATGGACACGTCCCTGGGGCTGCGGGCCCTGCTCGGGGATTTCGGCCTCCAGGTTCGGGCCCTGCGCAACGAGATCTTTCGGAAGATCGAGGAGGTCGAGCAGAGCGGCGGCGACTTCTCCGAGCTCTTCCCGCTCATCTCGGGCCAGCGGGCCAAGGAGGTCTGGTTTGACGGCAACGCGGAGCAGGCCATGCTCACCGTGGGGCAGTCGGTGGGACGGATCCAGGACATCCCCACCGTGGCCGAGCTCATCGAGCGGATCGTGAAGGAGGCCGAAGAGGCCCTGAGTGATTCCCTGGCCCGGGTGCGGTCGTAACCTGTATCGCCGGCCTCTGGCCGGCATGAATGTAGGGGCACGGCATGCCGTGCCCGGCCGGGCGCGATGAATCGCGCCCCTACCATGAACATCGCGCCCACCATTGCACCGTAGGGGTTTGATTCATCAAACCCGGAAGGTTGCCCCGACAGTCAAGGAGCAAGACATGGATGAAAAGCTCTGGCACAAGTCCTACGCCCCCGGAGTCCAGAGGACCATCGACTACGAGAGGCTCACCGTCTCCGAGGCACTGACCCGGTCGGCCCGGCGCCACCCGAACCACACGGCCCTCAACTACATGGGCCGGAGGATCAACTACCGGGAGCTCGACGGCCTGGTCAACCGCTTCGCCAGGGCCCTGACCGGCCTGGGCGTGGGGGAGGGCGACAAGGTGGCCCTCATCCTCCCCAATATCCCACAGGTCGTCATCGCCACCATGGCGGCCTTCCGGATCGGGGCCGTGGCGGTCCAGAACAATCCCCTCTACACGGAGCGGGAGCTCGCCTACCAGCTCAACGACTCCGACTCCAAGGTGGCGGTCACCATGAGCCTCCTGGTGCCTCGGATCGAGAAGATCAGGCCCGAGACCCGGGTGGAGAAGATCGTGGCCTGCCACATCCACTCCTACCTCCCCTTCATGAAGAGACAGCTCTTCCCCTTCGTGAAAAAGGATATGGTCAGGAAGGTGGAGCCCACGGATGAGGTCCTAGTCTTCAAGGACCTCATCAAGAAGCATTCCCCCAAAGCCCATGAGGAGCGGAGCCGGTGGGACGAGCTCTCGACCCTGATCTACACCGGCGGAACTACGGGGGTGAGCAAGGGGGTGATGCTGAGCCACGCCAACATCAGCGTGAACGCCCAGCAGTTCAAGGGCTGGTTCCCGGACCTCCAGGAAGGCGAAGAGCGGCTCGTCGGAACCCTGCCCCTGTTCCACTCGGCCGGCTTCACCATGCACCACTTCATCGTCTGGATGGGCTGGGAGCACATCATGATCCCCCGGCCGGATCCGAACACGATCATCGGGATCCTCGAGACTCACAAGCCCACCTTCCTCCCCGGGGTCCCGACCATCTTCGTGGGCCTCCTGGCCGATCCGAGGTTCCGGTCCATGGACCTCTCCCGGTTGAAGGGATTCTTCTCGGGGGCGGCCCCGCTGGCGGCGGACACGATCCGGGATCTGAAAGAGCTGACCGGGGCGACCATCTCCGAGGTCTACGGCATGACCGAGACCAGCCCCGCGGTCACGATCACGCCCTGGGGGGGCACGATCAAGCCGGGGACCGTGGGCGTTCCCATCGCGGACACCGACATCCGGATCGTCGACCTGGAGACCGGGCAACGGGAGCTCGGTGCGGGTGAGACCGGGGAGCTCATCATCCGCGGGCCCCAGGTGATGATGGGCTACTACAAGAAGCCCGAGGAGACGGAGAAGACTCTGAAGGATGGCTGGGTATACACCGGGGACATCGGCCTTTTCGACGACGAGGGGTACCTCTCGATCGTGGACCGCAAGAAGGACATGGTCATCGCCGGGGGCTACAACATCTACCCCGTCGAGATCGACGACGTGCTCTTCGATCACCCGAAGATCCTGGAGGCCTGCGCCGTGGGCGTGCCCCATAAATACCGCGGGGAGACTATCAAGGCCTTTATCGTGGTCAAGGAGGGGGAGACCCTCACTGAAGAAGAGGTGGTCGGGTATTGTAAAGAGCGGCTGGCGGCCTACAAAGTCCCCAAGGTAGTGGAGTTCACCGAGAGCCTGCCCAAGAGCGCCGTGGGAAAGGTCCTGCGGCGAGAGCTCCGCGAGCTGGAGATCCGAAAGGCGGGGAGCCCTCCTGCGACGATTGGAACGTAGGGGCGGACCTATGTGTATGTGTGTCCGCCCTTCCGGGCGCGATGAATCGCGCCCATGCCCGGTTCGACGACAACGCGATGTAGGGGCGACCGGCAGTCGCCCTACCGTGACCATCGTGCCAAACCGAGCAAACGCCATCGGGGAGATCGACAATGCAAAGTAAATTCTATTTTCGTCTGATCATCCTTATCACCTCCGTGACATTCGTCGCCTCCGCCGGCCCCACGCCGGCCGCGACGGCCGACACCCCGGCCTCCGCCAATCCCGAGGCGCAGAAGCTATACGAGGAGGCGGTGACAATTGTGGAAGAGAGCCTCGACACGGAGCACCTGACCAAAGCCATCGCCCTGCTCGATCGTGCGGCCGGGATCGATCCGGGAAGCGATGTGATCTGGGCCGAGATCGCCTGGCGCTGCTGGTTTCAGGGAGAGGCCTTGCCCAAGGACAGCAAAAAGGACAAGCAGAGGCGCATGGAAATTTTCGAGAAGGGCCTGGCCGCGGCCGAGAAGGCCAGGAAGATCAACAAAGAGAGCGTGGGGGGGATCTACTGGTACACGGTGAACCTGGCGGCCCGGGGGGAGATGCACGGGGTGATGTCGTCCCTGGCCCTTACCGGGACCCTGATCATCAACAAGGGCCGCGTGGACCGCCTCGACCCGGACTACCTGTACGGCGCCACCCGGCGCCTCATCTCGGAGGTCTTCGTGCGCGTGCCCGGTTGGCTCGCCACGAAGTTCGGCTTCGAGCCCAGGCTCGTAGAGGAGGACTTGCAGGCGAACATCGAGAAGTGGCCGAACTACTTCGCCAACTACACCTTCCTGGCCAGGGTCTACATCTGGGCAAAGGAAAAGGAAAAGTCCCTGGCCCAGCTCGACTACGTCCTAAAGGGCCCCGCCGACAGGATGCCCGAGGAAAAGGCCGAGAACGAGAGGGAACAGCGGATCGCACGGAGGATGTGGAAGGAATACACCGGGAAAGAATATCCCGCCCGGTGACACCCCGAATAATACTAAAAGACGACGAATCGTACAGTGAGAGTGTTGATAGCCGAGCTCTCACCCTCCCAGGACCGGTAGTATTTCAGGATCATGCGGGTGAAACCCGGACCGACCGCCTCGAAGAACCACTTGTTCTTACACGGCGATCCCTCCATCACCGGAGGTATGGGGATGCAGGTCTCGCAGTAGGATACGACCACATCCTCGTTCAGCTCCTCGAGATACCAGTAGTATCCCGTCGAAGGATTGGCGATCAGGTTCAGATGAACGAACATCCCCGATCGCAGGAAGATCGTCTGTCCGTCGTTATCCTCATCGAGACAGAGGATCATGTTCCACCGTGCAGCCGCCGGATCGTCCGGTGCTGTTTCGGACAAGGCTGCGACTGGAAGTGCGAAACAACAGGCGAGAATGGCGGACCAAAAGGCGATTTTCTTCATCGGACTCCCTCCTTTTCCTCTGACATGGATCAAGAACCTCACCAATTGAATTTGTGATACTATACGCGTTCAGAGACCAAATAATAACATTAAAAATTATCGCGTAGCAAATCAATTCTGCTTGCGAAGAAAGACGAAGAAAGAGGGCAAAAAACAAATCCACAGCGAAGTCTGATAAGTGCTACAAGCCTAAATCAAACAGAACTTGTCTAATTCCAAGTTTCAGGAAGAACACAGCAGTCAAAGTTCATGCTTCATCCAGTGATCAGACCAAAGTCCGCTGCACTTGATCAAGAGATCAAAATAAAAGCGTGACTTCTTATGGGTGGTTCGATGGTACGTACAGTTAGCGGATATGTGCAACTTCGTGATGCAATTAACATAACGCGAGGATCTGCTGAGCCGGGCCGCCAGAGTGATGAACGAGCAGCGGCGGTGTGGCGTCAGCCAGCGCCCGTTGGTCATGCTATCCGTCGTGCATTTTTCAGTATCAACTCGCCGCATCCCATACTGATAGACGCCCGGGCATAAATCCGGCCGGGAACAGGGAGTTCGGTTATGTACAGAGACGCTGCCTCTTGCTCATCGGTGGGGAAGAACGGGGCTCCAGGCTCGGAATGAAGATGGAAATCTCCCGACAAAACTCCGCACTTGGGACACGTGCTGGAGAAGTACTTCTGTCCAATCGTCTTCGAGAACTTCAGTTTGAACGTCGGGACGCGTCCCTGGATGTATGCAAGAACGGCCTCCGGCAGTTCGGTGATTCCGGACAGAATGCAGATCTCCCCCTCTGTTCCATCAACCTTCGGAGCAAGGATGGCGACCACCGTCATCTTGGTCCCACATCGCCAGCACGAGTACATCCTCCCTATCAAGTACACCGGCGGGCTAATTGTCAATCTATCTTCGTCCATTTGCTATTGTGCATTACGCTTGAGCTCACTGGTTCTCACGGAGCGCAGCGGAGTGAAAATCCAGTGCAGCGATTTGTTATACATGTTTTTAATCCAATTCCTGCATTAAAGTCGATTTCCATGAGGTGTATCGATTATCTTTAACCGATTGGAAAAATTCTGTGATATCTTCCGGTGATAAAAAATAAAAATAATATTTACAGTCAATTTTACTTTCTTTAAGTCTTTCGTTTAGGGCTTTAAAATGCTCTTTACCATCCCTGTATTTTGCCCTGTTCTTTTGATTCGTGTCGCCGTCCGCTTTCATTTCAACGACAAGAATTTCCTTTTCTGATTGCATTTTAAGAAAAAAGTCGGGATTGAAATTTTCACGCTTGACGTGAGTCATGGCCTTTTCATCTGGTTTATATGAGTAGGGGAACCAATAAAAACCCTTGTCGGGTGATTTGAGAACCGATTCAAACAAATCGATATTGTTGAAAAGGGATTTGGTGAACTTGCGCTCCGGCTCAAATGAAACATAAAAAAGATTCAAAGGCGTTTTGAATTTGTCTTTGGCTATTTCAATCAGATTATCCTTAAGAAACCGAATTTCGCTTTCTTTGCCCCCATATTTTTCGATCTTTTCTTTTACTTTCTGGTAATTTTTCTTGTCTTCAATAAATTCATACAGCATGGTTTGCTGTTCTTTGGGCAGCGAATCGGGGGAATCCACACAATAGAAAATATTCCCACTGCTTTTTAATACACTTTCATTGAAAAATTGTGGAACCATCTTTTCAATCTTAATTTCAATCACGGAATCAGGCTTCATTTTCATCCGTACGGCATCCCTTCCGACTTCTCTTAACATCGGGCCAAACGCCTGCTTTGCTTTTGACAGGTTCTCTCTGCTGATAAATGTAGAATCATATCCATCTGCTGAAAGGTTATTGA
>CAZFWM010000312.1:0-3204 GCA_964522545.1 uncultured Thermodesulfobacteriota bacterium
GTCGTCGGTGGTAGAGTTGTGGTTGTCGTCGGTAGCGTCGTCGTGGTAGTCACGAACGGGCATTCCGGATCATAGCCGTCGATCAGATCGTCACAGTCGTCATCGATCCCATTGTCACAGATCTCAGCGACTCCCGGATTCACACCGGAAGCACTGTCGTCGCAGTCGTCCCCGCCACAGGCCTCGTCGACATAGGTGTCGCTGTCCAGGTCCCAGCAAGGGCCGTCGAACTCATCCGCTCCCATATCATGGCCCGTCAGAAGAGGTCTTATATCTCCGTCTATGTCCAAGTAGACACCGGCATCCGTTCCGGAATCGACGCAGGGTGAACCTGCATCCAGATGGTAGTCCCATATACTCACGAAGATCGGATCCGCATCGATGTTTCCTGTTCCCCAGCTAAGAGTGCAGTTCGGATCTACATGTGCAGCCTCTTCCCCTCCCTCAACGTCGCTGTAGCCCACGGTGACGGTGGAAGGATTCATCATCGTACCGATCCATATTTCCGGCCCCTCCGAGGCGGTGTTCCCCCACAGAATGACATTTGTGAATGTCGGAGATGAAGCATCTTCACAATATATTCCACCGCCGCTGGCTGCGCTGTTATCCAAGATCGTACAGTTCGTGATTGCAGGAGACGATCCCTCGCACAGGATCGCGCCTCCATTATAAATGGCCTGGTTGTCTCTGATCATACAATTCTCGATCGTAGGCGAGGACTGTAAGATGTCGAGACCCCCGCTGTAATCCGCACTGTTGCCCCTGATCTTACAGTTCCTGATCGTGGGGGAGGCGTAGGAGCAGCTGATCCCGCCTCCATAGCTGGGGGACCCAGTCCCGCTCCCATTTGCGATCTTGAATCCGTCGAGAACCGCGTCTGCGGTCTCGCCCCCGACAAATGTCACCACGGAGCCGGTGCCCCCCCCGTCGATGACCGTCAGATTGGATCCCCACTTGCTCTGTACAGCGATGTTTTTGCCGAGGAAGTTGATGTTCTCCGTGTAGGTGCCGGCGGAGACCAGGATGGTATTTTCATGGACGGCCGCATTGATGGCGTCCTGAATAGTCGGCTGATCGCCGGGAACGTCGATGGTCACGCACGCCGGATCGGCCGAATCGGTGAGTCCGTCGCAGTCGTCATCGATCCAATTGAGGCAGATCTCGGCCACCCCCGGGTTCACGTCGGGATCCGAGTCGTCGCAGTCCGTACCTCCGCAGGCCTCGTCGGAATACCCGTCCCCGTCGTCGTCCCAGCAGAGGCCGTCATACTCGTCGGCTCCTATGTCATAGGCGCTCAGCAGGGGTCTCGGGTCCTCATCTATATCCTCGGTAATGGAGGCGACTTCCGTGCCGGTATCGATGCAGGGGGATCCTGTATCGAGGTGGTGGTTGCCGTCCACCCAGGTGTCGTCCGAGGGATCTCCGGGCGTCCCGGGGTCAAACCAGTAGCCCGGGAAGACGAAGAGCGGATCCTCGTTGAAGTTCCCGGCCTGCCAGTCCAGCGTACAGCCCAGGGCCTTATAGGCGGCCAACTGTCCCCCCTGGACATCGCAGTAGCTCACGGTGAGGGTCGAAGGGCTTATGGTCGTCCCGATCCAGATCTCCGGCCCGGTCGCCGCGGTATCTTCCCAGAAGATGCTGTTCGTCACGATCGGCTCACTACCCGACTCGCAGCGGATTCCTCCCCCCTCATCCGTGGCCCTGTTGCCCGTGATCGTGCAATTCGTGATCGTCGGCGGGGAGGAGTGACAGTTGATCCCCCCTCCCTCGACGGCTCTGTTTCCGGAGATCATGCAGTTTTCGATCACCGAGTATTCAGAGGCTGAGTACAGTATGACCCCCCCGCCCACCGAGTTCGCATCATTGCTGATTATTGAGCAGTTATAGAGATCCACATAGGACCCATCGGCGTAGACCCCACCACCCTCATCGTTGGAGCTGTTTCCCGAGATCGTGCTGTACCAGATCGACACGGCCGAATTGACACATGTAATCCCACCGCCCTGACTGTAACCATTGTTGTTGGTGATCGAGCAGTTATCTAGCACCGGCTGAGGAGAAGCTCCAAACCGGATCCCGCCGCCGAACTCGGCGCTGTTCTGCGTAATCGTGCAGGATAAGATATACGGCGAGGCGCCGGAACAGAAGATCCCGCCGCCGTAAGTAAAGGGACCGAAGGTGGTTCCGCTCCCATTCTTGATCGTGAATCCCTCGAGAAGCGTTTCCGAAGTCTCCCCGTTTTTGAAGGAGACCACGGTTCCGGTCTGCCACCCGTCGATGACCGTCGCGCCCGCCCCCCCTGAACCTGTGACTGTTATCAATTTGCCGAGAAAGTCGATGTTCTCCACATAGGTGCCGGGATCCACGAGTACGAGGTCGTCGTCCACGGCGGCATTAATCCCGTCCTGTATAGTCGGCTGCTCAGAAGGTACAAAAATTGTCACTGCAAAAGACGGTAAAGCGGAAAATGTCAATATGAAACAAAGTGCGACAAAACAAATGTGACTGCCAATTTTCATGTAATTTCACCCTCTTACGTTTATCTTTGCCTTATCGAACAAGTTAAGATTGCACTATCTATACCTTATTCAACTCAGAATTTGCAATAAATATTCCTCGTGATCTCTCAAAGAACCTAAACTGAAAAAAAACCGCCGGACGGCCCGGCAGGCGGATTGTCGAAAGAATCATTCAGAATCAGCGACCACCGGTAGAACCGGTGGTATGAGGAAGGTCCCTGGAAGGGGCCGCCGAGCCTTCGCGTCCTCGCGCATTCTGTGGTCGCTGATTATTTTTTGCGCCTGACGCGCCTCGTTACGAACCCTGGTGAGAAATCCGGGCTAGCCGTACAGCAGTCAGGCTTTCCTTCTTTCCCTGCTTGGGCACGCAAAAAAAGCGGGCGGGGATAAGCCCCGCCCGCCCTATGACATCTCGACAATTACCAAGAAGTTCCGATTCATTATTTTTAATCGGATCCTCTTTTAAGCGCTACTGGACCATGGTCATGTGGGTGATTTCAGTACTCGTCCCCACATTGCCTATCCAGAGATCCGAGGCTACCAGCGGGTTGATATCTCCCTCCACCGTAACCGGCGCATCGTAGACGTTCAGGTACTGGTTCTCGTTTGCTCTGTGCCGTACGAAGAGCAACTCGTCCGTGTCGTCCCCGTCGGTGTCGCCGGCCGCCATGTGGGTAATCTCACT
>CAZFWM010000312.1:3304-8807 GCA_964522545.1 uncultured Thermodesulfobacteriota bacterium
GTCGGTACCAACATTCCCGATCCATAAATCCGAGGCCACCAGCGGGTTGATATCCGCTCCCACCTCCGTCGGAGTATCGTATATGTTCAGATACTGGTTGTCGTTGATGCGATGCCGGATGAACATCACCTCATCGACCCCGTCTCCGTCGATGTCCCCGGCCGCCATGTGGGTAATCTCACTGTCGGTACCAACATTCCCGATCCATAAATCCGAGGCCACCAGCGGGTTGATATCCCCATCCACGACCACGGGAGCATCGTAAATATTGAGGTACTGGTTCCCGTTCAGCCGTAGGCGGATGAAGATCAGCTCGTCCGTACCGTCACCGTCCGCGTCCCCGGCCACCATGTGGGTGATCTCACTTGCGGCCCCGACGTTCCCTATCCAGGCATCCGAGGCCAGCAGCGGGTTGATCTCCCCGTCCACGATCACGGGAGCATCGTAAATATTGAGGTACTGGTTCCCGTTCAGCCGTTGGCGGACGAAGATCAGCTCGTCCGTGCCATCACCGTCGGTATCTCCGCCCGCCATATGGGTGATCTCATTGGCGGTCCCAACGTTCCCGATCCAGATGTCCGAGGCCACCAGCGGGTTGATATCCCCTTCCACCGTCTGGGGCGCGTTATGGATGTTCAGGTACTGGTTGTCGTTCTCCCGGTGTCGGACGAAGGCGATCGAGTGGGGTTGAGGTTCGACGGCGCCCAGGTACTCGTCAGCCCCCATGTCGTAGCCGGCCCCATCGGGTCGGGTGTCGCCGTCCATGTCGGTGTAGACCGCCGCGTCCATTCCAGCGTTGATGCAGGGAGAACCTTCGAGGAGGTGGTAGTCTCCTTCCACCCAGAAGTCATCGGATGGCTCTTCGGGCGTGCCGTTGTCGTCCCAGTAGCCGTAGTCGGTGAAGAGCGGATCCGCGTTTATATTGTTCGGGGCCCAGGTCAGGGTGGATTCCGATCCCACACTGACAGCACCTGCCCCCCCCTCGACATCGCTGTATCTTATGATGAGGTCTGAAGGATAGTCGATCGTCCCGCTGATCCTTACTTCAGGGCCCGTCGGGGCAGAGTTCCCCCACAGGATGCAATTCGTGATCGCAGGGGAAGACAATATGCACTGGAGCCCTCCGCCGGCATCGGCGGCGATGTTTCCCGTGATAGTGCAGTGCTTTATTTCAGAATTAATCGTAATGCGGAGCCCACCTCCAAAAACGGCACTATTTCCTGAGAACGTACAGTTTTCTATGGTGGGAGTGGAATACGCACTGAGCCCGCCGCCATCATCCCCCGCGCTATTCCCGAAAAACTTGCAGCTGTGGATGATCCAGTCAGTCCCACCACCGTAGACCCCACCTCCTGATTCTACTAAAGCGGTGTTGTTCTCAAATGTGTTGCCTTCAAGCGTTGCGGTGGCTGAGCTAGCGGCATAAATTCCACCGCCCCAGGAGGAGATGTTGTCCACAAATGTGGAGCCGGTAACCGTCATAGAAGAAGAAGCAAAGGAACAATGGATGCCTCCCCCGGTCTCGTCAACGGTGTTGCCAGAGATTATGCAGTCCGTGACCGTCAAGGAACCCTCTCGGCAGTAGATGCCGCCACCGTGTACAGCTGTGTTCATCGAGATCGTACAATTTTCAATTACCGGTTCAGCGCCTTGCCCGATCTTGATCCCTCCGCCGGATGTAGAATCGTTTCCCGTGATCGTGCAGTTCTGGATCGTCGGCCCGGCCTCCCAGCAGAGAATCCCTCCGCCGTTTTCGGAGCTCCCATTCGTCACTGTGAAGCCATCGAGTTTCATAAAGGGGCTGCTGTAACCGTAAAAACGAACTACCGCGTCAGCGCCGCCCCCGTCGATGACCGTCACGTCGGCGCCCGCTTCACCCCGAACAAGGATGACCCGGCCGGTGAACAACAGGTTCTCGACATAGGTGCCCGGCGCCACCAGAACGGCGTCCCCATCTATGGCGGCATCGATCCCGGCCTGGATCGTGGGCTGATCCAAGGGGACATGGACAATGGCGGCTAAAGCTATACAGGGGCAGAGAATCACAGTGGAGATCAGGGCCACACACACTTTTTGTTTCATCGACACACCTCCATGGGCTGATGGGGGCAGAGGCACTGCCGCTCTCAGCCGGTTCGATTGAGATACATTTGAGATACTACCAGATCGGGACAGTGTGGCGCTTTGCTTACCGGCAGGTGGATTTTTTTTAAAAATATATATCGAAATGGCGCTTTGCTTACCGGCAGAGAAGTTATGGGTTCTATTTACCAAATCGACTGCAAGAATGCAATGATATTTTTTCAGAGAGCAATGATATTTTTTACACTTTTCCTCCTTTCTTTATTAGGTCCGAAAGGGCCGATCGAACCGCCTCCAATGTGATCCCCTCCATGCAGATTGCATGTTCATACCGGCACTGCCAGTCGCATCCGAAGCAGTCCATCTCGCTGTAGACGGCCCGGTTCAGGCCCGGGTCGCCGTATGGATAGAACCGGCCGAAGTGGCCTCCTCCGAGCAGACAGATATTGGGAACCCCGAGAGCCGCCGCCATGTGAATCGTGCCGCTCTCCACGCTCACCACCAGCCGGGCCCTGTGCATCATGTGGAGTAGCTGGCCGATTCCGAGGCGGCCCGAGAGGTCAAAACAGCGATCTCGATGGGCTCCTGTTTTCTCGAGAATCGAGGTGATGACGCCTCCCTCCTCCCGGGTTCCGGTGAACAGGACGGCCCGGGTGACTCCCTCCCTTATGACCCGGTCCGCCAGGGCGGCCCAGTTTGCCGCAGGCCAGAGACGCTCCGGCTGACGAGCGCCGGGGCTCATTAATGCAAAATCCCCGCCAGCTAGGCCCGCCGCTGAGAGAATCTCTTCCACGGTCGGATCGGACTCCCCGGCCGGCCGAATCCAGGGGAGGCCGCTCAAGTCTCCCACATCACCCAGGGCCCGGACGAGCTCGAGGTTGCGCTCGATCTCGCTCAGGCTCCCCTCTGCCCCCCGGACCAACTGAGTGAAGATCCGGCCGCGCCGCGCCTGCTGGCCCGGGTAGCCCTCGTAGCCCGGCAGGTCGAAGGCGATCTTCTCCCGCGCCGACACGAAACGCGCGATCATATCGCCCGGGTATCGCCCGCACGCCGCGGCGTGAACAATGACATCGTACCGGGCCGCGTTGAGCCGCGCGAGCAGGCGAAGCGTGTAGAGGGCCGCCCCGGGCGAGCGCCCGTGGAACCTCGTCTCGTCGAGCGGGAGGACCCGGCCGAGCAGGGGACAGCTCCGGGCCAGCTCGGCCACGGCGGGCGAGCAGACCAGATCGAGTCTGTGTCCCGGGTAGAGTCGGCGGTAGCCGGGAAGAGCGCCCGTGAAAAGGACGAAGTCGCCGATCTTATCGAGACGTATGAGGAGGACCTTCTTCATTTCTGTTCCTGGACTTATCACCCTCCGGGCGGACCGATACTCTCAGAATTTTAACGCAGAGTCGCAGAGACGCAGAGGCCTGTTAATTAATCGATTCAAATCCATAAGCTCAACAATTGTTGATTTCATAAAAGTCAGACATGTTATTTCGACCACTTTCTATGTCATTTCGACCACTTTCAATGTCATTTCGACCGCAGGGAGAAATCTTTTCTTTTCTGAATGGTCCATCAGATAGATTTCTCGCAAAGTTTATCTTGAGCGAAGCAAAGGACCTCAATGAGAAAAAATCATAAGCCATAGGTTTCCTTCTCTCTGCGCCTCTGCGTCTCTGCGTTAAACTCTTCAACGGAAAAAAATCAGCCCTCCGCCCCGGACCGGCCGAGCCGCGCCCTCGCCCTGGACCAGAGGAGCCTGCGCTCCGCAGAGTCCAGCACGATCAGGGCCGTGAGGGGAACGAAGAGAAGAGCCATGAAGGCCAGGTAGGCCAGTAGGGGCAGTATCCCTTCCGGCACCCAGGCCATACCCCACCGGCTCACGGCCCAGGCGAGGGCCGCGCCCGCCCCCGCCGGGAGGATGGGGAGGAGGTAGCGCGGGACGCCGACGGCCTTCTCCGTGGCGAGGTAGTAGACGTTCACAGCCGGCACGGCCAGGGCCCAGAAGACCACGGTGGGAATGATGACCCCGATGAGCCCGTAGATCCGACACAGCAGGATGCTGGCGATCAGGTTGAGCACGGCGCAGACGATCTTGGTCGCGCCGAAGAGGAAGACCCGGCCCTTGGCGAACATCACGTGGGTGGCGACCTTGAAGGGGCAGGCCACTGCAATGGAGAGGAGGAAGAGGCGTCCGCCGAGAACGATGTCATCCTCCACAGGCCGCCCCAGCCATCTCGTAAAGAAGTCGGCCATATTGGCGATTAGAAGGGCGATGGCCGGCAGGGTGAGACAGAGGTAGAGCTTGTTGCCCAGGGTCAGTATCCGGCGGATGAAGTCCATGTCCCCCCGGGCCCAGGCGGCCGAGCAGGCAGGCACCAGCGCGCCCAGCGGCAGACTGATGAAGCTCTGCATCTGCCGGTCCGGGCTCGAGGCGATGTGGTAGTTCGTCACCCCCACCGGTCCCCGGAAGAGCTCCATCACGAGCTTGTCGGTCTGGTACATGAGGGTGTCGGCAATCTGATTCACCACCTGGTAGACGTTCAGGCCGAGGTGTCTGCGGGCCGACCCAAACCCGAAGCGCCGGAGGTCGAGCCTCAGGCCCGGAAGGATCTTTCTGGCAAAAGCGAGCAGAGAGAACCCGTAGCCGGCGCGGAGCACGGCTGACAGGGCCACGTAGGTCACCAGGCTCAGGTCGAAGTGCAGGGTGGCCCAGATCAGGGCGACCCGGAGGATCTCCTGGGTGACCCCTGTAGCGCAGACGATCCGGAACTCCTGGGCACCGTACAGGATCCCTTCGTAGACGGAGAGGATGACCTGGAAGAGCACGGCCACGGCCACGACCAGGAAGATCCTCCGGGCCTCGTCGTGGTAGGCGGCCCCGATCTCGAGAATCCCGAGGCCGCGCCAGGCGAGAATGACCATGATGACAGAGATGAAGGCGGCCGAGAGGGCTGCGATCCCGAGTGAGAGGGAGTAGATGTCGTCGAGGCCGGTCCGGTCCTTCGTCTCGAGGTACTCGGGAATGAACTTCATCAGCGAGAGGTTGATCCCCATGCTGATGAACATGAGGAGGAACACGAGGGAGTTGATGAGGAGGAAGATGCCGAGATGGTCCTTGCCGAAGTAGTCGAGCAGGTAGGGGAAGGAGAAGAAAAGCACACAGGCTTCAGCGAGCCGCAGTGTTATGCTGTAGAGTGTGTTGGATACGACAGGAGAGGAGCTCATCTCAAAAGGGAGTTTATGTGCAAGGTACCGACGAGGTCAATGGCTAAATTCGGACAATCCGCCGGCAACCAGCCGGCGGATTGTCCGAATTTAGTTAGTGAATTTACAATTCTTCTTCCTATGTTGTAAAATTCAAGCATTCAAACGTCTTAAGGATCAGCAATTTTTCAGTCAATTTTGAATATACGCTTTCCACTGGTGACGGTCA
>CAZFWM010000313.1:0-8771 GCA_964522545.1 uncultured Thermodesulfobacteriota bacterium
CCATGCCGCGAATTTAGCACAACTCGGTGGTACAGTAAAGTGGATAGCCCTTATGTAGAAAAACAGATTTTCTGTAGAGAATGACTCTGATAGGTTCACGAAATAGATCTCATTCTCGTTAAATTTCCGGGCCAATTGCTCGAATATTTCATAATACCCATGGGATGCTTTTCCTTCCTCTACGACGTTGATGTTGATCTCTGGGATGAGAACGACTTTTTTAGAGCGGGCCTTGCATATCTCCAAAATCTCCTCCGGGGTTCTGCGGATAAACGATGGGTCATCTTTCTCATAAATAGTCCTATCGTTCCTGGGATCGATCCACTGCTTTACTCTATCCATACATACGAGTCCGGCCATGAATGATCGCATCTCCGCCAGGGTTAGAAAGCCATTTATCATCCACGGAGGATTCCATCGCAACTGCATGGCCGCCCATACCTCCTCATTGGATCGAATAGTCGGAGCATTCGCGATCTCTTCCTTCATACGCTCGTAATAGATTCTCGCCGCTCGGGTGTCTCCGTTGTTCCCGAAATATATAATGATCAAATCGGGATCCATGTCCAACAACACTTCTTCGAGATAGACCTTCAGCATGGTGAAGGAAGCGCCTTCGATTCCTCCATTGATTACCTCCACCTCCCGTGAGAGCGCGCCATTCAGGAACTCCTCCAGCCGGATCGGGTAGCTGTATTTTGCCGCGTCGGAGCTGCCGAGGCCTTCCGTGCTCGAGCTGCCGAGGCAAACAATTCGGTATCTTCCGGGCGGTTTCACCCGGCTGTGTTTGCGTCCAACAAATTCTATGGTTCCTCCCCGATCTCTCTCATGCACAAGGCCTGTGTACTTTTCCAGATCCCAGCCGAGATGTTCGACCCACTGTCTATAGTTTAGACGGCCGTTCAACCAACTGTTACCTCTGATGCCGATCTCAACCCCTCCCATAATCGATAGGACCAGGAAGCAAGCAAACAAACAGGAATAGGCTTTTTTCAACCGGGGTACTTTGATAATATGGACCAGCGTAACCAGCATCCAGACGACTTGGACCGATATCCAATAATCGATCCGGCCTGTTTCCGGATATACGGGTCGCAACAAATAATAGATGAAACATTGCATGATCGAGGCAAGGAAAGCTCCGTTCGGGTAACGGCGAGAGAACAGGTTCGCTCCCAGGAGAATGAACAGCGGCAAGGTTACCGCGACCCACGCATATGTTTCCGTAAAATCGCATTGAGCGATCAACTCCGCCCGTAGCCCCTGGACCGCCCGTGCAAACAACAGAAGCCCCGCCATAGCCAACCCGAATCGGGCGCTTTTGTTTCTCATAGGTATCGACAGTCTTTGAATCACGAAACCGTAGCGGGCGAGCAACAGAAATTTCATCGCTGTGAGCATACAAAGGCAGGCAAATACGGAGATGCAGGGAAGGGCCAGACAGGCTCTCAGGGCAAACAGCAAGCCTGCCTGTGTCGGGATCACAAGAAACAAAAGGCCGGAGAGGGTCGTAGAAAACCATTTCTCATGTTTACCTGGGAGCCACAGAAGAAAGTCCAGTAAAAAAGCCGCGGCGCAGAGCAAGGCAAAGGCGATGAATCGGAACGTGACGGAATCGGCATCCAGCTTCATCTTTGCCGCGAGGTCGATGAAAATGGGCGTTATATGAAAGTCACCTGCGGCAAGGATTCGCGCAACCCCATCCGGCATGATCTCCTGAATCTCTATTCTGTCGACCAGAGTATATTCGACATTGATCGGCTCCACTTCCAGGTGGCCTTCTACGAGGGGTTCAGACGGTTTCCACTCGACAGCCGATTCACTGACCTTTATTTTGAGCAACCGTCCATCATAGGATATTTCGACTTTTCGGTTCGACCTCTTTGTCGAATCCTGCACAAGATCCGATGAATCGATGATCTTTTCCGATCCGCCGTCGGATTCAAAAAATATCCCATTCAGATATGGGTGGATATCGCTGTAGGAAAAACAGATGTTTCCCTTGGGTAACCGGGCAAAACAGACTCGGAAAGAATTCTCTCTTTCCTGCCAGCGCAGATGGATGAGAATGCGAAAAGGAGGACGGAGGGATATGACTTCTTTTAGCTCGATTCTATTCTTCAGCCTGAGCACGGCCGTGCCGTCGATCGCCTTCCCTGATATGGACAGTCCTACCTGGCGGCTGTCCTCTGCTCGGCTGCTCAGGAAATCGAACAGAAAATGGTGATTATTGTAAACGGCGAGATGTTTGTGACCCAGCAGTTGAGCTGCGGCGAAGAGAATAAAGAACAGCGCGTATAATTTGCATAAAGAAGCGTGCTCGGAATCTCGATTTCGAGGCTTATACGATTTCATTGCGTCTCGGGCACAACACAAAACGGGCTCCCGAAGGAGCCCGTTTTCCTGATGGTTGCATTATCGCCACTTAGCCGAGGACTTTTTCTCGGCCAACTCCCCGTCGTTCCCGCGAAAGCGGGAACCCATATTTGTGCTCATTTGCTGGATCCCCGCTTTTGCGGGGATGACGGTGCGTGGGTAAAATTGGATTTCCTCTGCAATCTAATTACACAGACGAATTCAGCCTTTCCGGTCGTCATGCTCAGTCGGTATTGACCCAGGCATGGTCGGATGCCTGGGCCCCCTCGGCCGTGAACAGGCCCGTATAGATCCCCACCCATCCCATGCCCGGCAATGGAAAGGAAACCGGGAAAACTCTAGGCGGATCGATGGCCGGCAGCGGAAGGGTCCAGAGCGGCACGACCTGCGGCGAAGGAGAGGTCAGGATCAAGAAGGTCGTCCAGAGTACCGGCTCTGGAGCACCGATGGTGAAATCGAGACTGAGCGTGCCCGCCTCGTAAGACGCATCCAGCTCCAGCGCCCAGGACGTTCCGCCCACGACCAGAGTGACCGGTACGATCACTTCCCCGTCATCGGGATCGTTGCTGCTAATGAGAAGCGAAGCCGTATAGACCCCGTCGGTCATCCCGGTTGCGTCGAAGCTCACCGTCACCGGCGCGACCCCGCCCGGCTCCACGCTTCCGGCCGCCGGGTCCGCCTCGAGCCACTCTACATCGCTCGAGATCCGCACGGCGAGGGAGTCGTGCAGGTAGGCCTCGTCGAAGGCGATCTGGAGCCCGTCGTCCTGCGTACCGTTCTGGATTCCCACGGTGGCGCTGTCGAGGGGGGCGGCCATGGAGAGGTACTGGAAGAGTATCCGGCCGCTCGCGTTGAGGATGACCTGGAAGGAGTACGGGCCTCCGGTCGTACCGTAGTGAGGTACGTCGACCCACGAGACGATCAGGGTGTCGGTCCCGTTCGACCAGTACCAGGCCGAGCCGCTGCTCCTGAAGGTCAGGTCGTCCAAGAACGGGGCTATGAGATCCTCCGGCATCTCCGTCGAGGGGAGGCCGTAGTTGGAGTACTGGGAGGATGTGTCGGTGAAGCTGATCCACCCGTTCGTGCAAAAGCGGAAGGTAGAGAAGGCGCCCTCGAAGAAGGGAAACTCGAACCCGATCGGGAAGGGCCCGACATTGGTGTCGTCACTGAGGCCGGTGATCTCAGTGCCGATCCCGGTGATGTCGATCCAGCCGAAGGCCGGCCCGCCGGGCTCGTCGCTGTCGACCCACCGGTGCCCGAACAGGTCGGGCCCCCCGGAGCCCCTGGATACTTCCTCCTCGATGATCTCGTAAAGGAGGGCCTGATTCCCCTCGTTCCCGATGTTCAGGATGAGCTCTGTCGCCCCCCCGGAGGGGATCTCGGCGACAAGCGCGGCCGGATCGACCACGATCTGCGGAGCGCCGAGGGCGAAGTCGAGGCCCGTCACATCCGGCGGTACCGCGGCGCCGACCGGATCCGAATCCGCGTAACCGGATGCCGCGGCCCACACGCTGTAGCTGCCGGCCGCCAGGCCGGTAATCAGGTAGGACCCGTCGGGCCCGGCCGAGACCGAGCCGTCCGCCGGCCCCTCGTAGCTGACCGTTGCACCCGGCACGGCCAGCCCGGAGTCTAGGTCGAGGATAAGGCCGGAGATGGTGCTCACCGACTCAACCCGCACCGTGAGGCCGTCCCACCAGGGGCCCGCGCCCGCTGCGCTGATCTCGAGGTTGATGGGGATCGAGGTGCCCACCGGGCAGGCCGCGTCGATCCGGACCGTGAAGAGGCCGGCGCCGCTCGCTTCTGCGCCGGAGGGTATGTCGCCGTAGGCCACCGAGTCCTGAAGAATGGTGACGTTGGGGTCGGCGGAGGAGATCACGGCGCTCACGTCAAAGGCCGTGGTCTCGCTGATGTTCACCATGGTCACGGACAGGCCGACAGTCTCGCCAGGCTCGGCGTACCCGTCGCCGTCCCCTCCCGGGTCCGAGTCGTACAGGACGTGTCCGTCATAGTGAACCCCGCTCGTGACGACCCGGCCCACAGCCACATCGTCGATGTACCAGCCCGCCCTCTGGATCATGGTGTCCGAGGTGAGAAGAAAGGCGAGCGTCACGTCGCCGGAGTAGCCGGACAGGTCGATCTCCTCTTCGATCCAGCCTCCCGAAGATCCTGTGTAGGTTCCTCCCGGCGTGATGTTCGTCCAGGTCTCGCCCCCGTCCGTGGAGATCCTTACGGAGCCGTCGTCCCACCCGCTCTCCAGATCGTACCAGTGCCAGAAGAAGAGCTGCGATCCCTCTGTGAGGGTGAAAGGCGTGATCAGGGCGGCGGCGGCGCTATTGCTGTATGTTCCATCCAGGTCCGTCCCCCAGCAGGTCGCCCCCGAGTGGGCCGCCGTGGGCCCGTACGTGGGGGTTCCCAGTTCCCACTCGTCGCCCGACCCGCCGTGCTCCCACAAGCCCGGGCCTCCTTCCATGTCGTCGAAGAAGTCCTCGAGGAAGGTGTGGGTGATGAAAGTGTAGTAGAGCCCGCCGTTGTCGTCGGTGGCCGGGTTGCCCGCCTCGTCGACGCTCTCGACGGAGAAGTAGTAGAGGGTCGAGTCCTGGAGCCCGGAGAGGGTGATGCTGTGGCTCGTGGTGAGAGCCGTGGCCTGGGCGATGCCGGCAGGAGGTACGGCCTCCCCGTAGTGGACCGCACTGGTGGCCGGCTCATCGGTCGCCCAAGTAATCGTGGCCTCCGTGTCCGAGAGGAACGAAACGGCAACGGCGGAGATGGCCGGGGCGGTCTGGTCCACCCGGAAGCTGTAATAGCCGACAGGGGCGTCGGCCGGATTGACGGCGCTCTCGCCGAGGAGGTCCTCGGCGTAGATGTAGTAGTGCACCTCCGTGCCCGCCGGCTGGGCGGGAATCGATGCGCCGTACTCTTCCTCGCCGCCGGTGGCCTCCATCGGGATCGGCGCAAAAGCCCGCGAAGCGGTCTCGTAATAGACGAACAGGGTGTTCGGGTTGACCCCGTCGGGCGAGGAGATCCGTGCGACCACTGGGTAGGGATTCACTTCATCCGGGGTGTCCGGCAGGGGATCGTGATCGATGTACAGGCCGGCGGCGTTGATCGCCTCCAGCACGTCGATGATTCCCCAGCCATAGTAATTGTTGGGCGTATCCGCCATGCTCGCCGTGCTCTTGAACGCCTCGATGACCAGAGCCGGGGGCATGCCGGGATGGGCCTCGAGCAGGAGCGCCGCGGCGCCTCCGATCAACGGGGTCGAAAGCGACGTCCCACTCGCCCAGGTGTACCCGGCGGCCGTGTCGGCCGCGGCCGCCACCGTGCTCACGCCGCGGGCGCAGACCTCGGGCTTGATCCGGCCGTCATAGGTGGGGCCGCTCGAGCTGAAGTAAGCCAGGCTGCCCGAGCTGTCCACGGCCCCGCATGCCAGGATGTTGAAGGCGTCGGCCGGGGCGATGATCGCGCCCGGGAACTGCCCCTCGTTGCCGTTGGCGTTGCACACGACCACCCCGTTCTCGGCGGCCCAGTTGGCCGCGAGGGTGGTTGTGCAGGTCAGTCCGTCATAGTCCGGAAAGCTGTACCAGTCGAGGTAGCCGAGGGAGCTGGAGACCACGTCCGCGCCGTTCGCTTCGGCCCACTCGATCCCCTCGGTCCACCAGTCCTCCTCGATCGGCTGCTCCTGGCCTGTGTCCTCGGTCTTGGCCAGCAGGAAGCTCGCGCCGTAGGCCGGGCCGATCAGGGACCCTTCGGCGAATCCCCCGAGGGTGCTCAAGGTGAGGGTGCCGTGGTCATGCTGCCCCCACGGGTCGCCGGACTCATTGGCGGTGTTGCCGTCGTCGTTGATGAAGTCCCACTCGGCGATGAGGTCGATCTCATCGAGGGCCTGGTGGTCGCGAAAGAAGCCGGTGTCGAGCATGCAGACGATCACGCCGGCGCCGCTCAGCCCCAGGTCGTGGACCGCCGGGACATTGATCTGCTCGAGCTGGGCCTGGGAGAAGCCGTAGTCGAAGGCGTGGGTCTCGCGCCCGCTCGGGGCCGGCGTTTCCTGGGGCCGGGGCATGACGATCTCGGGCCGGCTGAAGGCCGCGACCCGGCGGATCTCGAGGACAAAGGGGAGCTCGGCGATCTCGGCCACCAGGCCGGCCGGGGCCTCGACGCTCACGCCGTTGAGCCAGCGGCTCGTGGTCCTGTGATGCGCGCCCATGGCCAGGACCGCGTCGATGTAACGGGCGCACACGTCCAGGTCCTTCACGTCCACCAGGCCCCCGCGACGCACCTTGGCCCGCCGCTCCAGGGTCCGGCTTCCGAGGCGAAGCTCCGCTCTCTGAAGGGCCTGCTCTATTTCGACGGGCCCGCGAAGCCCCTTGTCGGTGAACAGGACCCAGACGTCGACCGTATCGTCATCGGCCTTCGTGGCAAGCCAGTGGGCGGTCATGGGACCGATCGGCAACCGGTCCGCCATAACCGTCATCGGCAACAAAAAAGCCATTACTACGACAGAACAAAACAGGACCATCAGCTCCGGTCTGCACCTCTTCAGCATGCTCATTTCTCCCACTCCTTTCTTGGTTTACGGGGGCTCTGCACCTTATGTCGTATCTTAGCAAGGCACAAATTCTAAAAAACATAAGCAGTGTATTATAGCAAAGATGCGGAGTGCGGTCAAAACAGGCAGGGGCGCTGCTTACTGAGCCTTTAATGGTTTGAAATGTGTCGCCCTTCGTGCGGACTTATACTCTCAGAATTTAACTCTTCAGATGTTGGCGAGCGCGGCCCGCCCTATCAGCGATTCTCCACGCAGTCCGGGTCATCGGGGTCGTAGGCCCACACTTCCGTGCCGGTCCTTCCCGGACAGAAGAAGCACTGGGCCGTGCCGATGAAGAGTTTTTCGTCGAAGATCGACATGGTGCGGATGCCGTAGTTCAGCTCGTTTCCGAAGCCCTCGGCCATGAGGGTGCCTCTCGGGCCCACGATCTGCTCGAACTCCTCCGAGGCGTCCATCCGGTAGACCCTGGCCCCTTCCTTCATGTACGAGCCGAGGTGCCCCTCGTGGAACGTCCCTATATACAGGTCCCCCCGGTACTCCTTCATCCGCCACAGGTAGGCCTGCCGCCAGTCGTGGAAGCCGTTGTTGACGAGCTGGACCCACTCGACGCCGTCATCAGTGCGGTACATGTCCGCCCCGAAAAGGAAGTTGGCCGTGCCCAGGTAGAGCCGATCGTTGTAGACCGAGACCCCCATGGCCCCGAGATTGGTGATCTGGCCGAAGCCGGCCGGCTGGGGCGCGCCAAAGCCGCAGACCGGCTCGAAGGACGCTCCGTCGTAGGTGTAGACCTCGAATCCGAAGGGGTTCCAGGTGAAGGCCCAGAGATGGTCCCGCCAGGGGACGAGCTCGGCCACGGATATGTTCCACGGGTTGTCGATCCCCCCGTCCGCTATCAGAGTCCACACCTCTCCGTCCCAGGTATAGATCTCTCCTCCATTGAGCAGGTTCTCCACGCCCACGTAAAGCAATCCGTCGTAGGTGGCCATACCGCGCACGCTCCCGGTGGAGGATTTACAGAATCCTCCCTGCATGACCGGCTCCCAGCTCGTTCCGTCCGCGGTCCGCCAGAGCTCGCACCCGTCGAGGTAGTTCACCGTGCCGGCATAGAGCATCCCCTCGTAAACGTGGAGGTTCCGGGTCCCGAAGTTGTGGAAGTCCCCTTTGAAGCCGTTGTCGACCACCTGCTCCCAGGTGCTCCCGTCATACCGCCAGACCTCGGTCCCCTCGGTGATGGGGTCGATTATTCCTTCACCCGAGCAGATCCCGTCGGCCTGGCCCAGCCCGTTGAACCATCCCCAGAGGTCGAGGTTCATGGTACCTACGTAGAGGTGGTCGTTGAAGGCGGCCATGGACCAGGCATAGTGGTTTCGGTCGTCGCCGAAGCCGCTGTCGTTGACCTGGGTGAAGCAGCCCGAGTCAGGCTGGCAGGCGGAAAGACCGGTAAAGAGGAAGAGCAGGGAGAGGACGATGGCATAGGTTTTCATCTTTTTGGTCCTCCATAATTAGGGAAGGAAATGGTATTGGTAGGGACGCGATGTGAACTTATCCCGGCTTCGCCGGGGACTTTTTTTCGTCTCATTCCCCGTCGTTCCCGCGAAAGCGGGAACCCACAATTTTGCTCTTTTGCTGGATCCCCGCTTTCGCGGGGATGACGGGACGAGGAGCGAATTGGATTTCCTATGCAATTAAATTCACCACAGAGGACACAGAGTTCACAGAGAGAGAAGAAGAGAGAATTTTAACCTTATCATTTCTCTGTGCCCTCTGTGTCCTCTGTGGTGAAAAAACAGTTTCCTAGATAGTGGCTACCGGCCGGTCGCCACTTCTATTTTGACCCGCCCAGGAGCCG
>CAZFWM010000314.1:0-4839 GCA_964522545.1 uncultured Thermodesulfobacteriota bacterium
GCCGAACCGCTCCTGCTCGGCTCGCTCGACTTCTACAAACCTCTATTAGTTAGTCTGACGAAGGCTTCGCGCTCACGGCCCCCGTCATCTCGACGGGGGCTTTTTTTTGGCCCAACCAGCGGCCTATTTGGCAGAGACTTATCGGCAAGCAAAAACAACATTACTTCCATCGTTGGCTGGCCCGACGACTGTAAAGATATTGAAATCATCACAAAGGCCTCGGAGCAAGTCAGATTCAGGAGAGTTTTTCGAAGAGCAGGCCTGGACAATTTTATGGCCTTCTGTCTGATCAATCAGGACCATTATAACGAAACGATAATTCATTCGATACGCGATGGCTTGTCCCAAGAGCTCTCTGACTGAAGGACCTCCTCTGATGACTTTGATCTCAATGGCAGTGCCATCGATTCCAATGGCAGTATCCGGCCGGTGCTTGAACCCAAACAATTCGGAGGGAGTAACCTTCTCCACCTCTTGATCTCCGATCTGGGTGATTAAATTCTCTCGAATCTTTGGAGATGACTCAAGAAAACTGACCACTGAAAATTCGAAGTGCCTCTCAGTCTTTCCTTTCTTTCTGAAATCCACCTTCCTGAGCTTTCTGATGGCAAGCTTCGCTAAATCGAAGTGTTGCCCACGCCACTGGGCGGATTTGAAGCCGTACATTACGCAACTCTCCTCAATAAATATGATGATATCTTTGTATTAATCTCCTCTGGCTCGTAACTTCCATGATCTACGGATTAATTCTTCCGAGCTTGACCGAGCTTCCATAAAATTCTTTTAACGCAGACATCTGGTGTTTTTCGCAGTCGGCATTCCCAAATGCGGATCACACTCCAGCCTTTGACACGGAGTTGGCGGGCAACGCGGCGGTCGCGGCGTTTGTTGCCCTCTATTTTTTTTCTCCATTTGGTGGCGTTGGTCTTTGGTGTAATATTTTTACCGCAATCGTGTCCGTGCCAGAAGCAGCCATCGACGAAGACGGCGATTTTCTCTTTAGGCCAGGCGAAGTCGGGCTTGCCTGGAAGTGGAAGATGCCGCCTCCACCCTTTGAGGCCGTTCGTCCGCAGCAGACGAGCCGCCCTTAACTCTGTGGTCTCGTTACCGGTGCTGCGGACGCGTTTCATCAGCTGAGAGCGCGTCAGGTTGCCGAACGTAGTGGTCTGTTTATGCGCCTCTCCGGGCCAGCGCCCCATTGTGGGCCTCCAAACTTCTTCGTATCTGCCTGCCCGCGATTTTGGCGAATAAAGGTGGCACAGCGTTGCCTATCATTTCACAAACCCGGTCCATGTAACCCGTCTTGAACTTGTACGATTTGGGGAACGTTTGTAGCATGGCCGCTTCTCGGACGGAGATCGTTGTATCGGTACGGGCGGGATGCCCGAAACGTCCTTTGCATGGCGTCGTGCATCCTGCCGTGATGGTTGGCGAGACATCGTCCCAGGTCATGCGACCATAGGTGTTGGTAAAGCCATTATAACCGCCTCGATGGCAGCGAGGGCGGACTTCCTCGTCAACGGCGGACCACGACTTGCCGGGAACGGCGGCACGAAGCCGCGCAATGGTTTGTGGCTGCAAGTCACGCACGACGTGCCAGTTGTGCGATTGTGGGCCTCCATTCGCGTTGGCGGTGCTCAATGTTACCGGTTCTTCTAGACCCAAGATTGCGTCCTCAACTGTTACCCATGGACGGACTTTCGATCCAAACTTCGGACTTCGCGAGTGTGTCGGAGACGGCATGGGGATGACGAATCCGCGTCCTGCAAAAAGAACGAATCGACGTCGAGACTGAGGTACGCCGTAGTCTGCCATCTGAACGACGCGATAGTTAAATAAGTAACCTAACCGCCGCAAAATGGTGAGAAATTCATCAAGGATCTCGCGACCGCGAGACATCACGCCTGGTACGTTTTCCATCATGATGGCTTCAGGCTGAATTCCTTCGATTAGTCGTGACATCTCTAGAAGCAGTTCATTACGCGGGTCCTTGCGATTATACTTTGCCGTAAGAGAGCAGAAGCCTTGACACGGCGCGCACCCAACGACGAGGTCAACCCGACCATCCGATGTATATCCAAGGAACTCAGCCGCCGATGTGTCTCGAATGTCTTTTTCAATAAGAACGGTCTTACGATTGTTTTGCTTGTATGTGCGTGAAGTCGCGGGATCTATCTCGACGGCCGCGACAACACGGAAACCGGCTTCGCGCAATCCGCGCGTCAAGCCTCCGCACCCGGCGAAGACATCAATAACCGTTAGTGGAGAAGCCCAATCCTTCATGTCTTCTTCCTCTTGCCCCTTTTCTTAACGGTGGACTTCTTTGCGGTTGGCTTTGTGTGCCTAGTCTTCTCTGATTCCCGCTGTTTCTTTATTTGGCGTGAGTATTCCGGCGCAACAGACTGGAGACGTTTATCCAGTTCGTCATAGAAACCACGTGCGGCGGCATAGAGATCTCGGAAGGTTTCCACGCGTAGATCTAATCCGGCTAGGTGTCCCATCTTTTGGCGAGTTTTTTCATCATTAGTTAGGTTCCCGACAACAAGCAGACCATTCGCGTAACGAGGCGCGTGTCCTCCTGTACCTACGATGTTGGCCCGCGTCCATAGAAGATACTTTTCAATCTGGGGGTGTATGCACAAAACCCCGAAATGTTTCATAGCTCTCAACTTTTGGAACAAATTTAAACGGAAATTCATGCGACGAATGTGAAAGAAAAAAATACGTAAAATTGTATAGTTAAGCTGCTGCCGTATTCCTTATAGTGTTCCGATGATACGGACACCACAAAATCCTCTGTGTGCAACTTATTTGCAAAAACGTACGATCCTCCTAATGACAAACCATACGAACGCGGCAAGCATCAAGGCGGCCACGGTCCGGGGAAGTCTGCTTCCATGACCCTCTCCCGGTGCCATGGCTCCGCAGATCGCCCCCACCGTGACCGACACCGGGCCTTCCCACTGGCTTGCGCCGTAGAGGTCGATCGCCTCGAGCTGGTAGTAGTATGTCTTCCCGACCGCGAGGCCCTCGTCGAGGTAACTGTAGTCGACCCCGAAGAACGGACCCCCGTGGGCCGGGATCAGGTCATAAGTTACCTTCTCGAATTCCCCGCCCTCCCCCTCGCTTCGCCAGAGGTAAAATCCCGCGGTATCGATCTCCTCTGCCGTGGTCCAAGTGAGCATCACGTCCCGGCCCAGGGCCAGGGCGTCGAAGCGGATGAAGTCGACGAAGAGCGGCCCCCCGCCGTCTTTCTCGTCGGCTCCGATGTCCGGGGCACTGCCCCGCTTGGCGTAGCCGTCCCGGACATCGCCGTCGAAGTCGTACGTGTATTGCGGATCAGGGCTTCCAGGCTCGATCACCGTTCCGCTGTCGATGCACCGGGAGGAAGAATATATGTGCAGGTCCGAGGTTGAGACGAATCTGGGGCTTTGCGAGATGCTGTTCGCGCCCAGGCCGGATTCGGTCCGCCACTCCGCGAGGATCGAACAGGTCGTTCCGTTCCAAATGCCCACGTATCCGTTCGGGGCCCAGAGGTCGTTGTAGTCCGAGGTGACGCCGGAGGCATTGTTGATTCGGATGGCATGGTTCGACCCGGCCTGGGTGCCCGAGCAGGAGAGGATGTTGTTGCGGATGTTCGGGCTCACATCATATTCCCCCCAGAGACCGCTCAGTGCCAGAATGGAGTTGAAATAGAAGTGGTTGCTATCATTGGGATAGGTCGCGCTTCCATGGTCGTAGATTCCGAGGTAACAGTAGTAGATCATGTTGTTGAAAGTGGTATTGTCGTCACTCCCATCCTCAAGCGTGATTCCGTCCAGGGCATAGGAGGCGTCGGTTCCGTGGATCGTGTTGTCGGAGATCTCGTTCCCATCGCAGTCGAAGTAGAGATGGACGCCAGAGGCACTCGATCCCACCAGCACGTCATTGTTGTATATGGTGCTGTCGTAGGCATAGTAGGCCCCCACGCCGTCTATATCCGTGCCGCCGGCGGTCGTGTCGATGGTGTTTCCCTGGATCAAGCAGTTATCGGGAGCTGCTGAGGGGGAAGTCCCTTCCAGACGGATCCCGGCGCCTCCGCCCACCCCGTCGATGGTACACTGCTTTATCACGCTGTAATCCGAATCCCCGCGAATAAAGACTCCATGAGACGTCGAGCCGGTAATGCGGAACTTCCAGAACTCGATGTAATCACCGCCGTTGATGTAGACGCCGTAATCATCTCCGTCGATGGTCACGGTCTCCCCTGCGGCCGGCTGGAAGCGGATGTAGTTCGTCGCGCTCACACCGCTGATCTCCCCGATGCCGCCGGCACCTCCGACCTGTTCACTGTACGTACCCCCATAGATATCGAATCGCACGGAACCTTCGACTCCATTGGTCTCCAGGGCGTTCACCGCCTCGGCAAAGGAGGTATAATTCCCGCTTCCGGTGCTATTAATGATGTACGTCCCGATGAGCATGGCCGCATCATCAAAGAGCTCGTCGCTCCCCATGTCGAACCTGCCCCCCATCGGCCTCCCCTCGCCGTCGATGTCGATGTAGACGCCGGCGTCCGTTCCCGCATTGAAACATGGAGATCCCGACGTGATGTGGTAGTCGCTCCCTCCGACGAAGAGCGGATCGGCGTTGATGTTGCCTGTTCCCGAATAGCCCCCTTTAACATCGGAATAAGTTACAGTTGGGCTGCTTGGGCCGTCTTTGTATATTTCAGAGGAGCTTGGAGCAGTATTGTCGTACACAATGCAGTTGGTGATGGTCGGAGAGGATGATAAGGAGCAACTGATCCCGCCTCCTCCCCAAGCAGATGTGTTCCCCGAGATTGTGCAGTGGGTGATG
>CAZFWM010000314.1:4939-8643 GCA_964522545.1 uncultured Thermodesulfobacteriota bacterium
CGGAACACCGGGTTGGCGTCGATGTTGCCCGTCCCCGAATACCCGCCCTTAACGTTTGAATAAGATATAGTTGGGTAGCTTTCCTGCTCTTTATATATTTCAGAGGAGCTTGGAGCAGTATTGCCGTACACAATGCAGTTGGTGATGGTCGGAGAGGATGATAAGGAGCAACCGATCCCGCCTCCTCCCCAAGCAGATGTGTTCCCCGAGATTGTGCAGTGGGTGATGATCGGGGAGGAGGAGGAACTGCACTTGATCCCACCGCCGGAGTAACCACCGATAACCTCATTTCCATACAGAATGCAATTGGTGATGGTCGGGGAGGAGGAGTAATGACACATGATCCCGCCGCCGTATGTACTGGTCGTATTCGAGACTGTGCAATTGACGATGGCCGGGGAAGAGGAGTTCTTACAATAGATCCCGCCGCCCCGGGCTCCCGTGCAATCCGTGATGATGCAGTTGTCGATGGTCGGCGAGGAGGAGTCCAAGTGGATCCCGCCGCCATCGATGCCGGATCCGGGATTGCCGTTCCTGATGGTGAAGCCCTCGAACCGGGAGTTTTCGGTCTCATATGTCTGCATACGCAGCCCCCTGCCGGATCCCTCGCAGTCGATCACTGTGACAAGAGGGCCGTTGGCGGACCGGACTGTTATCGCCTTTCCATTGAAGTCAAGACCCTTGTTTCCTGCACCCGTGTAAGTCCCGTCGGCCACGAGCACCGTGTCAGGGTGGGCGGCCGCATCGATCGCCGCCTGTATAGTGCCATAGGTGCCGGGGACATTATGGGTGCTCCCGGTCGGGGCCCCGGTGAACTCATCGGCGCCCATGTCATACCCGGACCCGTACGGCCTCGCCCCCCCCTCTATGTCGTCAGCGACGCCGGCATCGGTCCCAGCGTCGATGCAGGGGGACCACTCCGTAAGACGGTAATCATCTCCTCCACGGAACACCGGGTTGGCGTCGATGTTGCCCGTCCCCGAATACCCGCCCTTAACGTCTGAATAAGATACAGTTGGGTAGCTTTGCTGCTCTTTATATATTTCATAAGGAGGCCCAGATGTATTACCGTAAAGAATACAGTTGGTGATGGTAGGGGAGCAGTATATGGCGCAACCGATCCCGCCACCTTTCCAGGCAGACGTGTTACCCGACATTGTGCAGTGGGTGATGGTGGGGGACGAGTAGCTGGAACAGGAGATCGCTGCGCCTGCGTAACCACCGGTAAGGTTGTTACCATACAGAATGCAATTGGTGATGGTCGGGGAGGAGGAGTAATGACACATGATCCCGCCGCCGTATGTACTGGTCGTATTCGAGACTGTGCAATTGACGATGGCCGGGGAAGAGGAGTTCTTACAATAGATCCCGCCGCCCCGGGCTCCCGTGCAATCCGTGATGATGCAGTTGTCGATGGTCGGCGAGGAGGAGTCCAAGTGGATCCCGCCGCCATCGATGCCGGACCCGGGATAACCGTTCCTGATGGTGAAGCCCTCGAACCGGGAGTCCATGCACTCGCCGCTCTGGAAGTAGACACCCCTTCCAGAGCTCTCGCAGTCGATTACAGTGACATCAGGGCCGTTGGCGGACCGGACCGTTATCGCCATTCCGTGGAAGTCAAGGCCCTTGTTTCCGCTTCCCGTATAGGTCCCGTCGGCCACGAGCACAGTGTCACCGTCAGTGGCCGCATCGATCGCGGCCTGGATGGTGCCATAGGTCCCGGGGACATTATGGGTGCTCCCGGTCGGAGTTCCGATGAACTCATCGGATCCCATGTCGATCCCCCCCGCCTGCGGACGGGCATCCCCGTCTATGTCGTAGAGAGGAGCATCTGCGGCCGTGCCGGCATCGACGCAGGGGGAGGAGCCCGAAGCGAGATGATAGTCGGATCCGCCGGTGAAGAGGGGATCAGCGTCGATATTTCCGATCCCGGTATAGCCGCCTTCGATATCGGAGTATGTGACCGATGTGCTGCCCGACGCAGAGATCTGATTGCACTCGTTGCCCCACACGATGCAGTTCGTCACCGTCGTATTGCCGCTCATCATCTGGATACCGTCGCCACAGTCTTCCGGACCATAATTTTGATTGTCGGCAATGGTGCAGTTCGTGATCTCCATAGTCGTATCGGATGTGAATATCCCGTCGTTGAGATTTTCTGTAATCGTGCAGTTCGTGAGTATGACGGCGCCGGCATAATAGCCGGCGATCCCGCCGCCCCGCATATCCGCTTGGTTGCCTGTGATGATGCAGTTATTGAGTCTCGCTGAGGACTCCACGAAGACTCCGCCTCCGTACACGTTGCCCCCGGCCAGCGTCCCATGGCCGTTTCGAAGCGTGAACCCGTCGATCTCCGACCGTGTCGTCTCCTGTCCCGGAGTCCTGAAGCTGACGACCGAGCAGTCATCGTCCCCGGCGGTGCAGTGCCCCCCGTCGATGATGGTCAGCTCCGGCCCTGACGCGCCCTTCACCCTGATTTTCTTGCCGGCGAAGTCGATGTTTTCGTAGTAAATGCCGCAGGCCACGAGCACGGTGTCGCCGTCCCCGTCGGACGCATCGATCGCGGCCTGTATCGTCGAATGGTCGCCGGGGACGTCGATCACCGAAAGACGATCGCTTTTGAAGACGTCGCCATTGTACCACGTCCCGGCGTAGAGCCGGCCGTCGGCCCCCTCGATAAGACACCGGACGAGGTCCGCCCCGCTGAGGCTCTTGTTCGTCCACCACTCGCCGCCATTGTATGTTCGATGTACCGCTCCATAAGGAGCCGTGCCGGTATAGATGTAGCCGTCCGATGCCTCTACCAGAGAATAGGCATGACTGATTCCTGCGAGGATCGATGTTTCGATCCACGTGGCCCCTCCATCGTCCGACTTGAACACGGCATAGTTTCCAGTATCTGTGCCGGCATAGATGTAACCATCCGATGCATCCAGGAGAGAATAGACTGTATTTGCGACAAAACCATGTCCGGTCAAATTCGAGGTGATGTCCCACGTGACCCCGCCGTCGATGGTCTTGAACACATCTCCATTGGGGTGGGTCCCGGCATAGATGTACCCGTCCGAGGCCGCGATCATACACTTAACCGATTGCGCCCCTGCGAGGTCCGAGGTGCCGATCCAAGTGGCCCCGCCATCGTTCGATTTGAACACATCTCCATTGGGGTGGGTCCCGGCATAGATGTACCCATCCGAGGCCGCGAATAGAGAATGACATTGAGTTGTTCCGGTCAGTGCTGAAGTGCCGTTCCAGGTAGTACCGCCGTCGTTCGTGCGGTAGACATCGCCTTGCGCCGCCGCATAAATATATCCATCCGAAGCTTCCACCAAGCTAAAAATGTGCGCAGGACTACCGGGAATGTCAGAAGCGGTCTTGGTCCACGTGGCCCCGCCGTCGTTCGTCCGGAAGACATCACCGGAGGCCCCGGCATAGATGTAACCGTCAGATGCCTGCAGCAGACACCAGACTTCACTTGCCCCGCTGAGCTCCGAGGTGTTGGTAAATTCTATTGCCAGCGCGTGGGACGGCGGTCCCACCAGTCCCATTAGAGAGATGATGAAAAATGCTAAAGTAACTCCTGCATGGCGTTTCATGACGACCTCCTCTGGATACTATCTGCCATCTCTTTAAAGATTTTTAATAGAACTCAGCAATAATTCACACCCTTCCTAATATTCAGCATAGCACCTCTTCGAATAGTA
>CAZFWM010000315.1:0-8565 GCA_964522545.1 uncultured Thermodesulfobacteriota bacterium
TGGGGCTGTGGAGGCTGAAGAGAATAGAATCCCAACCGTATCGTACCATCCTCTCGATCGCTTCGGTCCCGAGGAGGGTGCCGTTGGTCACCACATCGCCCTGAATCCCCCTGGACTTGATTATCTCCATCATATCGAGAACCACTGGAAGTCGCATGAAAGGCTCGCCGCCGCCGGTGATCGTGATACGGGGCACACCCATCTCGCAGGCATCCAGAGTGAGCTCCCTCCAGCGCTCATCGGAGAGCTCGGCCCCGGCCAGTCGATAGTCGTGATCCTCTTCGGTGTTTCTCCAGCAGAATCGACAGTTGAGATTGCAGCGGTTCGAGGTGTGAAAGTGTAGGACTTCCGGTGGGAATCGGCCTTCGATCAATGCGCGAAGCTTTTCCGGAAAAGCGCGGTCCTTGCCCGGCTCCACCCAGCTCACTATTTTCCCCCTCAAGCTGGGAGCCGATCGGAAATGTTCGACGGGCTCCCTTGCCTTTTCGATAGTTGCCTGGGCCTTCTCAGGACGTCCTGAGTTTTTCGCAGTATAGATACAGAATACAAGAATTCAGAGATGAAAGCTAGAGAGCAGGATTCATCAATGGGGACTGACAGGGAAGGGTATGTTCACGTTCAAGGGGATGAAGAAGGAGGAGTCAAGGATTTGAAAGGCGGTCCTGCAGCCTCGAGATTTCTTTGGTCAGCCTGTCGAGGGCCTGTCGGTGCTCGCTCCGCTCTTCGGAGATGGTGCCGATGAACTGCATGATGATGGAGATCCCGGGCTCCTCGTCGGTGGGGGGGCCCTTTTCCAGGACCGAGCGGCGCATTTTTTCGAGGGCCTGGTTGCAGAGCCTTATGAGGGCCTCTCTCTTGCGGATCTTTTTTTCATAGTGGGCGATCTCTTTCCCGATCTCCGAGAGAAGGGGATGGAAATCGAGACATCTCGATGAGTTTTTTCCGTTCACAGGACCAACTCACTTGCTCCCCCTCATGGAAGCAAAGGTCTCGAGAAAAATATACGTTTTCTCCGCGGGATTTATAACGCGGCGCTGGCATTGGACCGGAAAAAATGTTGGGGCAGGGCTTGTCATGCGCGGGCGTGAAGAATCCCGTCCCTGTCCGTTTCTGTGCAATGCAAGGGCGACCGCCGGTCGCCTCCACCGTGTCCGGGACTGGCCTGTCCCGTGTGCTTGTGCTATAAAATCGCATTACCCATCCGGCCGTTTCCGGGAATGCCAGGGGAGCCGAACGAACCGTGCGCTACATCGCCGACCTCCACATTCACTCCCGCTTCTCCAGGGCCACGAGCAAGGCCCTGGATCTCGAGCACATCCACGCCGCGGCGATGCGCAAAGGGGTCGCCGTGGTCGGCACAGGCGACTTCACCCACCCGGCCTGGCTCGAGGAGATCCGCGAAAAGCTCGTCCCCGCCGAGCCGGGCCTCCTGCGGCTGCGCGACGACCTGGCGTCGGCGGCGGAGCGAGACGTGCCGGCCCCGTGCCTCTCCCCTGTGCGCTTCATCCTCTCCGTGGAGATATCGAACATCTATAAGAAGGGGGACCGGGTCCGGAAGGTCCACAACCTCATCCTCTCGCCCGACGTCGAGGCCGCGGCCCGTCTGCAGGCCGCCCTGGAGCGGATCGGAAACATCCGATCCGACGGCCGCCCGATCCTGGGGCTCGACTCGCGCGATCTGCTGGAGATCGTGCTGGAGAGCTCCGAGCAGGCATGCCTCATCCCGGCCCACATCTGGACCCCCTGGTTCTCGGCCCTCGGGTCCAAGTCGGGGTTCGACTCGATCGAGGAGTGCTACGGCGACCTCACGGACCATATCTTCGCCGTCGAGACCGGCCTCTCCAGCGACCCCCTCATGAACTGGCGGTGCGCTCAGCTCGACCGGTTTTTCCTGGTCTCCAACTCCGACGCCCACTCGGCGGAAAAGATAGGCCGCGAGGCCAACCTCTTCGACACGGAGCTCTCCTATTTCGCCATGGTCGATGCCCTGCGCGCTGGGGATCCGGCCCGGGCCCTCGGGACGATCGAGTTCTTTCCCGAGCAGGGCAAGTACCATTACGACGGGCACCGCAAGTGCGGCACCCGGATGCGGCCGGCCGAGACCGTGGCGGCCGGCGGCCTCTGCCCGGGGTGCGGGAAGCCGGTCACGGTTGGAGTTATGCACCGAGTGGAGGTCCTGGCCGACCGGCCCGCGGGGGAGCGGCCCGCGGGCGCGGCGTCCTATCACAGCCTGGTCTCCCTGAACGAGCTGGTCGGCGGGATCCTCGATGTGGGCCCGGGGAGCAAGAAGGTGGCCCGTACGGTGGCGGCACTGCTGGGCGGCCTCGGCCCGGAGCTGCATATCCTCATGGAGGCGCCCCTGGAGGATGTCGGCCGTGCCGGGGGGGAGGTCCTTGCCGAGGGAGTGAAGAGGATCCGAACCGGCGAGGTCACGATCGCGGCCGGCTACGACGGGGAGTACGGCACAGTGAGCATCTTCGACCCCGGGGAGCGGGAGCAGCTCTCGGGCCAGATGGCCCTTGCCCTCGGCTCTCCCGCGGGGAAGCCCGGCAAGACCGGCAAACCCGACAAACCCGACAAATCCGACAAATCCGAGAAGACGAGGGGGAGGCCGAAGGGCAAGAGAGGGAAACCCGTAGAGGCGGCGAAGAAGAAGGGTGAATCCCGGGCCGTCGGGGCAGGGGGCGAGTCCGGACCTCAGAAAGATCTAGGGCCGCTCTTTGCGCGCCCGGCCCGGTCGGCCTGGTCGGAAAAGATACTTGATCGGCTCAACCCGGAGCAGCGCCAAGCCGTGACAGCCCCGGACGGAACCATCCTCATCGTGGCCGGCCCGGGAACGGGGAAGACCTACACCCTCACGTGCAGGATCGCCTATCTCATCCGAGAAAGGGGCGTGCAGCCGAGCGGGATTCTGGCCGTGACCTTCACCAACAAGGCTGCTGAAGAGATGGCCGACAGGCTGGCTCTCCTGCTCGACGAGCCCGGAGAGGCCCGGTCTCTCACGATCTGCACCTTCCACGCTCTGGGACTCGAGGTCCTGCGGGCCGAAGCGGATCGGATCGGCCGGACCCCGGATTTCACGATCTACGATGACGAGGAGAGGCTGGGTTTGATCAGGACGCTCGAGTCCGGGCCGTCGGCCAGGGAGGCCCGGGCCCTCCTGGACCGGATATCCAGGGCCAAGAGGGACCTGGTCCGGCCGGGCGACTTGGATGGTCCGGACGGGGCGCCGGCCGATGAGGCCGCATCCTATTCCGACGACGAGCCTTTCGCCCAGGCCTACCGGGCCTACGAAGAGGCGCTCCGGCGCAGTGACGCAGTCGATTTCGACGACTTGATCGGCCTGATGGTCCGTCTCTTCGAGAGCGACCCTGAGGTTCTGGCCCGCCACCGCGACCGGTTTCAAGCCATCTTCATCGACGAGTACCAGGACATCAACCGTGCCCAGTACCGGCTCGTGCGGCTCCTCGCCCCGGACCGACCAAACCTCTGCGCCATCGGGGACCCGGACCAGGCGATCTACGGGTTTCGCGGGGCCGAGGTGGCCTATTTCCACCGCTTTGCCGAGGATTTCCCCGAGGCCCGCGTGATACGGCTCACCCGTTCGTATCGATCGACCGAGACCATCCTGGGAGCTTCGACGGAGGTGATCGAAGGAGCGGGCCGGATCGCTGAAAGGGAAGGGCCCGGGGAGCGCGACAAAACGTCCCGGGCCGGGCGCGTCTGGTCCGGGATCGAAGGGGAGGGCCGGATCCACATCCTGCGGGCCCCGACCGACCGGGCCGAGGCCGAGTTCGTGGTGCACCAGATCGAGCGGGCCCTGGGGGGTACGAGCTACTTCTCTCTGGACTCCGGGCGGCTCGACAGTGCCGAGAGCGCCGGAGGCGGGAGCTTTTCCGACTTCGTTGTGCTCTACCGGCTCGGGGCCCAGGCGGCCGCCCTGGTCGAGGCCTTCGAGCGTTCCGGAATCCCGTATCAGCGGATCGGCACGGAGGGGCCCTTCGCGAGCAGGGGGGCGAAGGCCGTGCTCGCCCTGCTCCGCCTCTTCCACAACCCCGCGAGCGAGCTCGACCTCGTCCGCTCGCTCCGGTTCCGGGGGGGCTCGGGCGACCGGTCGGCCCTCGAGGCGTTCGCATCTTCCGGAGCGGACGGCGGAGAGGGCACTCTCTCGGAGCGCCTCGAAGCGGCCGCAGCGCGCGAGGTCCTGCGCCAGGCGGACCGCAGCGCCCTTGCCGATCTCTCCCGCATGATGCGCGTGCTCGAGTCGATCGTGCCCGGCCCGGGCGTGGCGGAACTCATAGGGGCTGCCTGCGACAGTTATTCAGTCGAGGGCGGAGAGGATTGCCGGGGGGGCGATAGCCTGGAAGCGGGCTCCAGGGTCCGGGAGGCCCTCCTCTCCTGCGCCAAACCTTACGGCCGCGACCTGGGGGGCTATCTCTCGTCGGCCGCCCTGCGCACCGGCCTGGACGCCTATGATCCGAGGGCCGAGAGGGTCGTGCTCATGACGCTGCACGCCTCCAAGGGGCTCGAGTTCCCGGTGGTCTTCATCGTGGGGTGCGAGGACGGAATCCTCCCTTATCGACGGCCGGGCGAAGAGCTCAGCACAGAAGACTTCGAAGAGGAGCGGCGCCTCCTCTACGTGGGGATGACCCGGGCCATGAGCCGGCTTTACCTCTGCTCGGCCCGCTCGCGCACCCTGTACGGCGAGCGGCGCGAGCCCCCCGAGTCGCCCTTCCTCGCCGACATCCGCGATGAGCTCAAGGAGGCCGCAAAGACCGGAGGAAAGCGGCGCCGGCCCAAGGTCCCCAATACGCAGATGGACCTGTTTTAGGGAGGAGAAAGAATGCCGAGAAAGGCGAGGCCGGTGCTGGCCGGCTGGACCCATCACATCCTCTACCAGGGGCGCGAGGGGCCGATCTTCTTCTGCGAAGAAGACTACGAGAAAATGCACGCCACGGTCCGCGACGCCAAGACCATCCACAACTGCCTCATCTACGCCTATGTCTTCATGCCCGACCACATCCACCTCCTCGTAACCCCCCGGGGCGCCCAGGACCTGGGCCGCATGATGAAGGTCGTGGGCGGGCGGTACACACGCTACATCAATAAGAGACAGGGCCGCCGCGGGGCCCTCTGGGAGGGGCGCTTCAGGAGTTCGCCCCTCCAGGCCGAGCGGCACCAGCCGGCCGTCTCCCGCTACATCGAGCTCGACCCGGTCCGGTCCGGCCTGGTCGAAGACCCGCTCCACTACCGGTGGTCGAGCTGCCGGGCCCGCGCCCTGGGGCTCGACGACCCGGCCCTCGAGGTGGACCCCTGGTACCAGTGCCTCGGCGCTAAGGCCGACAGGCGCCAGGTGCGCTACCGGGCCTGGCTGGACGAGCCGATCCCGACAGGCGAGTGGGAGATGATCGAAGAAGCGGTACGCCGGTCCGGGCTCACGGGCGGACGGGCCTTTGTGGAGCGTATGGAGAAGGTCACGGGCCGTGAGATCGTGCTCCGGCCCCGAGGTCGGCCGCGGAAGAAGACGGTCGTCGAAGACGCGTGACAGGTGGGCGTTAAATGATTTGTCCGTTTACATTGCCAGGATAATTTCTTTCATCTTTTCTAAGCGAGGGTGGTTCCAGTCCCATGCACCAGCCCTTGCTGCCTCTCCGACTTTCAGTCCGACAAACTTATCTTTTCCGGAGAGATAGGTATGGAGCCGGGCCTTGTGTTCATGTTTGATCTCCTTCCCCGCGCCCTTAACACAGGCAAGGTATTCATCGACACATTTTATAATGCGAACTTCATCAACCATTGCCAGGCAAAGGTCCTCCAATGTTCCGGTCTCCAGGATTTCCTTGCCCTCTTCCGACTCAGAAAATCCCGGGAAGAGGATGAAGGCTGTTCTTGGCATTCCAACTGAGAAATCGAACGGTGATCCTGGAACAGGAAAATCAGCATTGGACAAGGCAGATTGAACGCTTTGAACGGCCGCAGAAGCGTCCAACTCGGCATCTCTAGCAATGACAATAGATTCCACCATGTCAAAGCGAGGAAGTTGCTTTAGCATACGTAGGAACAAGCCAAGGTTATCGATTCCCCCAAAGTCCAGTACCTGAACATCTTCGACATCAAATCCACGACATGCCCAAATGCAGAAAAAGTAGGCATCTGCCCCTTCTGCCAGGATAAGTTTTTTCTTCTCGATTTTTCTCGGAGGTTCCATGCTCAGCGCACTTCCATGTTCGAGGCTAGAGATGCGCCGAAGAGTTGGTGGTCGAATGTCTTGGCGACTATATCATCTCCCTTTCTGTCCAAACGAATGAAACGAAAATCCTCCTCATACTCATCCGACATAGACTCATGAGCGGCCTTAATAAATTCGTAACTGTGTGTGGTAGCTATTACCTGAGTGTTGTAAGCGTGCGCGGCAGTTACAATAGCCTTCCATACAGAAGCATGAATGGAATTGTGAAATCCATTCTCGATTTCATCGATGAATAGAATGCCATCGCGGACCGTGGCAAGCATAAGAACGATGGAGAGCAATCTTGCCGTCCCTTCACCCATGAATTGTATGGGAATCTTGCGACCCAATGAAATATCGCCATGGATGACCGAGGTTTCACCGAAGCTGATGGAAGAAAGACCGACCAGTTTCGGTTCGATTATTTGCATGATCTCCAAAATGCTATCCTGTTTCCCTATAATGTCGAGTTTCCCATATCGATTTGATTCTTGCTGCGGATTGGGATGTGCTCGGCTAGCGAGAAAACCGGCCATTTGTGGAGGGCCGCTCTTATTGTCGGCGTTGTCATGTTGAAGAGCTAGACCATCCTTCGTCATAGCTATGTGGGATATTTGGGGTGGTTTACTACCCGCTGTATATTCAATATCCAAGGAGAAGGAAGGGCTGGGTTGGATATCCGTCTGTATATAGGCGATTCCATCGGTATGTTCATTCTTTCTTACTGGAATTTTAGTCGGTGTGTATTCCGGATTGAATTTAAGACACATCTTCTCTCGTTTGTTGTTATCGAATTTAATCGAAATTGCAATTTGCTTTTTCAGGTCATACCCAAAGAAGATAGGGGCACAGATTGTCTCCGGTTCTATAGGAACTCTACTAATTCCACGCCATGCAAATTGCTGAACGACCATGTTTGAATTACGCCTATCGTGGGATAAATACAGGGCCTCAAGTAAAGAGGACTTGCCGACATTATTTTGACCACCGACGAGAGTGATACGAGAAATATCGGACAGCTCCAGATCAGCGAAGCATTTGAAATTCTTAATTCTTGCCGACGTAATCATTTAACGGTCCTCCATACTTCATTTTTACATCAAGATGCTACAATGAATATTAAAAATCAAGCTGAATCGACCAGAACGGATTACACATGAAACGATCAGAACTAGAGGCACGGGAGCGACAAGGGATCCGACGTGCTCTGCTCGCATGGTTTCGCCGGAACGCCCGCGATCTCCCTTGGCGCCGTACCCGCAACCCCTACCGGATCTGGCTCTCCGAGATCCTGCTCCAGCAGACCCGCATCGAGACGGCTCTCCCCTATTACCGTAGATTTCTGAAGGCCTTTCCCAGCATTCGCGCCCTGGCCTCGGCGGGCGAGGACGAGGTGCTCAAGGCGTGGGAAGGGCTGGGCTACTACAGTCGAGCACGGAATATGCACAGGGCCGCCAAGATCATTGTGGGTGAGCGCGGCGGCCGTCTTCCGAAGACGGCGCAGGCGTGGCGGGAGCTGCCCGGCGTGGGCCGATACACCGCGGGCGCCATCGCGAGCATCGCCTTTGGCGAGCGCGAGCCGGCCCTGGACGGCAACACCAAGCGCGTCCTGGCCCGGCTGTTCCATGTGACCGATCCCATCGACCGGGCCGCCACGGTGAATACTCTGTGGGGATTGGCCGAGGCCCTCGTGCCGCCCGGAGACCCGGGCGGATTCAACCAGGCCCTGATGGAGCTTGGCGCACGGGTGTGCACGCCGACCGGCCCCCGCTGCGGGGCCTGCCCCATTCGGCGATACTGCGAGGCCCATCAGCTCGGCCGACAGGGGGAGGTCCCGGTTCGTCGCGCGAGAAGGCCCGTGCCTCACCACGAGATCGTGGCCGCTGCGATTTGCAAGAAAGGGCGCTACCTCCTGGGCAGGCGCCCGTCAGGAGGGATGCTGGGGGGATTGTGGGAATTTCCCGGGGGCAAGGTCGGCTCGGGTGAGACGCATGAGCAGGCCCTCGAGCGCGAGGTCGAGGAGGAGCTCGGAATCAAGGTCCGTGTGGGGGATCACCTCGCCTCAGTGAAGCACGGCTATTCGCACTTCACGATCACCCTGCATCTCTATCGCTGCGAACACGCGGAGGGCCGCCCCAGGGCGATCTTTCACGATGCTGTGAAGTGGGTTCCCCTGTCGCATTTCGACCGGTACGCCTTCCACGCGGCCAACCGCAAGCTCTTCGACTGGCTGTGAGTCGAGTCGGTCGTAAAGGAAATTATAAGATCTACAATTGAGCAACTTGAGGATGTTGCGAGCGAAGCGAAGTCAGCTATAGTAAAGTAAGGTGGGGATG
>CAZFWM010000316.1:0-8562 GCA_964522545.1 uncultured Thermodesulfobacteriota bacterium
ACTCTGTGACCTCTGTGTCCTCTGTGGTTGAAAAAATCTTTTTCATATACTCCACAAATTCTTTCTCTGCACCTCTGCGTTAAAACTCTTCAACGGAAAAAATTGGATTTCCTATGCCAGTCGGACCGCGTGGGCCCCGGAGTCGAAGAACTCGGTGAAGCCGGTCCCCGCCACCGGGCGCGGGGGGCCGGAGCGGGGCTCGTAGCTCCCCTCGAAGGTGAAGCCGAGAAAGGCCCCGTGCTCGAAGGGCTGTAACACCGGGCCGGCCGCACGGGCCCCGTATCGTATCGTCCCGGCCCGGCTCTTGATCGTCCCCTTCCACCGCACCGGCACGGTCTCCCCCTCGATGTCGCGGGTTTCCAAGTACTCGACCCTCAGCCCTTGCCAGGCCCGGAAGGGCTCGCCCGGCACGCGACCTCCTCCCCGGAACGGGAGGACCCGGATTCCAAAGGGCACGACGGCAAGGGCGGCCACGGCGGCGTCAGGCTCATCAGGCTGGCCGAACCAGAGGACGTCCCAGTGCCAGACGCCCCGGACCAGCCGGGGCAAGGGGATTCGCGTGTCCGTACCCCAGGCGTGCTCGAGGATGCCGAAACCATCGAGGGGGTAGTCCTTCCCCTGGATCCGTAGCTCACCCCGGAGGGCGGAGTGAAGCCCGAAGTAGGAGAGCACGTCTCCGAGGCGGCACCAGGTCTGACGGTCGTGGGCCTCCACCCTGAACCGCCCCTCCATCTCGCGGTCCGGATCGGTCACAGTGACGGAGAAGTCCGGCCACGCCCCGGCCAGATCGAATCGTCCCGGGAGGCTCAGGCTGAAGGGCTCCAGTTTCGATCGGAGGGCACCGAACGTGGTGGGGTGCTGTTGAGAGAAGAGGTGGTCCTCCAGGCAGATCGCCTCGAAGAGCTCCCCCTCCCCCCCCATCCCCTCCATGGCGGCGATCGGTACGCGCCCGGGTCGGTCCGCCCCCACGAAGAGATGGAACTTGAGCCACCGCACGGGTGAGTCGGGCGGGAAGATCCCGATCAGGAAGAATCCGTCCCACCGCGCTTTGGGCGACCGCGGCAGGAGATCTCTCAGGTCCATCCGGGCTCGACTTCGCAGGGAGCGAAGGGGATGGCCCGGAAGCTTAGGGCGACCTCCGCGATCATTTCGGAAGGCTCACAACGATCACGTAGTCGTACCACGTCACACCGAGAGCCCCGTCAGGTGTATCGTCCAGGACGAAGGCAAAGGTGTAAATCCCCGCAGGCAGCGAAGTGCTGAACAGGGTGGTTTCAGACAGCTCGACCAGAGGTGTCTGCCCCAGGGACAGGGAGAACGGCCAGATGGGCGTCACTACGACGAGCCACCAGTCGCAGAGCTCCCCGGCTTCGCTTCCCGGGTCGAGCGCTATGGAAAGCTCGACCGGATCGCTCGTAGTAATGATGAGAGGCCCGTCCGAGTCGTTCGCCTTGATGTCGGGCGCCGGGGCGGCCGCAGCCCCCACGGTGAAGGCGTTCGGCAGGGTGGCCATCTCCCCACCGGGGTTGATCACATTGAGATTGTAGGTGCCTTTCGGCAGCCCGGCGGGCACCGTGGCGGTCAGCTCTCCGGATCCGATGAGCGTCACGTCGAAACACGGGTCAAAAGCCTTAGCGATCCGGAGGCCTCCCTCGGAATCAGCCACATAGACATGGTCGCCGGACACAAAAGCGTTCCCCGCGAAATCGGTATCGAATAGGCCCACGATGTAGGGGGTCGAGAGGTCGGCTATGTCGACGACCCGGACGCCCGAAGGGCCGATCGCCAGATAGGTGAGATCGCCGGAGACATGGACCCCGTAAGCCCAGCTTGGAGTATCACAGGAGCCGACCTGGCCGGGATTCGCGGGATCGGATACATCGACCACCAACAGCCCCTCATCAACGCCCACGAAGGCATGGCTCCCGGACACATAAACATCGTGTGCGAATGTAGTGTCCAAAACGCCGACGACAACTGGATTCTCGGGATCGGCCACGTCGACGATCTGAAGCCCTGCGGACGCCTGCGCCACATAGGCATAGGTGCCGGAGACATCGACATTAATAGCCCAGTAGGGCATGGCACAGGATCCCACGATATATGGATTTTCAGGATCTGAGATGTCTACGATCTGAAGTCCTCCATAGTGGGCCGCCACATAGGCATAGCTCCCCGAAACAGTGACGCCCAATGCACCCCAGGGGGTCAAATCACAGGAGCCCACGACACGGGGCCTGTCGGGATGGGCTATGTCGATGATGCGGAGTGACAGGCCCCCTGCAATGTACGCATAGGTACCTGACACGTGAACAGACAGCCCGTCACTTACATAACATAACCCGATGACCTGGGGATCCGTGGGTTCGGAGATGTCCACCACCCGGAGGCCGAGACGGTCCACGATAGCATAGGCATGGTTTCCTGAAACATGGACGTCCCATACAAACCCATTGAGACACGAAGCGATCATGCTCGGGTTGCCGGGACCGGTGACATCGAGGATTTGAAGCCCTTCCGTATCGCCCGCCACGTAGGCATGATTCTCTGAAATGTGGACTGCATTTGCCAGGCCCGGCGAATCCCCTGTACCGACGATGCGCGGATCGGTCGGACTCGAGATATCGATTACATAAACCCCTCCGTAATAGTCCGCCGAGTAGCTGACATAGACATAGTTGCCGGAGACGCCGACATCGTTGACAGACTCCGGTGTGCTGACGGATCCGACGATTCGGGGATCTGAGGGATCGGTCACATCGATCACATGGAAGCTCCCCATCCAGTCCGCCACACAGGCATAGTTCCCCAAAAGATCGACGCCCTGGGCCATCCCGGGCACATCGCAAGAGCCGACGATATGGGGAGCCGTCGGATCGGTCACGTCGACGATCTGGAGCCCTGAGCCGCCGTCGATCACGTAGGCACAGTCCCCGGAGACATGAACATCGCCGGCCCAGAATGGTGTACCACACGAGCCGACGACATGGGGGCTCGTGGGATCGGACACATCGATCACCTGAAGGCCGGCGTACCCGTCCGCAACATAGGCATGGGTCCCTGAGACATAAACCCCCCATGCGGCATCGGGAGTATCGCATAAGCCGACGATCCGTGGATTCGTGGGATCGGACAGGTCGACCACCACGAAGAGGCCGAAGGCCATATCGACCACATAGGCATAGTCCCCGGAGGCGAACACGCCCTGGGCCAGGCCGGGCGTACCCTTTGATCCTATAATGGCGGGGGCTGCGGGATCGGATACGTCGAGCACCTTGAGGCCCGCACTCCCATCCGCGACATAGGCATAATCCCCTACGACATGGATATCCATGGCCTGGAATGTCTCGATCGAGCCCTTCAGATAGGGACCGCCGCCATAGAGCGCCGCCTGGGGTGTGGGATCGAAGTCCGCGCCGTAGATGGTGATGTCCGTTGGGTAACCAAAGGTACCGTGGTCCGGCGCGATGGAGTGTATTTCAGGTGATAATGCAACGCCCAGATTGCAACAAAGAAAGACCGATGCAAGGACAATTGTAAATACAGTCAACAGATGAGTTCGTGTCTCCCGCATGAGCTTCCCTCCTTCTTTCTCGTCTCCCTCGGATTCATCTCCTCCGATGCGACAGCCATCCGATCCACGCGAAGGGGAGCAGGAAAACAATCAGGCTCCCTGCGCCGCCCGCCGGGGAGGCGAGACCGTAGCCGCACCAGATCGGGTCGTGCTCGGGCTCGGTCGGGCCGGCGATGAAATCCCTGTACGTGAAGTAGGCCTGCTTGGGCGAGTAGTCGGAACGAATGATGCCCCACTTTGGCACGCCCGCAGTGGGGTCGTCCCGGATCTCGTAGGGAAAGACCTTCTGGATGTAGCCGCGCTGCAACACACCCCAGAGAAGTTGGTGATAGTAGAGCGCCTGATCCCCCTCGGAGACCTCGTCCGTGTGCCAGCCCACCTCGGTGAGCCAGACCGGCTTGTGGGCTACTCCGAGGTCGTCGAGGACCTTCATGAGCGGCGGCGGGTCCCAGCCCCAGTGGAAGGCGTCCCCGTCGAGGTAGTGAAAGATGTCGTCCCCGGAGTCGCCCTTGTAGCAGTGGTGGGTGATGATGTCGATGTGGTCGGCGCCGCCGGCGATCATGGCCTCGTACATCCAGTCCGGCCAGTCCGTGCTGCTCAGGTGGGCCAGCTCGGGCCCGAGCACGAAGCAGCCCGGGTCGGCGGCCTTGGCGGCCTGGTAGCCGGGCTTGAGGATCCACTCGCGGTACTGCCACCCGTTGCCGGTGAAGAACTGCTCGAGGTTCGGCTCGTTCCACATGCCCCAGTACTTGACGCTGCCCCGGTAACGGTTCACGGCGTCGAATACGAAGTCGTACCAGTCTGCCGTGTCCAGGGGGGGATCTGCGATGTCGCCGGTGCCGCTCGCCCAGCCCGGGGTGTAGGCCAGGGTGGCGAAGATCTCGAGACCGCGGGCCCGGGCGTTGTTCACGGTGGAGTCCATGAAGCCCCAGTTGTAGGAGTCCCGGCCCGGCTCGAGCTGGAACCAGTTCATGTCGACCCGGATCCAGCCGAGCCCGGCCCCGACGATCATGTCGAGCGTCGAAGTGTCGGGCACATGGCTGTTGATGCCGTAAGGGGAGGAGACATCGGCCAGGGCAAGGCCCCCGCCGGCCAGTACGAGGGAGACGGCCAGTAGAATAGTCTTCTTCATCTCTTTCCTCCTTTTTTCATGGGTTTCGTCTTTACTATTATCCATCAAACTATGTAGGACTGTCAAACAATCGGATATTACAACTTGGCATGTGGCACCTTTGGGTCATTGCGAGCGACAGCAATCCCCCGTGCTCAGCATGCCAATGAGCTCAGTGGGTTGCTTCGTCGCTCCGCTCCTCGCAACGACCAAAAGTGCGTCCATTTTAAATCATTACTGCGAGGTGTCTCATTGTAATCATCCCGGCATTTTGTTATCTCTCGATCCGGCAGCCGTTTTTTCTCACCCTACCGAAAAGGAACACGTCATGATCGCGACTAACAAAACCATGCTCATCCTTCTCGCCTCGGCCTTTCTCGCTTCCTGCAGCTACATCGACGCCATCGACCCGCCGGTCGCGGACCCGGAGGAGGCGGTGCTCATCGCGGGGAACGGCTTTGGCCTGATGCAGGGAGACGGATATGTTTCCTTTTCCCGGGATGGGGCGGTCACCGAGGTTCACGAAGTGATCGCCTGGTCGAACCGGGAGATACGGCTCGCCCTACCCCCGGAGGTCGGCTCGAGCCACGTCCGGGTGCACGTGGATCTTCCCCTGTCCGGGCCTCAGCCCACGGAGCCGGCCTATCTCGTGGTCAGGGCCGAGGGCCTACCCTCGGCAACCTACGGGTACGAGGTCCCGGTCGAGGCCAACTCCCCGTGGCCCAGCTTCCGGCGCACCCGCAGGAACACGGGCCGGAGCCCGATCCAGGCCGTCTACGGCGGCGACGAGCCCTGGTCCTTCGAGACGGCCAAGGGGATCTTCAGCACGCCCATCATCGGCGGCGACGGCACGGTCTATGTCGGCTCGGCGGACTACAACTTCTACGCCATCAATCCAGACGGGTCGGAGAGGTGGACCTACCGGACCGGCGAGCTCATCGACTCGGCCGCCACGATCACCCGGTTCGACCCTGACCTCGGTTACTCCAAGGTGGTCTTCCTCTCGGGCGACGGTAACATGTACTGCCTGCGCACCGACGACGGGGTCGCCTCGCCCGAGGACCGCCTGCTCTGGACCTTCCAGGCCACGGCCGACCCGGGGCCGGGCTACAACAACTGGTGGGAGGGAAACGTTGTCATGGGCTTCGACGGGACCCTCTACGCGGGAAACACGAACTGGAACTACTACGCCGTGGACCAGGAGGGTGCCCTCGAGTGGACCTACACCACCGGAAACAACGCCTGGTCCGCTGCGGCCTTCGCGGACGACGGGACGATCTACTGGGGCTCCCTCGATCTCTTCGTCCACGCCGTCGGTCCGGACGCCGCCTCGAAGTGGCGGACCATGACCCTGGGATTCATCTCCTCCTCGGCGGCCGTCGGCTCGGACGGCACCGTCTACATCGGCTCCTTCGACAGCGCCCTCTACGCCCTCGAGCCCGAGCATGGAAGGCTCCTCTGGAAGTTCCCCACCATGGACCACATCTACACCTCGCCGGCCCTCGGCGTGGATGACGAGGGAAACACCGATGCAATCTACTTCGGCTCGGCCGACGGGATCTTCTACGCCCTCGATACCCTGGGCGGGCTTCTCTGGACCTATGACACGGGCGACACGATCCGCTCCTCCCCCACCCTGGGGCCAGCCCCGCCGCCCGAAGTGCACGACATCGTCTACTTCGGCTGCGGCAACGGCAAGCTCTATGCCCTGAACTCCGACGACGGGACCCGGCGCTGGTCCTACGACACAACGCCGGACGATGCGGAGCTTGCGGACCGGAACGACCTCAACGGTTCGCCCGCCCTGGGCGAGCCCGGGGTCTACATCGGCGGGGAGCACGGATTCGTCTGGTACCTGCCTTACGACTACTGCCTCTACTCCGACGATTCCCGCTGCGAGACCGACCCCGGCGAGACCTTTGACGAGGACGGGGTGGAGATGTTCTATGTGACGCCCGGCGGGAACACCCTGTTCGAGGACCCGGAGACCCTGCCCGCCTCGACGTACATCACGGAGCGGCTCGTGGTCCGGGAGGCGGGGGATACCGTGGACGCAGCCGTCTGCTCAACCCCCATCCGGTGCCCGTGCGAACAGCTCGACATCGATGTATGGCCCCCCTTTGACTACCATGTAGAGCCCTCGGCCGACGGGCACTACCTGCACATCGTGCCCGAGGAATTTCTCGAGCCCGGGACCTCTTACAATATATTCATGGAGGGAGCCTATCTCACGGGAGGGCTTAGGATAGGGAACCTTGTCGTCGGCGGGACAAGGGCCGGGAGCTTCTCCGGCTATGTGGAGTTCGACACGGACGACTCGACGGGCGACCGGATTCCCCTGGAGGTGACGGCCGACGAGGTGTCGGCTTTCGAGTGGAAGCGCCTCGCGGCACCCCTGCCGCCCATGCTCCCCAGCCTCAACCAGATCGGCTTCGACAGCTATCACTGGATCCTGGGGACCCTGGAGGTCACAGAGCCGGACGCCCAACAGGAGGGGAAGTTTCTCATGTGGGCGGTCGGGGGCCGCTTCGATGACGAAGGCCTCCTGGTAGCCGATCCGGCCACCGATTTCACCTTTCCCATGAACGGCCGCTACAAGAATGATTTCTTCATCCTCTCCAACACGAACTTCACCATGGAGGTCACCGACGTGGCGGTCCCCTTCGATATCTTCCAGCTCCGGGGACAGCTGGGCCCGGACCTCAGGGCCGTCGGGGCCTCCGCTTACGCCGAGGCGGACTGCCTCTCCGTGCCCACCTTCGGTCCCCTCATGGCCCTTGCCGGGCTCTGCAACGGCGTCTACGAAAAGCTCGTCGCCTTCGGCACCTACATCACCCGGGCCTACGACCCCCTCGGCCCGGCCAACAAGAGGCCCGAGGGAATCGCCGTGGCCTCCCTCGACTACACGCCGCCCGCCCACGACAGGGACGGGACCCTCAGGGCCACATTCGCCCTCGGGGGCGGGGCCGCCTATTCGGCCGACGAGCACCTGGCCGGCCTCGTCCTGATCGACACGGCCGAGACCGAGGCGGTGAACATCGACTACCACGCCTACACGACCATCGAAGCAGACGCCCAGGGAAACATCGCGGCCGTCACGCTGACGATCCCGGCCGGCACGGACATGCCCGGGCAGATGAAGGGGATGGTGATCCTGGACGTGTTTCCCTTTTACGAGGAGGTGTTGTAGCAATATTCATTCATTTTGGAGTGATTTGCATGAAGAAAAAGATATTGGTAATGCCGGACGGTAACTGGTTGTCACACACTTCAAGACCGCTTGAGGTGGCGAAATTATTGCGACAGATGGGGCACGATATTGTTTTTGCCGGCGAAGGTCACTACATGAAATTGCCTCAAGAAAAGGGATTCCCAATATTCAAAATTAGAACCACGGATCCCGAACATGGGCTTGCCGTTTGTAGGCGAGGGAGAGTTGATTTTTATGACTATGATCACACAAAAAGATGTGTGGAGGAAGAGCTGAAGCTGATAGAAAAAGTCATGCCGGATTTAGTTCTGGCTGATTGGAGGCTTTCTATAAGCACTTCATGTGAACTGGCCGGCATTCCACTGGCCGTTATTCTGAATGCAGCTTGGACAAAATACTATACGGTTAGAGAAAAAGCGCCTGAACACCTCGCAGCAACTCAATTACTTGGAAAGAAAATTACTTCATTAATTATGCCCATCGTAAAGAACTTTATCATCCGGTTCGACATTCGGCCTATCAATAAATTCCGCCGCGAAAAGGGACTTAGACCACGCAAGAATCTCTATGATGTTATGAGGGGAGATCTGATCCTGCTCGTGGATATTCCTGAAAAGGGCTATCCACTTCACTGTACCATATCCTCACGACTGCCGTCGGCCAGCG
>CAZFWM010000317.1:0-8555 GCA_964522545.1 uncultured Thermodesulfobacteriota bacterium
GAAGGCCCCGTAGGGAACCGAGGCCCCGGAGCCGGCGAGGTAGACGAGCAGCACGATCAGGATGGGGGCGGCGCACGGCGCAGAGACGAAGCCGAAGAGCAGGCCCATGACCAGAGCGCCCAGCATGCCGCGGATCCTCGGCTGGGATCGGACCGGCGAGGGGATCGGGATGTTGAGCAGGCCGAGCAGGTGGAGCCCCATCAGCAGGCAGACCACCCCGACCACCCACTTCCACAGGCCCGAGACGTCGCCGTAGAGGGTTCCGGCCAGCGCGGCTGCGACGCCAAGAAAGGTAAAGGTGATCGACAGGCCGAGGACCAGGGCAAGAGAATAGCCGAGGGCCCTCAAAACTCCGAGCCGCTCCTCCTTCCGGCCCGCCACGAAGCTCATGATCAGCGGGATCATGGCGAGACAGCAAGGATTGGCTGCGGTCATCAGGCCCCCGAGGAACACCGCCACCACCGCGAGCCACGGACTCGAGTGGATGTACTGCTCGGCGTTTCTGATGAGGTCATTCAGCATAGGGATTCCTTAACGCGGCCGAGCCGCAACTAACTCGCTCCCCCTCCCCACCATGATTGTATCGCGCAAAGGCGCAGAGCTCGCAGAGGATTGATAAAAATTTCCCTCAGTCTCTGCGTCTCTGCGCGAGATTCCCTTTTATCTCGATAACAGAAAGCATTGTGGTATTAGTAGCGTTGAGCCACGAAAAAGAGTTTTGTATTTTATTCGGCCTCCCTGATCCACGAGACGATCTCCGCTTCTTTTGGCAGCCTGCCCGTGCTCTTGACCTCCCCGCCGATGACGAGGGCGGGCGTCATCATAACGCCGTAGGCCATGATATCGTCGATCTTGTCCACCTTGGTCAGCGTGGCCTCAGAGCCGGACCGTTGGAGCGCCGTTTTCGTCACCTCGAAAAGCTTATCGCATTTGGCACAGCCCGTTCCCAGGACCTTGATATCCATTTCAGTCTCCTTGCTTATCATGTAACCCATTTAACCGGGTAAGCGGTTATATGAATATAAGTCTATAATCTATCCGGGGAGGATGTCAAGGCTAGACAACGAAGGCATTGTAGTAGCGGCGCAGGTCCGAGAGGTCCACCTGCCGGTTGTGAAGGGCCGAGATGTCGTGGATTCCCCAGTCGCGACACCCTCGCCGACAGGTCGGGCCGGCCTCGGCGTTGGCCTGGAATCGAGGGCTTTCGAGGATGTCGGCCACGCCGGAGGCGCGCAGATTCGCGATCATCGTGGCCGACGTGCAGGCGAGCACATCACCGTTCGGATAGACCGGGCCGAGCACGTAGGTGGGGTAGTGGCAGGGGAATGTCCTGCGGTCGTCGATGATCAGTTCGAAGAAGGCCCGCGAGGCGAGTATCCTCTGCCGCTTCGATGCCTCGAGAATGACGCGGAAGGCATCGGTGAGAGGGGCCGACGGAGGTACCCTCTGGGAGCACTCTTCATTGGGGCGGTCGTCGAGGCCGAACTGCCCCTCGTATGTGGGCGGCTGAAAACCGATCGGAAGGTCCAGCTCGTGGGCGAAGTCGATCATGTCGCGCACGCGGTGCACGTTCTGATCGGTCACGGTCATCATCAGGGCGAGCTTGATCTTCGGGTGGCGGCTCCGCACGGCCTCGATGCCGGCCATGGCGCGCCGGAAGCACCCCGGGCGGGCGCGCAGGGTGTCGTGCTGTTCGTCCGGGGCGTCGAGGGATACGATGAGGCTCGAGGCCTTCCGGATCAGGTCGCAGCGCTCGGCGAGGACCATGCCGTTGGAAAACACGGAGGTGAAGATGTGGCCGTCGAGCTCGGCGATGAGCCGGTCGAGGTCGCTGCGCAGCAGAGGCTCGCCGCCCACGATCACGGCCAGCTTGAAGCCGTGAGCCACGAGCTGCTTGTAGAAATTGCGCACCTCGTCCGTGTTCATCTCCTCCTGCTTCGGGTAGTGGACCCGGTTGAACTCCAGCTGCTCGGGGCCGCTCACGTAGCAGAAGGGGCAGTCGAGGTTGCAGCGAATAGTGATCAGGTGGTTCAGGATGAAGGGACGACGCTGGCGCATGTAGACCGATGCGAGCTTCATCGCTCCCTGCCCCGCCAGCTGAATCGCCGTGTAGATTTCGTCTCGTCTCAACGGTTCCCCCCCTCGAGCGATAGGGCGGGCCATGCCCGCCGGTTTATTACGGCACGGATTTATACAGGCGGCCATGGGCCGCCCTATTACTTACAGGACAGTCCCTATGAAGCAGGGCTCGTCGATCTGGCCGTCGCAGTCGTCGTCTTTCCCGTTGCCTGGGACCTCGGCGTGGGCTGGGTTGACTTGAGGATCGGTGTCGTCGCAGTCGAGCAGAGGAGACGTGCAGTCCGGACTCGCCGGGTCTCCAAAGCCGTCGCCGTCGAGGTCGGTGCAATCGGAGGGAACGCAGTCCGGATCCTCTTCATCCCAGAGGCAGTCCCCGTCGTTGTCGAGACCGTCGCTACATTCGTCGAGGCAGGCCGTGTGGTCGAGGTCCTCTCCGGGTGGTGTACCGCCGTGGCAGGGGACACAGGACGTCGTTGCCCCAGAGCATTTGTGGAACTGGGAGAGTCCGCGGTCCAGGTGGCAGTTGTCGCAAACGGTCCTGCGCAGTGCCGGGCTGTACTGGTGGCAGTAGTCGCAGTTGCCCTCGATGCAGGTCTGGAACTCGATGAGCTGGTGCCAAGCCTCTCCCTCCGGTTGTGCCATATCGAACTCGTGGCAGGCCGCACAGGAGCTGAAGCTGGAGTTTGCGAGCGCCGATCCCGCCATGGCTAAGACGATTGTCGCTGTAAGCAGTGCGGCTGATACTAAGGCTGATCTCATGATTCTCCTCCTTTTTTCGTCTCTAATCTGTAGTTATCGATATCCGCCCTTTGTACCATAAAAAGCATACCGTGTCGAATTGGTCGAGCAGAGTCTTCAGTCGACAGACACCAGGCAATAAATCAGTGTCGAGAATTACCTGGAGGGACGACTGCCGCGCCGTCCGCGGTCCGGGTGGAATCGGACCCACCGTCCCAAAGGCAACTCTGGAATTTTAATGGAAAAAACGAACCAAGAAGGTGTTATAATAAAAGATATTTACAATGAAGAGAACAATATTGAACTGCTGGAAAGCATGGTTGTAAGGCAATAAAAAAGGAAAGTCCCGAGTGACCTTTCTCAGCGCCTCGGCCTCTCGTCGGATTCCCCTTTCCTTCCTCCGCCGGTTCTGCCGTGAGTCCCCTTCCTGGAGAGGGCTGCGCCTGCCGACTTCGACTGCCTCGGCCGCCCCTCCTGTTTCCAGGAGAGTTGGTCTCCGCAATCTCCGCCAGACCTGCCCGGCCCTTACTTTCCAAGGGCTTCGGCATCCCCCGCCTCCGCTGCCTCCGGCTTCCGTCCTGTTGCCAGGGTTTCGACTTTCGGCGGCCTCGGCGGCCTCTGCCCCAGCCCCTGCTTCCAGGGACAACGGCTTTCCCGGTTTCACCGGGAGGAAAGGTTCCCTCGATCGTTCGGCCGTGTTGCCTTCTGGCCTCTCGGGACTTTCTGAGTGTGGGTTTATACTCCTATAGGGATTTCCTGTCAACCCCTTTTTCAAAATATTTTGAAAAAATTTGAAAAAAGCTTGTGTTGAAAACAAAAAATGTTTTAATGAAAAATTACCCTCTTTTTCTCCCTATCCAGTTAGACGTAACAAGCTACAACCTATGTTCAATGAATCGTAATAGATACAAAATGTTGTCCGGAACGAGGCTGCACCTTTTTTATATTCCCGACTATCCTCTCATCGACTCCGGAAAAGGAAAAAATAAATAAAAAGGCTCCAGAGTTGCTTTTCTTGCTCTGGAGCCTTTGAAAGAAAAGAGTGCGATGCATGAATTATCTTGACCGCGCCCTTTTGGCGCGACTTATCCTACCCGCGCCCAGGATCGCAAGGGGAACAGCGATGAAGAGGATCAGCCCGGGCAGTCCGCGCGCCGGCGCCGGGGCGCCGGGGAGCAGCGCGCCGCACGGCGCGGGGGGGACGGCAGCGACCAGCTCATAGTTCGACGCGCCGAAATAAGCCGCAACCACGACGACGATCTCGTCGAAGACGTCCGCGCCTTTGATCTCGAACAGCGTATCCTCAGCCGGACCGGGTCGGTATTCCTCGAATATGGCGCTCGAGGGATTGAGGGTCGATCGCTTGATCACCCGGAGGACGAACCGCTCCGGAAAAAGAGATGAAAAGTTGAGATTGATCATCTTCCCGGGGACGGCCGTGTACAGGTAGTAATTGGCCGAGTCGGAGGGCAGGCTGCCGGATTGGAAGTCGGGATAGGTAGAGATGGTCTCCTTTGCGATTGGGACCAGATCGAAGAACTCGTAGCCGTACGAGCCGCCTCCCAGGGAGGGATCATCCAGGTAGTTGGCCACGACCCAGTCATTGAAGACGGACTCGAAGGTGGCGCCGGCCCCGATAAATGCGAGCGTACTGTCCACACCCGCCTCTCCATGCGCCGGATCGGCCACCAGGGCGCCCAGGATTCCCAGACCCTGGAACTGCTCGAACAGGTAGGTCCCCCAGAGGAGGCACGCCCCGTAGCTGACGTGCTCGGTCTCGGTGAGCTTCGTGTCGGGATTGGCCAGGAAGGAATGTACATGGCCCACGTCGGTGTAGTATCCGTTCACGGTCATGGCCGCCTCGGCGCAGCTCTCGTCCACCCAGCTCTCCTCGTATTCGTCGTATCCCCAGTGGATCATGTGCTCGAGCTCGTGGGCGGCCACGGCCAGGGTGTAGTCATCGGTGATCGGCCGGATGTGGCTGTTGAGATAGAGCATCTCGCACTCGTTGCTGTGCTCACCATACATGGGCCATGTGTACGAGTCCGGATACTGGTCGAAAGACCTGAAGAATCCGTCGAACTCATAGCCCCCGTATCCGGCGAGGTGGAAGAAGAGGATAAAGATCTTGGGATCCCCGTCCAGGGCGTCCGGGATCTCGCCGAAGACCTCGATGTCGTTTGCGATGATCCCCTGGTTCGGGTTCCACGAGCCTGCCGGGGTCTCGTCCTCGAAGGCGGTCATGAAGGCGTCCACCTCGGCCTGGTCCACATAGGTCCCCCACTCTTCGTCCGCCACGAAGACATAGGTGTAATCCCCCACGGCCCGGCAGGTCGCAGGCACGAGCAGCTGATCGGGAGGCATGATGCTGAGGTCCCAGGCCCAGAAATCGCGCACATCGCCCACCTCGACGCGCGAGCCGGCGGCCCGGCCCAGGGGGAAGTCGGCAGGGGTGTAGCCCGCTTCGTCCCATGTCCTGGCCATGTCGATCTTGACATCGTGGAGCATGAGACTGGGGCACATGGGGCGCCCGGATTCGGGGTCCGGGAACGTCCCGGCTTCTCCGGGCGAGGCCAGGGCGCCCATGAGCATGATCGCTACCACTGACAGCATTGCTTTCTTCATCGTTCTCCTCCTTTTTTCAGTTGTCATTTCGACCGCAGGGAGAAATTTTATGTTTGAGTGATGTGTCGTTTAAAGATTTCTCGCTTCCCCTTCGCTTCGTTCAGGGCTTCGGCTCACCGAAATGACAGGTTGTGAATAATCAGGAATCATATCATAACTCTTTTGCTCAGGAAAAGGGCTGCTGATTGACAATTATGTCATTATTCTGAAAAAAAGAGAGGCATGCGGGCTTACCTTAGTACCAATCGATTCTATCTTGCCTCAATTGTGCTCTGCCACTTCGGTTCGACCCTCTTTTTCCTGCTCCTCCCCGACCGGGGCCTCCTGCCGGGCTTCCCCATGGACAGGGCCTACTCTCTGCTCGAATATGCCGGCCGGCTCGCGGGCGAGGGCGGCCTGGCCCTGTACCCCGGGCTCTCCTGCGCCGGCTCTTCGAGCCTTCTCTGGTCCCTGCTGTGCGTACCCGGGTTCTGGCTGTTCGATGATCCGGCATTCCTACCTCTCCTCCTCGGCCCGCTCGCCTCGCTGCTCGGCTCGATCCTGCTCTTCGACTGCGCCCGAGACTTCATGCGGCAACAATCGGCAGAATCCGGCCGGACCGACCGCCTGGCGGCCGTGACGGCCTGCGCCTACGCCCTGTGCCCGATCGACGTACTGTACCGCCTCTCCGGAGTGGAGACCCCTCTGTTCCTCCTCCTCGGCCTGGCCTCCATTGCGGCGTGGCGCAGGAGAAAAGATGCCCTGGCCGGCCTGCTCCTCGGCCTGCTCGTGCTCACAAGGGCGGATGGGGCCCTGCTGGTGCCGGCCTTCCTCATCCACGGCCTCCTCGCGAAGCGGAGACCCTGCCTGCGCCTCCCGCTCCTGGTCGGCCCCTGCGTCGCGCTTGCCGCCTGGTACTCATACCACCTCCACGTCACTACGGACCCTCTATTTTTTTTCAGATCGGCTCAGCTGAGTCGGCTCGGGTTCAACTTTCCCGCCCACATCCTGCCGCTCTCTTTCGAGCAGAACATCACTGCCTACACCGACAACTGGACCTGGTTCACCGCATGGAAGGTCTTCCTGGGGGGGACCTTCAAGAGCCCGCTCCGGTGGACGGACCGTCTGATTACGAAGATCCCTTATCCGTTCCTCTTCTTCATCGCCGCAGGCCTCTACCGGGCCTGGAGAGTTTCGCTGGTTCCAGGCCGTCCTCGAGGCGGGGCCCCGGCGCCCTCCGCTAAAGAGGAGGAGCGATCGTCCGTGCCGGCCCTCCTTTTCTGGGTCACCCTGCTGAACCTGATGTACATGTTGATCCTGCCGAAAAAAGGGCTTTTCGGGGCCTACCAGGCGATCAATGTCCCTGCCTCGTTCCTGTTCCTCGTCTCGGGATTCGACCGCGGCTTGTTCTGGATGAGCAGGGCGGTGGGAGAGGAGGGACTCAGGCCAAGTCTTCGCACACTCCTCAAGGCCGGCGTCTTTTTCGTCATCTTCATCTGGATCACCGACTGCTATCGCTTTTCCATGGGCTGGGGCCACTCACTGTTCAACGTTTCCAAGCTCGGCCTGCTGACATGTGCCACACAGGGCGCGCTCTGGCTGCTGTGGCGGCTCCCAACGCACCGGAGGCGGATCAGGGCGTGGTCGGCCTGGACCTGGGCCCGGCGCGCCGAGGTCCTGCCGGCTGCGCTTCTCTTCATCCTGTGCGCCAGGGGATTGGACCACTGGAGCGGCTACTACACCTCAAATCTGGCCAATCTGAGCCTGTATGCCGAGGCCGGTGACCGCTGGATCGAGGAGCACGCGGGTCCGGAGGCCCGTGTAGCCGGATTCAAAGTGAGCGCACTGAACTTCCGATCAGGCAGAAGGATCATCGAGCTCGTGGAGCTTCGCGGGACCGAATTCATGAGCTCGGTCCTGAGCGGGGAGGTGCCGTGCCACCTTCGGAGAGAAGGGTACGACTACTTCTTTTTTTCGATCTGCTATTCTTCGTTCTCCCGCGGCCGGAGCGAGATAAAGGATCTCTACATCCGGGAGGGCCCGAACTGCGGACTCGAGGAGGTGGATATCATCCGGGACCTCTGGGGGAAGGTCGATCCGCATCGCATCTTCGAGATGCACAGGATGCTGGTCTTACGGCCTACTTCTCCAGCTCCTCCATGATCGACTCCATCTTGGACCAGGCCTCGGAGACAAAGACATCCAGGTTGTTCCGGTGGTTGGCAAGAATACAGTCGGGCCGGCCGTTGAGGACGATGAGCGGCTTCAGATGGGCGGCCTGCTCGAGGGCCTGGAGCACTTCATCGAACAGGGTGTAGAGGACCTCCCGGTCCGCGAGCTCCCGGGAGTATTCCCGCCGGAGGGAGAGCATCATATAGTAGATCGCGTGGGTGTATCCCTGGGAGCGGTAGAAGGCGTCGTCCGTCTCCCAGCACCGCAGCCGCCGGCCGTCCTCGCCCCTCTCGCGGTAGAGGGAGGCGTGGGCGTCTCCGAGGAGCACCGACCAGACCCGGAAGAGCTTGATCATCTCCACGTTGCGCTTGTTGATCGGACGCGAACCCCCGCCCGGCGCTCGCAGCCCCTCGACGTACTTTCTCAGATAATCCGCCCCGTCCCCGAACCGGTTTTCAGCCGAGGGGAACCAGAACTTCGTGGCGTCGTTTCTGAACATGGTCTCGGCCTGAACCAGATTGGGATCATAGTCGGCGCTCGAGATCTTGGTCAACTCGTCCTTGAAGGACCGGGCGGTCTCCCGGATCGCCTGGATGATGCCGAGCTGGCGGCTGGCGTTGTTGTCCGCCCAGAGGCGGGGCCCCCAGGGAAAGAGGTCGTTGGGCCGCCACCCGAAGGCGCCGTCGAGCTCGTGCTCGATGAGACGGGCCATGGTAGTGGCGAAGATCTCGCCCGGCACGATCGATCCTGTGCCGGAAAACTCTGCATCCATGTCGAGGTCGAGCCGGTTGTGTCCCTTCTGGCCGAGATGGAGGGCCACTAGGGACGCGCAGATGAGGATAACGACGAGACAGGCGGGTATGACGACCTTCTTAATCATCTTCACACTCCTTTTCGTGGTCCAGCAATGTTCCTCGAAAGAGGCGGGCATCCTAGCAGAAAGGGCTTGTGTAATTCAATTG
>CAZFWM010000318.1:0-8549 GCA_964522545.1 uncultured Thermodesulfobacteriota bacterium
GACGAATCAGACAGAAACAAGTCAAATATTGGATTTCCTATTGAATGAACTTATCGCCCTCCGGGCCGACTTAATTGAGGGACGTTGCGAGGAGCGAAGCGACGAAGCAATCCACTGAGCACCCTGGCAGGTTGAGCTCGGGGGATTGCTTCGGGGCTTCGCCCCTCGCAACATCCATGACTTTTTCCGCATTCACCATTAATTCTCTTCTCTCTGCGTCTCTGCGCCTCTGCGTTAAAATCCTCAAACGGAAATAATTGGATTTCCTATGCGATCTAGCTCTCGACTTTTTCCGAGTCCGATTTTGCAGAGTCTACTTTTGGCGGGGTGGGCGTGATATCGATTTCGTCGACGTCCTTGGTGGCCTTTTTAAAATTCTTGATCCCCTTGCCAAGACCGGCTCCGATCTCAGGGAGCTTTCCGGCGCCGAAGATGACCAGGACGATGACGAGGATAAGGATGAGCTCAGTGGCTCCCAGACCAAACATTTCTCTCTACCTCACTCGTTCCTTATTCGGAGTAAACGGCCCTCTCTCTGACGTGGCAGGGCCCCTTTTCAGCGAGAATGGCGGAAGTGTGTGGGAATCGAACCCACCGCGGACGCTCTTCGCGCCCGCCACTGGATTTGAAGTCCAGGAGGCCCACCAGTGACCTGTCCACTTCCATTTGGAATAATAACGTAACCCTAAACCCTTGTCCAGAGTTATCTCTTTGCAGCAAAAAACAAGGGCACGGCGTGCCGTGCCCCTACGAAATCCTGATCCCCGACACCCGATCCCTGATCCCTATCCCACCTCACTCATCCGAGGCGCAACACTCTCCGAAGGGCCGCTCGCTTCCGCACGGGCAGGGATCGCTTCCAGCGAGCCTCTTCCGGGCATGAAAGTCGACGGCCACGACCCGCCCCGGGCGGCGGACCGGCTCCGGCTCCTTTGTACTCGCCTCGATCTTTCGAATCGCCTCCGCCCAGAGCCGATGCCCCCGCCGGCAGACCCAGTCCGCCTCGGCCTCGTTCTCCGGCAGGTAGCGGTCGAGGACCCACTCGATCACCTCTGACGGCTCGAAGAATAGATCCGCATTGGCGCACAGTCGAACGAACAGGTCCTCCAGATGGTTCCGGTCGCGCCGCCGTGCCTCGAGGGCCGCCAGCGGGCTTCCCTGGAGAGATTCGGGCAGCGAGGTGAACCGCCGGTCGCGCTCCACGAGCTCCAGATCGACCCAGATCGCCTTGAACCGATTCGCCACGCTGCCGACGGAGACCATGTTGATCTCGGCCAGCTCCGACTGGGAGACCGGCTCTCCATCGATTCTGGCGATTGCATATTCGACGGCCGCGGCCCACACTTCCGGTTTGTAGATCCGGATCTTCCCCGTCTTCCGGACCCGGCTGGAATACTCTTGCCACAAGGCGACGGCATTATCGATCTGGCTCCTCCAGTAGTGCCCCTGCTCCATATTGAAGACCAGGAGATCCTCCACGGCCCGGACCCGGTCCCGGTTGTCGCGAAGCGCGGCCCAGCGCTCCATCCAGGGGCTCATGGCTCCCAACTCCGCCCCCGACGGATCTTCTCCGGTCTCCCATTCCTCTTCCCACGAGGCTCCCGATCCGGCCCCCAGGAAGTCGGCGCGGCAAGGCGTCGAATAGGGCCTCTCTCTGCCGCCGAGCCCCAGAATCTGGACCATCTCGCGGAACCGTAGGCTCACGCTTCTGGGGGATACGCCATAGAGCCGGGCGAGGTCTTTCTGCTTGATGTGGTGGAGATAGTCCTCCCAGGCGATCGTATACTCCACTGCGGCGGCCCAGGCGTTCTGTGCCGTAAGTCGAACATTCCCGCGCACCTTTAGAAAATCGCGCCACATCCGCCGGGCCTGAGCCTTCTGAAGCTCGGTAAAGCTGCGCCCGCTCATCCCCATCAAGAAGAGATCCTCTACTGTTATCGCCTCTTCCCCAAGCAATTCTCGATCCAGCTTGCTCATGATCTCTCTTGCCTTTTCGAGATCCTCCTCGTCCTGGTGTCTTATCTCCAGCGCCAGGGACTCCGCGATCCCGAGATTCTCGACCAAGCCCCTGACTTCAGGGCCATCGGGCACCCGGCTCAGCATTTCCTTTAGGACCGCAATGCTTTCACACCAGCGCCCGTCGTCCAGGAGGATCTGGACGAGGATCTGAAGCGCCGCGGTATTCTCCCTGTCCTTTTCGATGAGCCACCGCAGCAGCCGCTCAGCCTGCCTGGACCGCCCCATCCGGTGAAGGGCCTCTCCCATGGTTGTGAGGTATTCCGGCCGGCGGACCGGATCGAGGGAAACGCACTGCTTCAACAGGCAAAAAGCCTCCTTCACGCTCCCTCGGGTCATGGCGGCCCGGGCCTGGCTGTAAATCGTATCGGGTTTATCAGGCCATTCGGTCAGTGCTGAGGCGAAGAGGGCCTCGGCGTCGGAAACCTTTCCCCGCCTGAAGGCGAGAAGGCCGAGGTAATGGTAGGTGAACCAGCGCACATCCCGGCTGGGCGAGTTGATCCGGCGAAGCTTCTTCAGCGCCGTCTCGGCACGCTTCTCATCGCCGTTTCCCACTGCATCTTCTATCTGGCGGATGAGCCATTTCACTCCAGGGTCGACCATCCTGTCCCCCTCTTTGCTCTCATCCGTCGGACGGCGCGTCCGGCCCATTCCAATCCAATCCGTTTTCTTCTTTTGCAGGTATCCCAAACTCGCTGGGAAGATTATATACGCTATCACGCTCACCAGGGTATGTATACATCCCACCTCCTCATCCGGCTCTTGACGCTGGTCGACGACGGAAATGTCCCGGCCCGGCATGAGGCTTATGTAACCTGTTTTTCCCTGGCGCCGCTCTCGCTCCGGTTGACATTACAGGCTCGGCGCGATAATAACCTGCGTTGGTATTGTAATGGAAATGAAAGAAATAGAACCACGAAATGAAGGAGTGAGAAGATGCGGGATCCTTTCAAGAACCATCCCCTGACCGACTTTTCCGCAGCCGAGAACCGCGAAGCCATGACTTCGGCCATCAACGACGTGGCCTCTCGACTCGGACGTACCTATGACCTGATCATCGGCGGCCGGCACCTGCAGGGTCCGGACACATTCAGCTCATTCAATCCCTCCCAGTCGGACGAGGTTGTCGGGATCTTCCAAAAGGCCGACGAGGCAACGGCCGAGCAGGCCCTCGAAGCGGCCCTCGAAGCTTTCGAGACATGGAAACACCGCCCGGTCGCCGAGCGGGCCGACTACCTTTTCCGCACCGCCGAGGTGATGCGACGCCGCCAGAACGAGCTATCCGCCTGGATGGTCTATGAGGTCGGCAAGTCCTGGGCCGAGGCCGACGGGGATGTGGCCGAGGCCATCGACTTCCTGGAGTTCTACGCGCGCGAGGCCATCCGGTACAGTGAGCCCCAGCCGCTCACCCCCTACCCGACCGAGAAAAACGAGTTCTTTTATATCCCCCTCGGGGTCGGTGTGGTGATCCCACCCTGGAATTTCCCGCTGGCCATTCTCGTCGGAATGACGAGCGCCTCTTTCGTCGCCGGCAACACCGTGGTCCTGAAGCCATCGAGTGACTCGCCGGCCATCGCCGCCCAGTTCATGGAGATCCTCGAAGAGGTGGGGCTCCCGCCGGGCGTCGTAAACTTCGTGACCGGGCCGGGGGCCATTGCCGGCGAGGTGCTGGTCAAGCACCCCAAGACCCGGTTCATCACGTTCACCGGCTCCATGGAAGTGGGGCTGCGCATCAATGAGCTGGCGGCCAAGACCGCTCCCGGACAGATCTGGATCAAGCGCGTGGTCGCCGAGATGGGGGGCAAGGACTCGATCGTGGTGGACGAGACGGCCGACCTGGATTCCGCGGCCGACGGGATCGTGGCCTCGGCCTTCGGGTTACAGGGCCAGAAGTGCTCGGCCTGCTCCCGGGCGATCCTGGTGGACGACATCTATGACGCCCTGCTGGAGAAGATCGTCGAGAAGACGAAGGCCATTACCGTGGGACCGGTGAAGGACCCCTCCAACACAATGGGACCGGTGGTCAACGGGAAGGCCAAGGAATCGATCCTCGCCTACATAGAGACCGGAAAGGGCGAGGGGCGGCTGGTCTGCGGGGGCGAGGCCCTGGACCTCCCGGGCCACTTCATCGCTCCCACCGTGATCGCCGACGTCCCGCCCAAAGCCGTCATCTCCCAGGAGGAGATCTTCGGCCCGGTGCTAGCCGTGTTCCGTGCCGCCGACTTCGAGGAGGCCACGGAGATCTTCAACAACACCATCTACGGCCTGACGGGCGCTCTCTACTCCACATCGCGGGAGAGGATCGAACGGGCCCGGCGGGATTTCCACGTGGGGAACCTCTACTTCAACCGGAAGTGCACCGCCGCCCTGGTGGACGTCCACCCCTTCGGCGGATTCAACATGTCCGGGACCGATTCGAAGGCCGGCGGCAGGGACTACCTTCTGCTCTTCCTGCAGGGCAAGAGCGTTTCGGAGAAAATCTAACAAGGGATAGAGAGCAAAATGAAGAGAGCACTTACATTACCCGCAGCGGTCCTCGTGCTGGCGCTCATCGTCCCGGGAAACCCGGCATGGGCGTGCACGAATTTCCTGATTACCAAGGGGGCCTCGGCCGACGGCTCCACCATGATCACCTACGCGGCCGACTCCCACGAGCTCTACGGAGAGCTCTATTACACGCCGGCCCGGAAGCATCCGCCCGGGGCGAAGCTGGATGTGTATGAGTGGGACACCGGCAAATACCTGGGAAAGATCGACCAGGTCCGCGAGACCTGCTCGGTGGTGGGCAACATGAACGAGTACCAGGTGTCGATTGGGGAGACCACGTGGGGCGGTCGAGAGGAGCTCTTCGACCCCGAGGCGGGCATGGACTACGGCAGCCTCATGTACATCGCCCTGCAGCGGGCCAAGACCGCCAGGGAGGCGGTCGCGATCATGACCGACCTGGTTGCAGAGCACGGGTATTACAGCTCGGGCGAGACCTTGTCCATATCCGACCCCGAAGAAGTCTGGATCATGGACATGATCGGCAAAGGCCCGGGAAACAAGGGCGCCGTATGGGTCGCGCGCAAGGTGCCGGACGGGTATATCACGGCCCACGCGAACTCCCCCCGGATCGCTCAGTTCCCGCTGAAGGACCGGAAGAAGACCCTGTACGCCCCGGACGTCATCTCCTTTGCCCGGGACATGGGGTACTTTGAAGGAAAGGACGAGGACTTCAGCTTCGCCGACGCCTATGACCCGCCCAACTTCGGCGCCCGTCGGTTCTGCGACGCCCGCGTGTGGTGCATGTTCAAGCGGGCCGCGCCGTCCCTCGACCTGCCGCCAGGGAGGGCCCTGGGCCAGGAGGACGCCGAGCCGATCCCCCTGTGGATCAAGCCCGACCGAAAGCTCACAGTGGCCGACGTCATGGGATTCATGCGGGACCACTTCGAGGAGACCGAGCTCGATATGACGAAAGATATCGGCGCCGGCCCCTACGATCTCCCTTACCGGTGGCGCCCCCTGACGTGGAAGGTCGGCGATGAGAAATACCTCAATGAACGGGCGGTCTCGACCCAGCAGACCGGCTTCTCCTTCGTGGCGCAGGCGCGTTCCTGGCTCCCGAACCCCATTGGCGGCGTCTTCTGGTTCGGCGTGGACGACACCTACAGCACGGTCTACTTTCCGGTCTACTGCGGCGTCACCGAGGTGCCCCACAGCTATGCCGTAGGGACGGGATCCTTCCACAACGTGACCTGGGACTCGGCCTTCTGGGTGTTCAACCGGGTCTCCAATTTCGCCTACCTCCGCTACAGCGATATGATCAAGGATATCCAGGTCGTTCAGGCCGAGCTGGAGGATAAATTCGTGGCGGACGTGGGCGAGATCGATTCGGCGGCCCTTGCCCTGTACGAGAAATCCCCCCGGCTGGCAAAGGACTACCTGACCGAGTACACGAAGAGCGCAGGCGAGGACGTGGTGAAGCGCTGGCGAGAGCTGGGAAAATTTCTGCTCTACAAATATCTCGATGGAAACGTAAAGAACGAGCACGGCGAAGTGACCCATCCCGGCTACCCCGAATCATGGTATGAAAAAGTAGTCGAAACGACCGGCGATCACCTGCGGGTTAAAAAACTGGAGGGCGAACGAGCCGCGGCCGAGGAGAAAAAGCAAAAAGCCCATACCATTGCCGAAAGCCTGCTGAAGCTCCTGGAGGCGAGGGGCATCAGCGTCGGAGACGAGGAGCGGGACAGGATACTCGAAACCGAAAAGGCGGACCAACTAGAGAAATGGTTGGTCCGAGCGGCCACCGCCGAATCGATCGGAGACGTACTCGACGGGGACTGAGAGCGGCTATTTCCGAATACTCCCGACTATCGCGGCCTTGCCCATCCGTGGTCCCGCCAGACAAACGATGCCCTTCTCTCGTTTTCATGCCCTTTTCCCCTCGTTCCCAGGCTCCGCCTGGGAACGAACTTACGGGAGGCTCCGCCTCCTCTATCGGATCACCGCGAACTTGATGGCCGAAAGGGGCAGAGCCCCTGGAAACTCTGTTCCGAGGCAGAGCCTCGGAACGAGGCCAAAACGGAAAAAATTGGATTTCCTATGCAATCAAGTTAAAGAGGCCCCCATGAGAGCTAGGGCGTCAAGAACACAAGCGATCGTCGTCCATATCATTGCACCCCTTATCTTTCTCGCCTGCTTCTCCTGCCACGGAGCGAACTCCACCCCAGATCCCCAGAATGAGATAACCGGGCCGGCCCCCTTGTTGAATCCGGACGGCAAACTGGCGGCACGTGGGTGGGCTCGAAGCGCTCTCATGGAGTACAACCCCGAGTTCATCCGACGTAAAAACCTATAGATTTTGCCACTCTTTCTCCCCCCTGCCCTCCCCTGCGCAGATCAGCGACCACCGGTATCTTCCAATAATCGATTGCCGGCAGACTCCGCCCCGATTCTCTTGAAATTTAAATAGTTTTATGAAATCCTATATCAATCGGACGTCCAAACGGCGACGAGCTTCGGAAAGCATGGAGGAAACAATCGATGAGACGGATATTCTTTTCTTTAGTCGCGGTTTTTCTCTTCTTTCCAAGTAATCACAGAGCATTTGGAGCACCCACTGCCTATCCAACAGGAGTGACTATTTACCAGCCTGAGCTTACTCATCCAGGTTACACTTTTTTCGTTTCTTTTAAATTGGATGGTTTTGAGATCATCAAGTTGATCGATATGGAAGGTAATATCGTAAAAACTTGGGATATGAGTCCTGTCGACATCGATTGCCTCAGGCCGTTGCCGGGCGGCGGTTTTATGGGGCTCAGCCCATTTCAGGATTGGCTCGTAGAAGTTGATTGGGACGGTCAAATTGTATGGGATTATTATCCGAATAACATTGATTTGCATCATAATCATCAAAAGCTCGATAACGGGAATTACCTGTTCTTGGCGCAACAGAAAATGTGGATACCATCTTTTAGCCTCTTTGAATTCAACTATGACTATTACGTAGAAATGACCCCCGAGTATGAAGTTGTTTGGATATGGAAGACCTGGGAACATTTACTTGAATTCGGATTCAGCATAGAAAGCCGGCTTTATATCTGGGAACCTAAAGTCATATACGTAGTTCCAGATTTTTCTCATTCAAATGCGATCCAGGCCTTGCCGCCCAACCAGCACGAGGCTGATCCCGCGTTTCGAAGGGGAAACATCTTAATAAGCCAGAGAAATACCAATATTATCTTCATTATCGACAAGGAAACAGGGGAAATCGCATGGCAGGTCGGCCCCGATGACAACCTGACCATCGGACAACACGATGCCCATATGATTGAGCAAGGGCTGCCCGGAGCGGGCAATATTCTCGTCTTTGATAATGGCGGCTCTGCCGGCTATCCAATGAAGTATCGACAATATTCCCAAGTGCTTGAAATCGATCCTCCGACAAAAGAGGTCGTCTGGAGTTACACTGCCTCTAAAGGGTTGCGGCCTAATACTACGTTCCACAGTGCTTACATCTCAGGAGCTCAGAGATTACCCAACGGAAACACTCTGATCACTGAGGGGGCGAGTGGCCGGATTTTCGAAGTTACTGAAGAGGGGACTACTGTCTGGGAATACATAGAGTCCAATCCTCCGAAGGAGAATTATAAAGCCTATCGGACGGAGTATGACTGGCCGCCGACAGCGCTCGACTAGCTCACACGAACAAAGGCTCTGACAATCATTGGAACCCAGATCGCGACGGATTCACAACGTGCGACACGCCCATGCCCGACTGCGACGATACGAATCCCCATGTGTACCCGGGGGCCGAGGAGACCTGCAACCATACCGATGACGATTGCGATGAATCCATCGACGAGGGCTTCGACCTTCCTGCACACGGTCTTGTAAAAGGAGATTCGCCTATCCCTCAAACCCGCTTCCCCCTCATCGACGGCCCTTCCGGGCCCTGACCAGTCCGGCACCGTACTGAATCCCAATATTTTTGCTAGAAAAAGCCCTTCCGATGTGGTATCTTACACTTATCTCGAAAAAGTAGCGCC
>CAZFWM010000319.1:0-8505 GCA_964522545.1 uncultured Thermodesulfobacteriota bacterium
ATGATACATGAGGTCATTCTAAAAGTCTATAGCTGAAATGTCGCTGTAGTAATAGTAAGGATAAAATTTATCGTGATACAATTGAGTCTCTTGTTAATAATTTAATTAAATCTTGGGGGCCGGGAAGACTTAAAAGTATTATTCTGAGCGCTGCTTCTGGTTGTGGTAAAACGACGATTGCAAATTGGATTGAGTCTGCATTGCCATCACAATTTTCTATTCATGTAAAGAGTATAAGTATTGATACACTAAGTGAAATGCGTTCCGGTTCATTAGAAAAATATTTAGAAGAAGAAATTGGTAAATATAGAGACGAATACAAAAAGCATCTATTTATTATTGACGAAGCTCTTAAAGGTAACAATGATAAGTTTCTAAAAACAAATGGAGTTAATTTACTAAATATCGCACATGAAAAGAATATCAGGTTTCTCTTTATTGATGCCAATTTTATGAAAAAAGATTATTTTTCAAGTATAGATTCTCAATTCACTAGCCGATGTAAGGAATTCCAACTTACAAAACTTTCTGATCGTCCAGGAGATACTCCTTATATTATATCATCACGTAGTTTTGAATATTCCATAGAAAAAGAAATAGATATTCAATGCATTAAGATTGATGGAATTCTTCTGCTTGAATTAATACATAGAACTTTAATGGTCGAAAACACAAGAGAATTATGTAATTTAGTTGATGAAGTAACTGAAAAAGCAATATGTGGGAAACGTAAAGAAAAGGAATTAATTTTAAAAGCTGAATATTTAAATGTACAAAATGTAAAGAAAAACGTTACAAAAGAATTCATATTTATTCACTAAAAATATATTAAAATTTATAATATATTACCACTAACGTTGCATAAAATTTTATGATATGGGTCTGCAGATATGCTGCTTTTTGGAAAGAATCGGGAAAATGCAACAAATATCTTTTCATAAAGGTGCTGGTACAAGGTGTCAGGGTCAATTTTCCTTGCGTGCGGGTAAAACGGACAGCCCGCTGAATAACGCGTTGTCTGAATCTATGAAGAGTATGAAATTCCCAATAACTAGAACGTTTCGGTCGCGACAAGAATCATACGGGGAGTCGACAGCATTTCAAATTCACGAGATAGGTTGTGCGACATAATCGTACACAGAAGGTAGATCTGATTTCTGGCCTATCGTAGCTTAGGAATCACATCGAGACTGGCAGACTGTTAAAAAATCAGGATTTGTTACGTACAGCTACTAATTATCTTTAAAATTCTGGAAGGCAAAGAAGTCACGATTTCCGCTATCTGTACGTACCATAGGCTCATCCATAAATGTTCATGCTTTTATTTCGATATATTCTATCCAATCCCTCCTCTTGTCCAGCTCTACACACCCCGGCCAAAGCGGAAAAAACTGATTGACGGTTTCCACATGAGTTCTCGTAGGCTCCAACTGCCTCGAAGGGATTTTCTTTTGGATCATGCGTTCGCAGGCCTCAGCGGAGCCTCTCCAGAACATTTTTCGTGATACGCTTCACCTGCGGATTGGTGGCGAGGCCGTGGACCCAGTCCATTGAGGCGGAGTTGAAGACCGTGGCATTGCCGCGGGTGTAGAGCCCCATGGTCCCGTGTCCGACTTCGGTCCACTCGGTGATGGCGGGCGTCATGGCGAGGATCTCGTAATTCAGCGGGGTTCCGTCCTCCCCGGTCACGATGGGAACCCCAGCGACCATCTCGAATAGGGCCCCGTCCACCTCCGGCCCCGCAATGGTCTCATCCCATCCGAATTCTTCTCCGTAGGTCAAGCCGGTCCCCTCGAAGACCCAGTGCTCCGGTCTCATAACCATAAGGTCGCCGTACCCCTGGTTGGCCGGGAGGATGTCAAAGTAAAAATAGTCCACGAATCCACCGTTTTTATAGCTCACGCCGGTCAGCTGGTTCTCCGGCAAGAAGACGGGATCGTCGTACCAATTGACGGTGACGAGCTCATCGTCAATCCCGTAGAGGGGATCCCGTTCCTTATCTTTGTAGACGACCATGGTGCGATTGTCGTCCTCCAGGCGGACCTGCCACCAGCAGGTGTTCCCTGCGAAGATGGCCAGATTCCCCCCCCGATCCACGAAGGAATCCAGGTTTTCCCTCATCTCGCGGGTCCAGTATTCGGAGTGACCCGCGATGACGACCAGGTTGTATGGATCGAGCATCTCCGCGTTCTCGTGCACATCGACGCTGGTGCAGACCTCCACCACATACCCCTCGCCTTCGAGCCAGAGGATGAAGGGCATTTCCCATATGCCGTAGTGCCCGACGCCCATGCCATAATCGTAGGTCATGGGCCGGTCGTAGGAGGCGCGGTAGGACCGGGTATAGATGCTCAGATGCGGCATAAATCCGTCGAAGGCGATGTCGGTGTAGACGTTTTTTCCGCCATAGTGGTTGTAGGCCTGATGATTGTTGGAGGCCTGCATGAAGAGGATGGTGGAGGTCGATCCGGGCTCATCCTCTTTCACCACGAAGGTGATGAAGCTCACATCCCCGGCCGGAGTGACGAGCCGGGCGAGGTAGACGCCGCTCGACCAGTCATGGGGAATCGCAAGGGTGTAGGACACAGGCCAATCGCACCCGGACTGATAGCTGTAAGGGGGGATCGGGTGGCGGGCTCCCGGCAGGCCGTCGATGGCGGCCACGTAGGTGCCGTAGAGGCAGACGGGCGGGGCCGCGGTCCGGTAGATCTCGATGTCGTATGTGGGAGAGTCCGTGGAGATGTGGAAGTCGATGGCCTCGCCCTGGAATACACTCGTCGCCGAGGCGTATCCCTCGATGGGGGAGGGGGGATAGGGCCCGGTTATGGACTTCAGGTCAAAGGCCGATTCTCCGGAGTCGGTCCTGATGCCGGAGTAGATTCCGAATCCCTCGGTCATAGGGAAGAGAAAGTATATGGGAAGCTTGGCGGGTGGGTCGATCGGATTGAACCATCCGGACCAGAGCTCGATTGATGTGCCCGAATCAGAGAGGATGAGTTCGGTCGTCCATTCAAAGGGTTCCGGCGAGCCCACCGTGAAGTCCATCAGGACTACGCCCTCCTGGTAGTCGAGCTCGAAATTCAGTTTTTGAGGAGGGGGAGGGGGCTGAGGACAGTACTGCAGGTCGGAAGCCACAATTCCAGAGCTTGTCGAGAAGGTCGTGTAGATCCCCACGCCGTTGGTTATATGGAGGAAGGGGAAATAGATGGGATACTCTGCGATGGGATGGATTGTCGGCATCCCCATGGACCACAATTCAGTTGTGTAGGGCTCAAAGGGAAGGAGGAGAGTGCTCGACCATTGAACCGGCTCAGGCGAGCCGAGGGTGAAGTTCGCCATGATCAGGTCTTCTTCGCAGGCTAGGTCCAGGCTCAGTATGAAGGGGGAGTTCCGGACGTCCGGCATGGGCCCGGGCAGAGGCGTTTCGAGCTCGCCCTCGGCGGAGAAGGCAATCAGGATGAACAGGAAGGCGGCTGTCAGAGAGACGCTGTGGCGCATCGAGCTTCCCATGGTCTGTTTATTCGAAAGCGGCCATTGCATATCCGTGAAGAAGAGGCACTGTAAAGGTCAGGCGGTCCCCGTCGATCGTGTAGTCGAGCGGCGCCTCTTCATGATCCGGGCTTCGGACGAAAAGGGTTCTGCCCGCGACGTCCATCCCCTCGACGAGGGTGAGAGTGATCTCTATATCGCGCGCATCCCGGAAGTCGTGGACCACGTCATCGTAATTATAGTTTATCATATGTAGGACCGGAACTCCATCCAGCTCGACGTAGCTGAGGCCTACCGTGTCCGGGGCGCCGGTCTCGAGGAGCAGATCGGCCCCGACGGCCCTCACCCTGCAGGCGATCCGCTCCCGCAACGAGGTGTTCCAGTAGTTGACCCAGTACCGTCGCGGCAAACTTCCCAATCTGAGCACATGGCCCCCCTGGGCCTCGAAGTCGCAGAGGACGGACAGGGCATCCTCCCCTAACTGTTGTGCCTCGGCTATTACCACCACCTCATAGAGTGCGAGGTCGGCCGGATCGAGAGGCCGGTCGACTAGCTCGCCGTCCCCCGTGTAAATGACCTCGAAGGGGATGTGGCCCTCCTGGAGTGCGAGTGCGGCCCCGAGAAAGCCTTCGTGGGTGCGCCCCGACGCATACCACGGTACAAGGTAGCCGGCATCGAGGTAGTCCCAGAGTGCGCTGGCATAGTCGTAGAGGATGGCCACTCTGGCCATCCGGGTCGCTCCGGTGTAGATCCCGCTGTGGGCGTGAAGAAACTCGGTGTAGGGGCTCAGCCTCCAGGCGGGCACGTGAAAGGAGCCCCCGCCGAAGGTGTAAGCTTCGTGGGGGATCAGAAAAGAGCCCCCGGCCGCGGCCGCCTCGGCGAGCCAGTGCCTCACGAGCCACCAGTCATCCTCGGAGAGCAGTGCAAGGGAGAGGATGTCCGGGAACATCACCACCGGGGCTCCGGGCCTGATGGCCTGGCCGAGGAGGTAGGTCCCGAAGAACTTTCCCCGCTGGGACGGCTCGAGCACGTAGTTCTCGAAGACGACGAGGTCGAGGAAGGGGAACAGAGGCTGCTTGTTCGAGCTGAGAAAGGAGGTGTTGGCAGAGAGGGGCATGTGGCCGCCCGCGTAGCCGTCGGCATGGGCGGCCAGGGATGCGATCTGGTCCCGGCGCCCGAGGAGCTGGAATCGGACGAACTCGCGGCGAAGCTCGGCGTTCGGGTCACCCCATACGGCGATCGCTTGATGGGTGCGCAGATGGTCTCGGTAGTCGAAGGCGGCAATGTCATGGATGCCGAAATGGTCGACGAGATAGTCCGGGCTGAAGCGTTCGCCCAGGTAGGTGCGGAAGCCGTCGGCGCAGGCGTCGCAGAGACCGTAGAGGTAGAGGTGCTCGCCCATGCCGGTCGGTTCATCGATGTGAACCGCGTCGGCCCGGCCGTCGATGTGCTCCTCGATCCGAGAGCGCAGGAAGGCCTGCCAGTCCGGGGCGTTGTGGCACATGAGAAAGGGGGGATCGGGCTGGATCCAGAGGGCCCGGGCGTGGTGCCCCCAGATGTCCCGGCAGGAGGCGCTGCAGAACAGCTCCGGATCGCTCACGACCCAGGGGGACCCGATCATGGTGGGGTAGTTCGAGGCCACGTGCATGCCGTGGGCGTGGAGGGAGTCTACATAGGCCTGGTCCGCCGCGCTCCATCCCCCGTAGTAGACCGACCAGACCACGGCCGTGCCCCCCACATCTTCAAGGTACTCCAGGGAGGGCCTGCCGTAGACAAAGATGTTGAATTCATCGAGCCAGCTCAGGTCCGAGCTTCGGCTGGCCCTTTCTTCTCCCGGGTGGCAGGAGAAGAGGGCTGGTCCGATCGCAAGCAGGAAGACCGCGACCGTATGGATCGAGATCTTTCGATTCACAGGTAAGGCCGTGGATCAGCAGGGTCGCGCTTCAGGAGCCCAGTGCGTCGCCCCCTCCGTTCCGACAGGAGAGACGCTGCCGGCATCGGAAAGGAACCGGCTGATCTGGGCGATCGAACGGTACGGAAGTGTCCGGGTGCGGGTGACGGCCAAGGGGGTCCGCTCCAGGATCGACCTCTCTATGGCCGGGTCGTCCATGAGTACACCGTAATTGACCAGGGGCCTGGCCGGGCCGGGCCGGACGATCTCAGAGATGCTCTGAAAGCATCTCTCCGCCTCCGAGGCCGAGGAGGCCCGGTAGAATACGATTCCCACATCGACCCCTCCGCTGATCCGATAGAGCTCATTGATGAAGTGTGCATATTCTTCCACCTCGTCCGGATCAGGAAAGAGCGGTACAAGGAGCTTGCTTACCTTCGAGGGGAGCTCACTCTGCGATCCTGCCATGCAGAACAGAATGGTATCCACTTCTCCGTTGCGGGAATGGACGAGTGCGTCCGAGAAGAAATTAGACAGATAGAGTTCTGGAGGAGAAATACTGTTGAGAGACGGGACCTCGTCCGAGGCTATGTCGATCTGCTGGAACGGGGAATAGGGCGGATCGATCCCGAAGAGGAATCCCACATCGGGCGCAACCTTGCTGCGGTCGATCACAAGGACCCGCGCACCGGCCCGGGCCAAGCAGATCGACAGGTTGCACGCGAGAAACGGGCAGCTTATGGCCGGCCCCGGATTGACCAGCGCAATAAACCGGGTCCGAGAGCCGAGCCCCGGATCGTTGAAGATGGGGGAGACGTCGGCCATGCCGCGGCCGAGTTTTTTGTATTGAGCCATTTCTGGCCCGGAGTCTGCTTTTTTTCCCATCCATGGGGGTCGAGATTGATGTTCCTGAGGGGTTGCCATCCTAGTTCACCTCGATCATTGAGTCGTGGGGCTCGTTCCCGTTGTCACGAGTCCTGTTCGGGTCCTGAATCCACTGTCCATCTACTACGAATTTGTATCGGTATCTGCCCGGTTTCAGGTCCGCCGAGATCATCCACTCCCCGGACGCGTCCCGAATCATGTTCCAGCCTTCGCCCGGCTGCCAGCTGTTGAAGTCCCCCACCAGCTGTACATGGCTCGCCTCGGGATTGAAGTAGGAGAACTCGACCTTGGGGTGAGCCTCGGGGTGAGCCTCGACAGAGATTGCCGGGATGATCAGGCGGGATTCCGCCGTCTCTGACAGCACCTCGTCCGAGACGGCCAGGTAGTCGAGAAAGCCATTGCATCGCCTGTTGTACCGGGTGATGGGGAGGCCGTGGCTGGCCGCCTCACGGAGTTTGACGTTGGTCCGGATCACGGTCTGATAGGTCTCTGAAGGGAAATGGGACCGGATCTCTTCGAGGACTTCGACCGCAAAACGCGTGCGCCTGTCATAAGCCGTCACGAGGACGCGGATCTTGATGGGGTGTCCCAGCCTTTTGTGGTAGATCCCGATCGTCTCGATGAGCTTCCCGACCCCATGGAGGGAGAAAAAGCTGGTCTCTACGGGGATGATGACCTGATGGCACGCTTTCAGGGTCATGAAGGTGAGGAGCCCCATGGTCGGAGGGGAGTCGATGATGATGAAATCGAAGGGATTTTCGATGCCCTGTATTAGGTAATCGAGTCGGTCCTCGCGGCCGGGCGTGCCGGCGAGGCGTTCGGCCAGGGTGCTGAGGTTCATGTGGCCCGGGATGAGGTCCAGGTTCTCGGAGACGGACTTCATCACCCACTCGAGGGGCTGTCCCCCTTCAAAGGCCTGGGCCAGGCAGTCGTAGAGTGTGGTCGGGAGCTCTTCGGGGCGGATATTGAGCCCAACGGTAGTGTGGGCCTGAGGGTCCAGGTCCATGAGGAGAGTGCGCTTCCCTCGCTCCGCCAGACAGGCAGCCAGGTTAATAGCCGTCGTTGTCTTCCCGCATCCTCCCTTTTGGTTGACGATAGCTATGATTCGCATGGTTGCCTCCTTTGTTGCTTCGGGGGCGATTGAAGAAATACGGCCTGGAAAAAGGATTCCGGAATCCCGGGCAGCGTGCGCGGGAAAAGGGGGACGAAATGAGGTCACGCCTGTTTCGAGGTCGACCCTTTAGCGTCTCCACCTCGCTGAGCCCGGACCGGGCCCCGGTGCTTTCGAATCCCTTCCATACGGCTATGCCACCGTTCCACCTCCTGCTTGATCTCGGCGATGCTGATGATCCATTCCTGACCGGATATCGCCTCGAAAACAATATTTTCGTAAAAGACCAGGATCACATCCCCTGTTGCCACGAGGGTGAGCTCGGCCAGGGGACTCTTTACCGTGGGGAGGAGCCTGCGGAGCTCCCGGATGCTCCGGCGGATCTTCTGGAGCGAGGCCCCGGCATCGAGAAGTCTCTTTGCTGTCTTGTAGGCGATCAGGTCCTGAAAGGTGTACCTCCCGTGGCCCCCGGGTGTCCTGTGGCTCGGCCCCAGGAGGTTCGTCGCGTCCCAGTACTGGACCTGCCTCTTGGAAAGGCCGATGATCTGGCACACGTCGCTCCGCTTGAAGAGGTAATTCTCCATTGGAGTCTATGAGCTCCTATCACGAATCTGGGTGGGAGGCGCAATTCTCTGTTGGTCTGATGCGTTAATTACATTGTTTTACAGGACTTGTCAAGAGGAAAGGTACAATTTTTTTGAAAATTGTATTGATCGTTTTTTTCCGATTTTCTTGTGATTTAATAAGGAATGTATATTTCGATACATAAATGGACAATTTTGGCATGTCTTGATTGCGGACGATCGGCGAGCCGCTAGAGGAGATGGGAGAACCACTTGCTCCAACGGGCCTGAATGGAGTTGTAGTTCTTGCTCCACCATTCGATGTCAAAGGGTATCTGTCGTTTTCGATTCTCCTCTGCCGTCGGAAGCTCCTTCCTTATGGCCTCCGGCACCTGAGCGTCGGAAAGTATGTTGACCGGTCCATAGGGTATCTTCAGGGGGATCTGGGATTGAACTTCGTGAGAAGAAGTAAAGGCGATGAATCGCAGCGAACGATCCTTATGGTAGTCCCCCTTTGGAATGACCCACCAATCAAGGTCCAGAATACACTGCTCCCACGAGAAGTC
>CAZFWM010000320.1:0-8504 GCA_964522545.1 uncultured Thermodesulfobacteriota bacterium
CAGGCATACGAGATCCACATTCTCGTCCCTCAACACATATTCTGTTGCCGCATTGGGGTGAGGGCCCCCGGCAATGATCAAGGACTCCGGGAACCTCCGCCGGAACCATCCGGCGAAATGGGCCATATCCGCGGCCTCGGGCGTCATGGCCGAGAGCCCCACGACATCCGGCACAAAGCCGTCCAGCGCCCGTGACACGGCCTCCCTGTGGTTTCGCTCGATGGAGAGGTCCAGAATCCTGATGTCGACTTTCCCCGCGGCGTGCCTTCGAAGGTAGGAGGCTATGTACATCAGGCCCAGAGGAGGAAGCGAGAGCGCCAGGAAATGGCTTTCTCTCTGAGGTCTGACGAGCAACATCTTCAACATGATGATGAATTCCCGTTCATCATGAGCGGGCCGAACCGCCTCTGCAATCAGAACTGATGGCGGCGTCCCTTTACACTGTGCCGGAATATCTCGGCCAGGCTCCGGAAACAGACGGGCCGGCGAAGGGCGAACCAAAAGAGACGCAGAACATAGCGTACCCTGAAGTAGTACCTTCGATTGAGGAGGCGGTAAAGGCGATCGACCTCTTCGGCCTTGAGATATCGCGTATTCATTACGGCCCGCTTTTTATGCCAGTTGTGAAAATCATAATCGACGATCAGCTCCTCGTTCACGGCGATGTCCCACAGGTCGGTGCCTTGAATGGGCAGGAGAACATTGACGGCGAGCGTATCCACGGGCATGGTCTTGATGACGCCGAAGCCCTGAAAAATTTTCTCCCTGTTCTCCCATGGAAAGCCGATTATGATATTTCCATTTGTCTGGATCCTGCGCTTGCGTACTCGGCCCAGGGTATCCCGGACCTTTTCCAGGTCCACTTTCTTGCGCATTTTCTCCAGGCTCTCCGCGAGGCCCGACTCGATGCCGAAGCTCAAAAACACGCACCCCGATCTCGCAAGACTATCGAGCAACTCGTCGTCGATGTTGGATATGTTGGTCTCACAACCCCATTTCAGCCGTCTTGAAAAGCCATTTTCGATCATAGCTTCACACAGCTCCAGGGCACGCTCCCTGTTCAAAAGGACGTCTTCATCGTGGAACAACAAGTAATTGGAGCCATGGGTTTGAATCACTTCTCGAATTTCGGAAATAATATTTTCAACGGACCGGGCGATCCATCTGCGCTGCGACAGACTCGGTGTCGAGCAAAACAGACAATTGAATACGCATCCCCTCGAACTTACGCATGAAGCCAGACGCTGCCGGCTTGCGGGAACGGCAAAGACGTTCACCATCCGGTAGCGCCCCATGGGCAGGCCGTCCCGTATGGGGAAGGGGATCGAGTCCAGGTCCTCGATGCGCCCCGGGGGACCCGTGTGATGCAATTCTCCATCATGGAAGGACAGGCCGTGGATGGCGCGCAAGGAATCGATGGTGCCGTCGTAGCGATCGAGAATCTCGCAGAAGGTCTCTTCCCCCTCCCCTATGACCGCCACGTCCACTTCATCGTCCGCGGCTATTTCCGGGTGAATCGACGCGTGCTTGCCACCATAGACGACCAGAGCCGAGGAGACCTTCCGGATGCGGCGGACAAGGTCGAGGCTTATTGGATAGCTGTCCGAGAGTACGGAAACCCCGATGACATCCGGCGCAAAGGATCCGGCCGTCTCCACGATGAATTCGTCCGGCGGGTTCTGTGACGTCAGTTGCTGCAGAATCCGCACCTCGTGTCCCGCCTCCTGTGCCGCGGCTCCGACATAGGAGAGCCCCATGGGCTCACAGAAGACGAACTGGCTCTGCCAGTAGCTGCTCCGAGGTGCGATCAAGAGCACCTTCATTCCATCTCGCTTCCTCTATATTTCATGCCGGAATTGACGCCATACCTCAATACGGCCCTCCATGCGGCGGGACGCAAAAGGTTCCTGATCAGGACCGAAGCCGCATAGGAATAGATGGGTATCCTACTGAAGTCCACAGGGATGCGCTTTACCGAGGCCGGGGAGCGGTCATTCAGTCTCTCTTCTACTAATTCCCCCGAAGGAGTATACAGGCCCCTTTCCGCCGATTCCAGATAGGGGATGTAGCGATCAAAGGTCAGGAAGATCGGTCGGTAGTCATACAAAATCCCTCTCTGGGCCCGATAGAATCGATGATATCCACTGCGCATCGCCCGCTGTAGCTCTGATGGTCTCATCCGCCGGGGAAAAAAAACAGAGAAGTTTCCGTTAAAAAACCTCCAATCGTTGTGAATGAAACGATCGTCCTCGATAACCTGTTCGCCGCCCGGCAGCCGCCGCTGGCCTGGGAAGCCGTACAAGGTGTGTAGGCCGATTGCATGAACACCGCTTCGCAGGGCGAAGTCGACCGCTTGGCCTACCTGCCGGAGAGTATCCTCCTCGCCGCCGAATATGAATGAGGTTCCGATCTTGAAGCCCGCGGCGCGCAGCTTCCTGAAACCTTCCGCCAGCTCATCCAGGCTGATCTCTTTGCCGAACTGGGCCAGGGTTTCAGGATTGGTCGACTCCGTCCCGATGCACAGGGTGGTCACGCCGGCCTTCTTCAAGAGACCCTGAATTTCCGGATCGTCCGCCACGCTGGCCCGACAGAAGATGAAGAATTCGACCCGGCTCCCGAACCGGGCCGCCATCCGCTCCAGCAGCGAGACCGCGTGCTCGCGATTCAGAAGAAAGTCCGCATCGGCAAACCACACCACCCGGCTGCGAGTCAGGCCGAGGACCCTCTCGATTTCTTCCATCACGACATCCGGATTCCGGCGTCTATGGCGCCGGCCAAGCTCCCTTCCGGTGACACAGAACTTGCATCGATACGGGCATCCACGGGACGCCATCACAAAGGGCAGATTCACATGAGGAACAACGTGGCGCGCCACGTCGCGGATTCGTCGGCCCGGGGTCATGGCACCGAAGCCCGCGACCGTGGAGAAATCGGTCACCGTATCGAGATCCTCCATGAAGTCCCTGTTCGGATTATGAACCACCGTCCCGTCCGGACCGAGGCGGCTGATTCCGGCGACGCGTGAGCCGTCCAGCCCCTGGTCGAGGGCCCGGAGGAGGGCCAGCATGGTGGCCTCCCCCTCGTTGCGAATCACATAGTCGGCGTGACGGGCGCACTCCCCGGGCTGAATGCTTGCGTGGTTCCCGCCTATGATGACAGGGGCCCCGGTAATGGATCGAACACGCCGGATCAGATCGTACCCTCTGTAAGCGCAGAAAGAGAGCAGCGAAAAGGCTACATAGTCGGAGCGGCGTACATAGTCCCAATCAATAGGACCGTGAGAATGTTCACAGAAAACCCGGGTCGAGTACCCGTTGGCAGCGAGGTGCGAGGCCACGGCCACTGATCCATAGCGCGGGCACATGAACTTGTAGCTCGAGGGATCGAGGGGGATCGATTTCTCGAGAGGGGATATGATCGCAACCTGTTTCATGGGGCGCAGTCGTGTCCGCGGTCGATATATCGGCGGAGTATTTCCTCTCTCCGTCGCTCACGAGGTGCTCAATGATACCGGAGCCCCCATTCCCTCCCCCTCCGACCCGGCTTCTTCTTCACGAACAGCTTGATCAAGAACAGGGGAAGATAAAATGTGACGATCCTCACGATACCCGGAAATATCCGGACCAACCTGACCAGACGTCCCGGCCTGAGAAAGAAGGCCCTGTAGGCCCTTCGAATCATCCGCTCGAAGTCGGCATCATCGAGGTCGCTCAGATTGATCGTCGAATAGTCGTACGTGAACTGGCCGTAGTCGATCTCCTCCATGTCAGAGGATACTTCCCGGGCTTCGAAGAGCTCTGTGCCGGGATAGGGGAGCACCCGGGAGAAATTCGCCACATGGCAGGCCGAGGCGGCCGCGAAATCAATTGTAGCCCGGATCTCCTCTCGTGTCTCCCCGGGAAAGCCGAGCATGAAAAATCCCTTTGTAAGGATCCCCATCTTGGCGGTCCTTTCCATCACCTTCACGGTGCGCTCGAGATCCAGATCCTTCCGAATATAGCGTTGGAGCCTTGGCGAAGCTGTCTCTACGGCATAGGCGATCCGCCGAGCGCCGGCACGGTAGAGTAGATCGAGGAGTTCATCATCGACTCGATCTGCCCTCAGACCGTTCGGAAAAACCAGCACCAGACCGAGCCCCCGTGTCATGATTCCTCGACAGATCGCCTTGGCCCGGGCGAGGTCGAGGTTGAAGATGTCGTCCTGGATATGGATTTCCTCGATTCCAAAGCGGGAAACAAGTGACTCGATCTCGGCAATCACATTGTCGGGACTGCGGGCCCTGAATCCGCGTCCGAACATGCGGTGACAGTAGATGCACCGATAAGGGCAGGCCCGGGATGTGAACATTGTCATGAACCGCGGTCGGTCGACAACCAGGTCGCCCGCCGGCCGGCCGAAGTACTTTTTGACGGGGATGAGGTCCCAGGCCGGAAACGGCAGCGAATCGATATCCTTGATAAAGGGCCTGGAAGGGGCCGCAACGTAGAGTCCGTTTTCAAGGTGCGCGGTCCCGGCCACTGCCATCCGGTCTTTACAGCCGGAAAGTGCCTCCAGGAGCGCCAGAATCGACTCTTCCCCCTCTCCGCGCACGACGAAGTCTATGGACGTCTCCCTCAACATGCGTTCACTGAAGAGGGTGGCATGCACGCCTCCCGCCACGACCGCCGCTCCGGGAGCGACCTCTTGCGAGGCCAGGGCATACGCATAGATCTCGCCCGCCTCCATGGTCATGCCGGTGATCCCGATGAGGTCGGGCCTGTAGTGTGCTGTTTCCCGTGCAAGCCCGGCCACCCCCATCCCTTCGATCCGGTCGTCGATTATCCGGACCTCGTGCCCTCCACGCGACCGGAGCACGGATGCAATCGACATCAGCCCGAGGGGATGGGTGAAATTCATCTCGAAATGTCTTCGGGCAAGACGGACCAGTAAAACTTTCATTTGTATGAGATGTGTACTAATCAGTTCGAGGAGATATGGATCTTAAAGGGCGATCTCAGCAATCCCACTTGGAGATTGGCTATCGGATAGAGATGGATGATAAAGCAACTCCTACAATAAGACAAGGGAACAAATTGAAAGGCGGCACTGCCCTGCTTGATTGACTCCATCCAGGAATTGCATTACCATTGGATGTAGAAAGTGCTTGTCTTTCAGACAGATACGTCCATCCGGCCGTCGGTTCTCAGCTCCTTGACGGGCAAGATGTCAAATCAATCCGCAGAAGAACAAAGCTCGCGATGAACAATCTCGAACGGCTCCTGCGCAAGCATCTCAAATACGCCTTTATTTACCGACATATCATCGGCCGGGCCGCGAAGAACTATTGCAGGTTGCTCATCGGTCGCAAGGCCCTGCGGGGAATTGAGTTCGCACTGACCTACGAGTGCAACTGTCGTTGTGAGCATTGTTCCGCGGCATCCTTGCACGACGGCTCCCGACGGATCCTCTCTCCGTCCGAGATGCGGGAAACTATATCCCAATGCCTTGATCTCGGTGCCCTGAATATCAATCTGACCGGCGGCGAGGTCCTTCTGCGCGATGACATGGACGAGCTCGTTCTTGCAGCTCGGCCGGACAAGGCGGTTGTGTCTCTGGCCACGAACGGCATCCTCCTCGATCGCACGAGGGCGGAGAGACTGAGCAGACTGGGAGTGAGGATCATCACGATCAGCCTCGACAGCGCCGACCAAGCCGAGCATGACGGCCGACGTGGATATCTCGGATGTTATCGCAAGGTCTTCGAAGCGATAGATAACGCAAGGGACGCGGGAATGGAGGTCTTCCTCTGCACGATCCTCACTCCAGCGAATCTCAAGAACGGCGATATCTGGAAAATGATCGAGCTCTCTCGACAGCGGCGACTTACTCTCACTGTCAATCTCTCCTGCCCGGTAGGGCGATGGGCAGGGCGAAAAGACATCCTGCTTAGCGAGGCGATGCTGAAGGAGTTCGAGAAGATCACGGCTCTGCCTCATGTACGGTGGGAGGGTGGATCCAACTACCTCAGGGAGGGATGCCCGGCCGGCGTGGAAAAGCTCTACATCTCCCCGTACGGCGATGTGATGCCTTGTCCTTTCGCCCATATTGCTTTTGGGAACGTGCGGGAAGAGCCGCTCCGTGAGATCTGGAGCCGGATGATCAGCACCCCCCCTTTCGACCGGATCCACTCCCGCTGCCTTCTGGGAGGAGATGAACGCTACCGGGACAGGGTGCTCCCACACCTCGGAAGGGTCCGGCAACTTCCCCTTCGTGAGCACAAGCACCCCGCCTTCAGCTCACTCGAATCGGTCGATGAAAAAAAACTTCATTAAATTCTGGCGGGAGCATCGCTTCCTCTTCGGGAGCAGGGGACGGCTGGCCGGCCGGATCCTGGGCAATTACGCCAGACTCCTTCTGACGGGTGGGCCTGTTTTGCGAGGGGTCGAATTTGCCATCACATACCGTTGCCAGCTTTCCTGCAAACACTGCCTCAAGGCCGACCTTCTCGATCCTGAGCGCGAGGAGCTCAGTCCCGATGAGGTCGGCTCGGCCGTGGACGCCTGCCTGGATCTGGGCGCACTCAATATCAACCTCACCGGCGGAGAGCCCCTCCTACGAGAGGACCTCTTCGAGATCATTCCCAGGTGCCGGCCGGATCGGAATTACCTTACCTTGGCCACAAACGGCCTGGCCCTCACCCCTGAGATCGCACAGCGCCTGAGCCACGCCGGCGTGCGCATGCTCAGTGTGAGCCTCGACGGCGCCAGGCCCGGCACTCACGATAAAAGCCGTGGAGAGCAGGGATGCCACGAGCGGACGCTGCGGGCCATCTCCTGCGCCACGGATGCAGGGCTCAAGGTCTCGGTCTGCACGATCCTGCGGCATGACCTGATCGCATCCGGAGAGATCTGGGAGCTCGTGGAGCTTTCGCAGAACTTGGCCGATCAGCTCACTATAAACCTCGCCTATTCAGTCGGTGGATGGGCCGGACGTCCCGCCCTCATAAGCGAGGAGGACCGGCAGGTATTCCATAACCTCCTTGCTCTGCCGGGCGTGCGCTGGGAGGGGAGCTCCAACTATCTTCGTGAGGGGTGTCCGGCCGGAAACGAGAAGCTCTACATCACGCCCCACGGCGACGTGATGCCGTGCGCGTGCATCCACACCTCCTTCGGAAACATCCGGCAGACTCCCCTTGAATCGATCTACCGCCGGATGTCGTCTTCTCCTCTTTACTCCATCCGGAACGACCGATGCCTCGTGGCCGAGAATGAGACCTTCATTCGGAGCCACTTTGGAGAATATTGACTCGTGGCGGATGTAAGCATCCTGATTCCTGCATACAACGAGGAGGAGAACCTCCCCCTCCTTCTCGACTGCCTCCTGGCCTTTCTGTCAAAGGAGGACCTGGACTGGGAGATCCTGGTGATCAACGATCACAGTACCGACCGCACGGGAGAAATAGCCGGCTCCTACGCCATCCGCCAAGAAGGGATCAACCTGATTCACAGAAAGGACGGAAAAAGAGGGATGGGCGCTGCGCTCCGTGTCGGCACCCTGCGCGCAGAGGGAGATCGAATTGTGTGGATCATGGCGGACCGTGCTGACGACCTATCGACCATACCCCACCTCCTCGCGAAGCTCGACGAAGGTAGCGATCTGGTCTTGAGTTCACGATACATGCCCGGCGGTTCGGCCGGCGATCTGGAGCGCACCAAAATGTTCCTCAGCCGGGAATACAATCGCATGGCCCGCATCCTCTTCTCACTCCCGGTTCACGACATAACCAACGCATTTAGGGCCTTTAAAAGAGGCTGTTTCCTCGAAACGGCTCCCGCCGCAAACTCCTTCGCCATCTCACCGGAGTTTGCCATCAAGGCTCACCTTGCGGGATTTCGCCTTGAAGAGACGCCCACGACCTATTCCAATCGCAAAGCCGGCAAGACCAAGTTCAATATGCTTCGAATGATGGGCGAATATCTTTCCCTCTTCCGCCTCAAGGCTGCATATCGCAAAGAACCTGGAGCCCGGGTCGGATGACATGCGATTAAGGGACACCTTCTCTAAGAACTACAAGGCGCGGGCGATCCTGGTGACCATCATGGCCGCCGGCTGCGCCCTGTCCCTCTATCGCCTGGCTGACAAGCCCTTATGGATCGATGAACTGCTGGTGGTCCGAGCTGCCATGGAGCCGCTCCACCAGGGCCTGGAGTCATTCAAATCATACAGCGACACGCCTCCACTCTATTTTTTCATTGTCCGCACCGCTCTCCTCCTCGGCGAGGGCGAGTGGTTCGCACGACTTCCGGCAGTCCTCTTCGGCACCTTTTCCATCGCAGCCATCTATTTCCTTGCGTCCAGGTTGTTCGGTCGAGCGACAGGACTGCTCAGCGCTCTGCTCTTCACCACGGTCCCTCTGCGAATCATCTACTCGCAAGAGGCACGATTCTACATGTTCTTCACCCTTCTCTACCTTCTTGCCCTTCACACATTTTTCATGATCCATCGGACAGGGAAAGAGCGCTATT
>CAZFWM010000321.1:0-8470 GCA_964522545.1 uncultured Thermodesulfobacteriota bacterium
GAAAAAGATACACTTCTGAATGACGCAGCTTAAGAAAACTTCTGACTGTCGAGACTCCATGAAGAACGGGAAAATACACCGCGTGACCAGCGACTCGACGGACGACTCCTCGCCGGTGTTCGATCCTGAAGGTAAGTACCTCTACTTCCTGTCCAAGCGATCCCTGAACGCCGAGATCGGCACGTTCGACCTGAGTTACACCTACACCAAGACCCAGCGAATCTACGTCGCTGCTCTTCGTTCGGACCTCCCTTCCCCATTCGCTCCAAGAAGCGACGAGGCCCGAATCAAGGAGGTGAAGGAGGAGGAAGAAGAGGCCGGGCCGCTCAGCATTGACATCGAGGGGCTTGGGGACCGGGTCGTAGTCTTGCCCATGGAGCCGGCCAATATAAAAGCCCTGGCCGCGGCCGAGGGGAAGATCCTCTACCTCACCGTGCCCACGGAGGGACTCTCCGGGGCGATTCCCGGGGAGGCGGCGGCCCTGCATCTCTATGACATGGAAGAGCGCGAGGACCATGTACTCGTATCGCAGGTCGATGGCTTTTCTCTGGCCGCGGACGGGGAAAAGCTCCTCTACAAGGAGGGTGGGTCCTACCGAATCATCGACGCCGCTCCCGACGGAGCAAGCGGGGAGGAGGCCCCACTCGACCTCTCCGGGATGCGCGTCAAGATCGACCCGCGCGCCGAATGGCGCCAGATGTTTCACGAGGCGTGGCGGCTCCAGAGGGATTACTTCTACTCCCCTGTGATGAACGGCATCGACTGGGAAAAGGCACGCGATCTGTACGCACCGCTCCTAGAGCACCTCGCATGTCGGCGCGACCTCACCTTCGTGCTCGGAGAGATGATGGGGGACCTGGGCAACTCTCACACCTATGTGGGCGGGGGCGACCTTCCCGGACTCGATCCGCCACTTGTGGGCCTGCTGGGCTCAGACCTCACCCTCGATCCCCGGAGCGGCCGCTTCCGCTTCAAAAAGATCTACCAGGGCGAGAACTGGGACGAGCGAGCGCGATCCCCGCTGACCGAGCCGGGATTGAACGTGAAGGAGGGGGATTACCTTCTCGCCGTGGACGGCGTGGAGCTTCGCGCGCCGGAGAACCCCTACAGTCTTTTCGAAAGCACGGCCGACCGCACAGTCACTCTGACGGTCAACTCCCGGCCCAAGATGAGAGGTGCCCGCGAGGTCGTGGTGAAGCCGATCGAGACCGAGTTCCAGCTTCGCTATCTCGACATGGTCGAGACGAACCGCCTCAAGGTCGACCAAGCCACGGGCGGGCGCGTCGGGTACATCTACATCCCCAACATGGGGGGCGACGGCCTGAACGCCTTTGTGAAACAGTACTATCCGCAGATCCGCAAAGAGGGACTCATCATCGACGTGCGGTACAACGGCGGCGGGTTCGTGGACCAGATGATCTTCGAGCGGCTCCGCCGGGTGCTGGCCGGGATGGACTCGTCCCGCAACGGGGCGGACTGGACCTACCCGATCCAGGTCTTCAACGGCCACCTCGCCTGCGTGACCAACGCCTACGCCGCGAGCGACGGCGATCTGTTCACCTACTACTTCAAGCACTACGAACTCGGCCCCGTGGTCGGGACGCGGACATGGGGCGGGGTGCGCGGGATACGCGGATATACGCACCTCCTCGACGGCGGGTACATCACCATGCCCGAGTTCGGTTTCTTCGATCTCGAGAGTCGCTGGATCATGGAGAACCACGGCGTCGAGCCCGACGTGGTCGTGGACAACCGCCCCGATCTGGTGATGCAGGGACAGGACTCCCAGCTCGAAAAGGCGATAGAGCTCGTGTTGAAGGCGATCGAGGAAGATCCCAGGCAGCTGCCGGAGAGGCCTCCCTACCTGCCGGGGTTCCCGGACGAGGCCGAGACCGAGATGCCCGAAGTGCTCAAAGATTAGAGTTTATCGTTCTTTAGGCGGACCGATGAGCTCAATTGATCCTGGGGTTTGCACCCCAGGCTACATGACCTGATCCCTTCGGGGTCTTTTGGATTTCCTATATGATGAATTTATCGCCTTTCGGGCAGACTTTTTTTCTCATAGTTTAAAGCTTCGACGGAAAAAATGGGGGGGACCTGTGCGTTTCCTATACAATGAACTTTCATAGGGGCGACCGGCCGGTCGCCCCTATGAAAGTTCGGAGAGGTGCTTGATCCGCTTGAGCATGTTCGGGTGGGTGCTGAGCAGCTCCATCATCTTGTCGGTCGTGCGGATGACAGGGCGCTTGCTACGAAGGGCGGCGATCTCATCGGCATCGATTGTGCCGTCCAGGTCCTGATCGATCTCCTTGAGCTGGGAAAATTCAGACCGGGCCCTGGAGGGATCGCTGGCAAAGAAGGCCTTGCACCCCTCGACCTGCTTGAGGGACTCCTTGGAGGCCTGGGCGCTCCCGTAGACCAGCTTGTACAGGGCTGAGGCGAGGGCGTGGGGCTTGTTCCCGAGCTTCACGCTTCCCCGGTCCGCGTAGTACTCTCGGATCCTCGAGCCGTACAGGACCAGCAGGTTTGTGATGAAGTAGAGGAGAAAGGCGCCGAGCCCTACGAGCGCAAGATTTGCCCCGTCCCTCGAACGCCTCGAAAACATCAGGCTCCATGCCAGGTACCAGAGGACCATGGGGATGATGGAGAGCATCATGATGGTGAGCACGTCGCGGTTCTTGAGGTGCGCTATCTCGTGCCCGAGCACGGCCCGGAGCTCTTCCTCGGTGAGCAGCCGCATGATCCCCTCCGTAACGCATACCCGGCCGTCCCGAACGCCCCGGCCGAAGGCGAATGCATTGGGGATGTTGACGCGGGCCACGCCGATCCTCGGCTTGGGAATCCCGGCGGCCTGCGCCAGCTCGTCCACCATCCGGTGAAGGTCGGGCGCCTCGGCCGCATCGACGTACCGGATCCGCATGGAGAGCTCCACGATCTTCGGCCCGATCATGTACTGGAAGCCGAGCATGCCGACCGCGAGAAAGATGTAAAAGCTGAAATTATGCAGTCCGATGTAAAAGGCCGCCACGGAGAGCATTGCATAGACGATGGCGAACATAACCGCAAATAAAAGCCAGAGTCTCATCCGCAGCCACCTGGCCACCTCTCCTTTTGTCCTTTTTGTGTAATTTCTCGATAACGCTAGGGCGGGCCGTGCCCGCCGATTCTTACTGGACGGAGCTAACGGCGGCCACGGGCCGCCCTATTTTTTCCTTTCCTTATTTTCCTCTCTTCCACCCCTTTGTCAACCCATTTCCCCGGCATTTTTTTCTAGCAATTCTTTATTATTCAACTATTTCTTGATTTTAACTTAAATGTTTATTATACTTTATATTCGGATTCGCCGGGCTCCACGATTATCTGTTTATTCCCAAGCTTTAGCATGAGAATCCCCTACGTCTTCCATGGCTGATAGAAAAGCAAATACAAGAAGGGCAGCCGGCCCCCTCCAGCGTTACACAAGAGGCTTGATGAGTGGTCGTTTATTGCAATTGATCTTTATAATAGCAGTGGGTACCACTGCGAGAGAATCGGTCTTTGCCGAACCTCCCTCTTCAACCTACCTCGAGTATCAGGTCAAGGCGGCCTTTCTTTGCAATTTCATTAAATTCGTTGATTGGCCCGGTGAAGTACTCTCGGATACCGACAATACCATTATCATCGGAGTTCTTGGCGAAAGTCACATAAACGCTGCTCTTGAATCGATCGAGGGCAAAAAGATCTCGGGCTACAAACTGGATATCAAGCATTTCAAAAAGGCCCCGGATTTGGAGTTCTGCCATATTTTGTTTGTCAGCAGATCAGCCAAAGGCGGCATAGAGGAAGTCCTGAAGATGCTCAAGGGCTCGAGCACCTTGACGGTCAGCGAAGTGGCAGGATTTACCCGACTCGGGGGTATGATCAACTTCATCATCATTGAGAACACCGTTCGTTTTGAGATCAATGTAAAAAGAGCAGAGAAGGCGGATTTGAAGATCAGCTCCAAACTCCTGAGGCTGGCGAGAATCGTCCAGGAGAAGAAGTAGGATGCGATTTTTACAGAATGTTTCGATTCAGCGGAAGCTGATGCGGATTATCATGCTCACCAGCAGCGTGTCGTTATTGCTTGCCAGTGGGGCATTTTTTGTATACGAGCTGGTTACGTTTCGGGATGCCGCAACGCAGGAGCTCTTGAGCATAGCGGACATCATCGCAGCGAACAGCACGGCCGCCCTGGAGTTCAACGACCCCGAGGCGGGAGAGGAGATCCTGGCGTCATTGAACGCGCAAGAACAGATCATTTCAGCCTTTATTTATAACGAAGAGGGGACCCTGTTCACCACATACCGGCAGGGGGGGCTGGAGGGTGACTTTGCCCCGCCCGGGCTCCGGGAAGAGGGCAGCTACTTTGAGGGCGGCCGCCTGATCGTCTTTCGGCCCATCGTCCTCCAAGGAGAGAAGATCGGCACGATTTCCATAGAGTCCGACCTGCGCCTGTTTTATGCTCGCCTGAAGGGGGTCTCGGTAATCGTCGCCATTGCCCTGGCGGCCGCCTCCCTGGTGGCCTTCCTGCTCTCGTCCCGCCTCCAACGTCTGATCTCCCAACCGGTTTTGCACCTTGCGGAGACGGCGAGCCTTGTCTCCACACAGAAGAACTACTCTCTACGGGCGGTCAGCCAGAGTCGCGATGAACTGGGGCTCCTCGTCGACCGGTTCAATGAGATGTTGGACCAGATCCAGCAGCGGGATGCGGCACTGCAGAAGACCCACGACGAGCTGGAGATGCGAGTTCAGGAGCGAACCGCAGAGTTAAAAAAGGCCCAGAAGAAATTGATCGCCTCTGAGCGCCTGGCTGTCCTTGGCCAGTTCGCAGGCAATGTCGCCCATGAGATACGCAACCCTCTTGGGGTGATCTCCGGCTCGGTATATTATCTGAAACGTAGGATTAAAACTAACGATGACAAGGTTCATACCCACCTCAACCAAATCGAGAAGCAGGTGGATTACAGTGCGAAGACCATAGAGAGCATTTTGAATCTCACCCGTTTGGAAGCTCCCAACCTGGTACCCTTGGACCTTATCGGCACTCTGGAAGCAGGAGTAAAATTAGCCCGTGAGCGACCCCATATTGCACTCGAATGGAACCTGCCCGACAGCCCGGTCCAGGTACGGGCGGATAAATCACAGCTCATGCTGGCCTTTGGGAATATTGTGAAGAATGCAGTGCAGGCTATGCCGGATGGAGGGACTCTGGCCGTGGATGTGGAGACTGTGCGGGAGGAGGAGAAGAACTGGGCCGAAATACGATTTTCAGACACGGGGCCGGGTATCGAGCCCGAAAACATCGAAAAAATATTCGAGCCTCTTTTTACGACCAAGACCCTCGGGATCGGCTTCGGCCTGGCCATCGTCAAATTGATCGTGGAAAGGCATAACGGTCTCATTTTTCTTGAATCCACGGCCGGTGAAGGCGCGACATTCATCGTTCGGCTGCCCATGGTCCAATAAGAAAACGGGGAATGAAGCGCAAACAGAGGAGGGCAAAAAAAATGGGTATCCTCATAAGGGGGCGGGGAATGAAAATAAGAGACTTGCTACGCTTCCTTGTTTTTTCTCTGTTTTTAATCTGCATCAATTCGTATCAGATCAGTGCGCAAGAGGTCGAAGACCTCTTGGAGCTCTCCCTCGAAGAATTGTTGGAAATCGAGATCGAAGTCTCATCTTTCAAGAAGGAAACCATCTTCAATACCCCATCGACGGTCACCGTAATCGATAGGGAGATGATAAAGAAGTACAACTTCTCCTCCGTTCCCGAAGCCCTCAATCTCGTCGCGGGATTCTCCGTGACACGGACCTATCTAAAGAGAGACCTCCCTACTGCGAGAGGGATTCTACAGGATCATTATGCCAACAAGGTCCTCGTCATGATCAATGGCATTCCAACCTGGCACGCCACTACAGGGGAATCCAATCTGAACCGGGTCAACATCAACGATGTAGAGAGGATCGAGGTGTTGAAAGGGCCGTCCTCCGTTCTTTATGGAACGAATGCCTATTCGGGCGCCGTAAATCTGATACTGAGGAGGGCTCCGGAGAAAGGGGAGAAAGAGGCCGTGGGCTCGGCTCATTTCGACGTGGGCACAGAGTACCTCTTCGGGGGCGGTGGCAACTATTGCTATTACAAGAAGGACAGCTTCTCTATCGCTCTTTATGGCAACTCATCCTATGAAAAGGGGCATGATTACGTATTCACGGACGAGGAGGATATCTCGGGGCATATCAGAGAGTACGTTCGGGGATCCAATTTTACCTTGGACGCAAGGTACAAGAATCACGCCCTTCTCTTCAACGGATTCGATCTTCATGAAAGCTATCTCGGTGTCATTCCTCGATTCGGCAGTGAACCCACCGCCACGGGGGGGGCCGGCAACGATCATTCGAGCAATGGCTACCTCCTTCACTATGCTTTCTCAAATAGCTTTGGTGAAAAATGGAATATCAAATTGGGCATAATGTATGATTGGAATCAGAGGGACCTTTCGAGAACACTCGACGACAACATGAGGTCGAATATCGAGGGGCACAGGATATTCGGTTGTCTCGGATCCGATATATCATTGAACGATCGATTGGATCTCAATCTCGGCGCCGAGTATGAATACAGAGAGTCTTTGGAATACCAGAATTACAACGTCATGGAGGATAGCCTCTGGGATCATGACATCGCTCATCATAATAATTTGAAGAACAGGAGCGTATATGAGTCTTCCGTTTTCGGGCAATTGAAATATAAAAGAAAATTGTTCTCCCTCCTGATAGGAACCCGGTATACCTATAATGAGAGATTCGGCGATAATCTTTCATCGAGAGGCACCTTTGTATTTAACATCAATGAAAAGAACAGTATCAAGTTGATCGTAGGGCAATCGTACAGGGCCCCCTCCCTCTTCGAGCTTTACTTCCGAACACCGCAAAACACCGTGTTCGGCTCAAAGGACTTGAACCCTGAAAAAAGCACTTCCTTCGAGATCGCCTATTTGGCCTCCTTCAACCGATTCTTTGCTCAAGTTCTCGGTTACTATGCGATGTATGACAACAAAATCCACAGGATCAAGAAGGACATTACGGTCGATGGAGTGCTTTTGGAGGATGTAAATGTATATACGAATGGGGAGCAATTCGAAGCCATAGGAGGGGAGTTCGAGATAAAGTATCAAAATCCAAAGCTGGTGAGCGCCTTCTTGAATTACGGTTTCATCCTCGGGAACGATGGGGATGAAGTTGACGACAGTGGACACTATAATTTCAAATACGTCCCGGTCCATACTATCTGCGCCGGCGTGGTCAAGGAGTTCAAGAATTTCTTTGCTTCGAGTGTGATCAATTATCAAAGTGATATGGATGGGCCGGATGAGGAAATAAGTGATCAATATACGCTCGATTTGAACTTTGGATTCAGTCACAAAGTCTCCTCTTTCCATGTACTTCATACGCTATCGGCAAAGAACCTTCTTGATGAGACAATTCTTGTGCCTGAATATGTGAGAATAAGGGAGATAAACCATATTCCCCTGGGATATGGAAGGAGGATCTTCTATACGGTGAGAGTCACCTTCTAGCCGTGCCGGCCACCATTTTCCGAAGGTGCGTGCCTAATCCGTCATCGTCCGGCTGCCTAGCCCCCCCGGAGACGCCGTAGCCGCCCCCAGTGTCTGAATTGCATATTTTACTCAATTTGTTCTTGTTTTTTACTCAAAATTTGTTCAGAATAGTTAAAAATAATCTCTCCCTGCGCGCTGAATCGAAAAATAAGAATCTGTGAAAAATGAAAGAGGAAAATAAGACCAAAGAACAGCTCATCCGGGAATTGACGGAGCTGCGATGGCGAATCTCCGAACTGGAGACCGCCCAATCCGAACATATGCGGTCCGAGGAGGGGCAGACCCTGGCCGTCAGGATCCTTGAGGGCCTCAACCGGCCGATACCAAGGATGAAGCCGGTCGATCTGGACCAGTTCCTGTCGGTCGTGAACTCCATAAATCATTTCTGGCTTCTCACCGTAGAGCTGCCGGGGGAATGAGGCGATGGACGAAAAACCTGTCAAGGTCCTGTTGATCGAAGACAACCCTGGAGACGTCCGGCTGATACGGGAATTCCTGAATGACGCGGGCGTAGATGCCTATGACGTAGAGTGCGTAGATCTGGTCCACACGGGCATGGAGCGCCTCGCAGGGGGCGGGATCGACGTGGTCCTGCTGGATCTCCAGCTTCCGGATAGCCTCGGACTCGACACGCTCAGCAGAGTCCACGATCAGACGCCGGACGTTCCGATCGTTGTGTTCACAGCGCTTGGCGACAAAGATCTGGCCATCAAGGTAATGCAAGGAGGTGCTCAGGACTATCTGGTCAAGGATGAAGTGGACGGCAAAACACTGAAGCGCTCCATTCGCTATGCCATAGAGCGCAAGCGCTCCGAGGAGAAGCTCCGCGA
>CAZFWM010000322.1:0-6004 GCA_964522545.1 uncultured Thermodesulfobacteriota bacterium
TCCTCCTCAAATCCACCTTATACACCTGTCCAGATTTTCGGGGCCATTATATGGTGCGACCGGAACAGGTGACGATACCCTCGTTCGCACCATAGTGATCGACGGAACGTCGACTGAGGTCACACGTGATCGTTTCGCATTCCACCAGGCACTCAACCACATCAGACTTGCGGGTGGTGGGCACGTTTTCGTTCCGCGCGGTGACTACATCATCAATAAGACACTAAGCATTGGTTCGAACACAACTATGACCGGAGAGGGGAGCGGACTACTCGCTTCGTCTCAAGGGCTGTATCCTCCAACAAACCTGATCTACACGGGAGATTCCACCGCAGTTAGTGTCACGGGAAGCACTCACGTCATCAAACATGTGTGCCTAGAGAACTTGTGCATTTCCGGCGAAAACGCTGATTGTCTGCTGCAACTGACCGGCGCAAAAAACAACACTTTTTCAGACCTTATGTTAGACGGTCGCACCACCGTAGGGGGCGAAATGACAATCGGGGCGAATTGTGGCTTGCGTCTTGATGCTGATGACGGCCTCGCGGTTTACTATAATTCATTTTTCAGCTTTCACATCGAGTACTGCTCGACAGGCGTTCACATTGACGGGGTTGCCGACAGCGCGGTAAAGGCAAATGCCAATTCTTTTTACTCTTTTGATGTCAGATATTGTGACACCGGCTATGCAATTGATGACGGTCGTTCCGATTCCTTTTTTGGATGCGTTGCAGAAAACAACAACGTTGTCGGCATCCGCCTAAGTGGCCAGGTAAACAGGATACAGTTCTTCGGAGGCCACTCGGAAAACCCTTCGGGACTAAACATCGATTCGGCCACGGCAGACAATCCGCTCCTTCTCTATGGAACACGATACTACACGGACGTCTACGACCCTCTGAAGATTCAAGAGGGGTCGCTTATCACAGACTATGGAGCGCAAATTACCCCGGGATACGCCAATAAGTGGCAGACCTTGTCCGCCGGAATCGTTGAAGTAGATTGCATGCAAGGATTGAACGTAAAAATCAATCTCACATCAGACACTACAATCACCGAGCCGCTGAATCCAACACCTGGAGCTGTATTGCGTTTCCATTTTATTCAATCATCCGGATGGAGTGTCACTTTCGACGGCTCGTCTAAGTTCAAACTGGCCGGAGGGAGTTTTAGCGTCTCCACGACCGTAAACGCAATGGACACAATCAGCTTTTTATGCTCTCCAGATCTCAGATGGCACGAAATAGGCCGCAGCCAAGACAACCGTATATAGGTGATAGAGTCAGCTTGATTTCAATAGGAGGGCTTGTTAAGAGAATTCTAAAGATATCAAAAAGGCGGCCTTGATCCCCCCGGGCCGCCTTTTCTTTTTCGCTTCGCTCGTAAGTGTCAATGAATCAAGCTGGATTGCGATTCCTTCCGCTGTAGCCTTGCGGCTTACAAGCAATCGAAGTCGCCCACCACCTCCTCACATGTGTCGGTGCACTCCGTCCCGACGAAGGATCCGGTTATAGAATCCACCATGCCGTCCGAGTCCAGGTCGATTCCTCTTCCGTTGAAGGTGAGGGACGTCGGCTCCGCAACGGCGGCGTCGTCGGTCAACTCGATGGTGATGAGGTCCCCTTCCACGGTTCCCATCCCGGAGAGGATCTGACCCAGGTGCGCCATGTCCATCTCACCGAACACGTCCGCTCCATCCTGAGAGAGTGTGACGCCGACCGACGTATCGGAGCCGACATCGTATTCGATGGTGAAGATGTAGCTGCCGCTGAAGTCGAGAGGCCCGGTTCCTGTTTCGACCCACTCGAGGAGGATCGTCTCGGCGCCCGCCGCGGTGAAGAGGCCGGACCAGAGACCGATCAGACCCATCGGGGGCAGGGGAAAGGAGAGCTCCGACAGTTTCAAGGGGGGATCGAGCACCGGCAGCGGCACCGTCCAGAGGGGGATGACCTGCACGGCCGGTACCGTGAGGATCAGGTAGTTGGCCCACGTCGCCGGCTCGGGGCAGCCGACCGCGTAGTCCAGGTTCAGAGTGCCTTCGCCGTAATCGGCGCCCAGGGTCAGGACGAAGCCGGACGAGTGCCAGTCCGTCTTCGGCGCGACGGCGGCAGCGAGGGCGGAAAAGCCGTAGCTCTGGGCGAAGGTAACCGGCGCATCGTCGGTCGGGGGGCCCCCCACGGCCTCCGTCGGGAAGGTCGTCCAGACATCAGCGTGGTCGTCACTCACGGTCCAGGCCATGACGCCGATCTTTTCGGGCGTCCGGAGCAGGGCGAGAGGGATCTGGATCTCCGTGTCGGGTTGGCCCGACCATCCTGCATAGAGGGCCCAGTCCGAGTCGCCCGTCACATCCTGAGGATCATGCCACCCCGTCTCGTCTCCGAGGCGGTACTCCATGTAACCGGAGTGAGCCACGCCGATGAAGAACTCGGGAGCGTACCCGGCGTCGAACTGGGCGCCCCACATCGGGTCCGTGGCGCCGCCCTCGAGTGTGTCCAGGGCGATACAGACATCGCCCACGCTGGTGTCGATGCTGGTGAAGGCGACGTAGAGGTTCGTCTCGTCCCAGGAGAGATAGAAGTACGTGTCGCCCATGCCTTCCATCTGCTCATCCGTCTCCCAGGTGGTGCCTCCATCGGCGGGGGGATCGTACTCGATGATCCCGTCGACGGTGATCGTTGTGTAGGTCAGGGCCTCGGCTCTCTCCACGCCGAGGATCCCGGGGCCGGCGCAGACGGCCAGCGCTGCAAGGAATGCGATTCCCCATGGCACTGCTCTCATGATTCTCCTCCTTTTTTGTGGTTGCCCTGTTCCAATGAATACAGTAAAACCTACGCCACTTCTGAATGAACTGAACCTTAAATATTATCACGATCGGCCTGACCAATCAAGTGTCCGAGTTGCAGGATGAAGTGGTTGGCAAAGATAAGATAGTGTGTGAGATAATCAGGAAAGGTTAGAGATCAAGAAGAGACTGTCATTAGGGTGGAATGTTCGCCCAGAAAAAAACTCTATCAGACCAGCTTGATGATTACCTGACCATCAAGTACGACCCCTCGGGCAATGAGCTCTGGACGGCCCGGAGTGACTGGGATGGGTTCTTCGACCAAGGATACGCCATAGACGCGGACGGTTCCGGGAATCTCTATGTAGTCGGCGGTTCCTCGAATGGGACGGGCCACAACTGGGACGTACTGACGATCAAGTACGATGCGGCATCGGGCGCCGAGCTCTGGGTCACCCCGATGATCCCGTCGATCCCTGCGATCCCGATCTCGCGCCCGGATACCCCCGATTCACCGTGCTTCCAGGGCCTGACGATGATCTCTTCGAGGATTATCTGACGATCGAGAACATCTCCCCCACCGGAATTTCGATGCCGATCCGCACGGTCCTCAAGATCCTCACGCCAGAAGCGGTTCGGGCATCCAACACGGATGGCGGCGGGGGCCGACCGACCACAGGGTACTTGGGAGTACAGCCTCGCCAACAACGACGGAACAACTTCGGCCGACGGCACCCTGGACCTCAATGAGAAGATCACCCGAATCTGGCAAATCAGCGACGAAGGGGGCGCACCCTTTGAATTCTGGGTCGACGTGTACAGTGGGTATGCGAGGGAGAGCTCCACTCTCGGCTTTATCGCGGCATCCCCTGGTTCGAAACCGCCGAGTGGGGGAACGATTCAGGACTTGCAGGACTTCGTCCTCGACGATGGCACGGCCGAGATCTATGCCGGCTCGACCTCCGGGGCCTTCATCCTGGCGAATCGTTTCACTGCATCCACGCCGCTCTCGCTCACGTCGGTCTCATTCTACACGAGCGGGTGGGCGGCCAGGGACTTGGCCGTCCTGATCGTCTATGAGGACCTCTCCGGGGCCGAGCCCGGCCCGGTCCGCTCGATGGAGGTCTGGAGGACGACCTTCGAGCTAGGGAGAGGTGATTTTCAGACGGTCTTGTTGGACTGTCCCGCCCTCAATCCGGGCGGCGCTCCGGAGGCGGCCTTTTTCGTGGCCGTTGCAAACACCGCCACCCGGTTAGGTGAGATCGTCGATACTAGGGCCGATACGGATGCGTGGAGATGATCAAGAGAAAAAAACAAGGCCCCCGCTGAGTGAACGACGGAGGCCGTGTGAGTGATCAATCTGATTGCCCTTTACGGCGTTGCCGTATCCACCCACTCCAGATCAAACGCCTGCAATCCATTCACTGTGAACAGGCCGGTCCAGATCCCGACCCACCCAATGCTCGGGAAGGGGAAGCTAAATGGAAAATCAATGGGAGGGTCAATGACCGGTAGCGGAACCATCCAGAGTGGGATGACCTGGACCGACGGGGCCGTCAGGATCAGGTAGACACCCCAGTACGCATCGGCCGGGGTTCCGACGAGGAAGTCCATGGCGAGGAGGCCCTCGGCGTAGGCGGCGATCAGGTCGAGTGTGAAGGGCATGCCGCACTCGACGACGAGGGTGTAGTCGCTCTCGGAGCCGCCGTAGCCGTCAACCACGATGTGTTAGGTTCCGGTTGGAAGGAGCGCGATCTCGATCAGCTCATCCGTCATTTCAGCGGAGTAGTCGATGCAGCTGGTTACACACGCCTCACCGCCCACGTCTTCGAGGAGGAAGAGATCGAGGTCGTCCGCGAGATCCGAGAGCACAACGGTCAGGGGGCCGTCCGCGGTGGTCGTCAGGGTGTAGATCACCTCAGGGCCCGACTCGGCGAGGGGGGTGCAGCTAAGGTAGACCTCCAGGACGTTCGTGCCACCGATGGTCGTGCCGCTGACGGTGTCGCCGCACTCGATGACAGCGTCGGGGGTGTCACACGGACTGTCCGCGAAGGCGGAGCCCACGCAGGCGAAGGCGAGGGCGAAGCAACAGGTCATGAAGATGGAAAGTCTTTTCATTGGCAGAACCTCCTTTTTTTCGAATCGAATAAGGCCGAACACAAACTCTTGTTTGATAGTCAAACGATTACGGCTCTCCGGCTTCCGGTGTTACCCATTGTCTCACACACCCTTTCTCGTGGTTCGTGAAAATCCGGCCGCCTCTGCGTGCCGTTAGGAACAGGTCGATTCGGCCCGATGAAGAGCCGCACGGGAAATCGGAGCTAATTATTTATGATAAAGTAAAAAGACCGGCTGAGTCAAGTTTTTTTCGGAATTGGGTTCCGGGACCCACGTTTCGTGCGGGATCGGCCGGTTCCCGGGTCAGCGGGAGAGCCTCTGGAGAGGGGCGAAAAGGGGACGGGGGAAAAGGCAACGTCCCCCTTTCGCCCCCGAGTATGTCGGCGGGGATCGCGGGCTGACTCTCAATGATTTCAACGGCGACGGTTTTCTCGATGCAGCGCAAGCGAGCTCGGATCTGCACTTTCTCCAGATCAGCTTCGCAGATAAAGCGTGCTCCCTATTATGAAGAGCGAGAAGGTCAAAACCCAAAACCGCGTGATATCGTTTTGATATCTTCAGGTTAGATCGACTGCAGGAGGGAGTTGATCATAACAAGCTATACGCACTTTTAAAATGTGAAGATTTTTACATGAAACCTGAAATTCTTCGACAGGAATTTTCTTTGCATTTTTTCATAAAAATGTGGTATAGATGATATGAGAGAATCGCCTGGGTCGACCAGACGAAGAGAAAAAGGAGGGGCACGATGAAGCCAGTCATTTCTGCCATAGCGGCCGTTCTTTTTATCACCATCCTTTCTTTGTCCCCGACATTCGCCATCACGATCCACGTCCCAGGTGATCAACCAACGATCCAGGCCGGGATCGATGCTGCTTTGGACTGGGAACTCGTCCTTGTGGCCCCTGGGACCTACTTCGAGAACATCGACTGCCTGGATAAGGGGATCACGCTTCAGAGTGAGGCGGGGGCAGGTGTGACAGTCATCGATGGGAATCAGTCCGGATCGGTGGTGACATGTGAAAACAGCTATAAAAGTGCAACAATCGAAGGATTTACGATTAAAAATGGGAACGCACATGACGGCGGCGGCATTTATTGCTC
>CAZFWM010000322.1:6104-8460 GCA_964522545.1 uncultured Thermodesulfobacteriota bacterium
GACGGCGGCGGCATTTATTGCTCAGGGTTCCACTACCCGACGATCGTGAACTCCACAATCGCCGACAACATCGCGGATTCGTGGGGCGGTGGGATCGCCTGCGCTGATACCTGCTCCCCGACGATCACGAACTGCACAATATCAGGAAACTCCGCTGGGGCGGGCGGTGGGATCGCTATCTGTCCAACCAGCGCCCCGAGGATCACGAACTGCACAATATCAGGAAACTCCGCTGACTGGGGCAGTGGGATCTACTGTACGCTCGAACCTTTCCCCTTCAGTGGCCCCGATCCGACACTTACGAACTGCATCGTATGGCCTAATTCTATATTCGCAATGATCGTACGGCCTAATTCTATATCCGTATTATATGGGGGAGAGCTTGATCAAATTCAGGTCACATACTCCGATGTAACTGGTGGATGGCCGGGAGAGGGGAATATTAATGCAGATCCGCTCTTCGTCGGTGGAGGGGACTTCCATCTCACATTGAATTCGCCATGCATTGATTCTGGCACGGATGCAGGCGTTTACACGGACATGGACGGAGATGTGAGGCCCCTTGGTGCCGGATTCGACATGGGGGCGGATGAGTATACCGATCCGGATTGCTGGGATGGGGATCTGGACGGATTTGGTGACATGGCCTGCGGAGGATACGACTGCGACGATACTGATCCCGAGGTACATCCAAGAGCTTACGAGATCTGTGACAATGGGCTGGATGAGGACTGCGACGGTCTTGTCGACTATGGAGATGGGGACTGCCCCTGCCTGGATTCGGATGGGGACGGTTACGGGGATCCGGCGAATCCTGGATGTCCATTTCCCGAGCTGGACTGTGATGAGACCAATCCAGCTGTGAATCCTGGTGCTGAAGAGCGCTGTTTTAACGGAATCGATGACGACTGTGACGGCCTCGTGGACTGGCTGGACCCTGACTGTTGTGACGATGCGGACGGAGACGGATTCACCGATCCGACCTGCGGCGGCACCGATTGTGACGATACCGACCCTGAAGTTTATCCTGGAGCTGATGAGATCTGCGACGGAAAGGACAACAACTGTGACGGCACAGTACCTGATGATGAGCTATTAGACGGAGACGGAGATGGATGGCTTTTCTGCGCGGACTGCGACGATGGCGATACTGCTATTTTTCCAGGTGCCGAGGAAATCTGCGACAATGGGATGGACGACGACTGCGACGACTTGATCGATTACGATGACCCAGATTGCGGGAGTCTCCTCGTTCCCCAGGTTTTCTTCACAATCCAGGCCGCGATCAATGCTGCCGTGGACGGGGACCTCGTCTTAGTGGCTCCCGGGATCTACGTGGAGAACATCAACTTCCTCGGCAAGGCGATCACGGTCAAGAGCGAGGCGGGGGCCGATGTAACGATCATCGACGGCAATCAGGCTGGGTCGGTAGTGAGATTTGAAAATCAAGAGGGCCAAGATTCAGGCATCGATGGATTTACGATCAGAAATGGAACTGGAACCTATTGTAAGGAAAATCTAAACGGGGGTGGCATCTTATGCCGGGGCTCTTCTCCGACGATCAGGAACTGCACGATCTCGGGAAATAGTGCTTCCTATGGCGGCGGGATCGGTTGCTATAGCTTCATCCCCTCCCATCCGACGATCACGAACAGCACGATCTCGGGAAATACCGCCTGGTGCGGAGGCGGGATCTGGTATGCTCACTACACCTCCCAGACGATAACGAACTGCACGATCTCGGGAAATACGGCTGACGATGATGGTGGAGGGATCTACCTCCCTGTAAGCTGCTCCCTGACGATGGCGAATTGCACGATCTCGGAGAACAGTGCTGGCGACGGCGGCGGTGGGATCATTGTTCACACAGGTTCTTCTTCGCTGACGAGCACGAATTGCATTTTCTGGTGGAATTCTGCTCCTATTGGGCCGGAAATATATAAAGATCAGGGAGATCCTGTGTTTGTGGTCACCTACTCTGACGTGCAGGGTGGATGGCCGGGAGTGGGGAACATCGATGCAGATCCTCTCTTTGTCGGTGAAGAAGATTTTCACCTCACTTTACGCTCTCCGTGCATTGACGCGGGAACGGATGCCGGAGTCTATACAGACATGGATGGAGAAGTGAGGCCCCTGGGAGCTGGATTCGACATGGGCGCGGATGAATATACCAATCCTGATTGCTGGGATGGAGACTTGGACGGGTATGGGGACACGGCCTGCGAAGGGTTCGATTGCGATGATACCGATCCAACAATAAGTCCAGGTGCTATAGAGATCTGCGAAAATGGGATCGACGAGGACTGTGATGGCCTCGTTGACGAGCTAGAAGACTGCTGTAAAGATATGGATGGTG
>CAZFWM010000323.1:0-8448 GCA_964522545.1 uncultured Thermodesulfobacteriota bacterium
CGCCATTTTTATATTTATTTCAACTCCTTAGAGTTTCTGGACAGGTACTAGTTAACAGTTGACAGTTAACAGTTTTGAGTCGCGTATCGAAATATTACTGAAAACTCTAGACTGTCGACTATGAACTCCCTACGGCCTCCCGCGCCATATCAACGTGTCCCTACACCACTCCTCATCATCCCGCTCCAGATAGTCGATGTTGTAGTGGAGACCGCGGCACTCCTTCCGGGATATGGCCGAGGCGATGATGATCCCCGCAACCGTGGCGATATTCCGAAGCTCGATCAGATCCGATGTGATGATGAAATCCCAGTAGTACTGGTGAATCTCCGCGATCAGCCCGTCGATCCGCCGCCGAGCCCGCTCCAGGCGCTTGTTGGACCGGAAGATCCCCACATAGTGCCACATGAGCCTGCGGATCTCGTCCCAGTTGTGTGACACGACGACGGACTCGTCGCTGTCCACGGCATGGCCGGGGCTCCAGGGCGGGACATCGGGAAATCGCGCCGAGAGGATCTCTTTGTCGCCGGCGATATCGGCCGCAGCCCTGTCCGCGAAGACGGCCGCTTCGAGCAGAGAATTGCTTGCCAGACGGTTGGCACCGTGAAGCCCTGTGCAGGCCACTTCACCGATCGCATAGAGCCGTCCGATATTGGTGCGCCCCTGCAGATCCGTGATGACCCCTCCGCAGGTGTAGTGGGCGGCCGGAACCACGGGGATAGGCTCGGTGGTCATGTCGATCCCAAAGGAGAGGCAGGTCCGGTAGATGTTGGGAAAACGCTCTTTTAGGAAGTTCGAGCCCTTGTGCGTGATGTCGAGGAATATGTGTTCATTTCCTGTGCGCTTGAGCTCATTGTCGATCGCCCTGGCGACGATGTCGCGGGGCGCCAGCTCCTTGAGAGGGTGCATCTTGTCCATGAAGGGAGTGCCGTCCAGCAGCCGGAGTCTCCCTCCCTCGCCGCGGACCGCCTCGGAGATGAGAAAGCTCTTCGCCTTGGGATGGTAGAGGCAGGTCGGGTGGAACTGGATGAACTCCATGTTGGCGATCTTCGCCCGGGCGCGGTAGGCCATGGCGATGCCGTCGCCGGTCGATGTGTCCGGATTGCTGGTGTAGAGGTAGACCTTGCCTCCGCCCCCCGTGGCCAGTACGGTGATGCGGGCCAGCATGGTGGAGACCGTCCCGCTCTTCACGTCCAGCACATAGGCTCCCCAGCAACTATCCCGGCGGCCGGTCCGGGGATCGAGGGGGCGCAGGAGATCGACGGCGATATGGTCTTCATAGAGGGTGATGTTGGGATCGGCATCGACCTGGTCGAGGAGGGCGGACTGGATCTCCCTGCCTGTCAGGTCCTCGGCGTGAAGGATCCGGCGGCGCGAGTGGCCCCCTTCCCGCCCCAGGTCGTACTCTGCTTCGCCGGGCTCTGGCCTGCGCGAGAATTGGACGCCCCAGTCGATCAGCTCACGGATCCGGTCCGGGCCGCTTCTGACAACGGCCCGGACGACATCTTCCTTGCAAAGCCCGTCTCCTGCAGTGAGGGTGTCCTGAACGTGGGACTCGAAGGTGTCGTCCCGGCTCATCACCGACGCAATGCCGCCCTGGGCATAGCGGGTCGAAGATTCGCCTCGGTCCTTTTTCGCGATCAGGACCACGCGGCCGAGCCTGGAGGCCTTGATCGCAAAGGTGAGGCCAGCGATCCCCGTGCCGATGACTAGAAAATCCGTGCGCATCTCCATCTTGATCCTCTGTTTACGTTGTTAGAGAGTACTCTTGCATAATTTGCTCCGGCGGGCAAGGATATCGGACCGAAATGCCTGGGTTGACAGTCCCCTGGATTTCCAATACCTTGAAAGACCGTTAATACAGGGGAAATGCCCCTGTTTTCCTGCGGATCGGGCATGGCGAAATGGATGCAGGGATGACGTCGAGAAAGATGGCGAGAAAGAGAGTCGCCCCCATCGCGACCGTCGTCATTCTTGCCCTCTTTTCGGAGCTTGGATCGGTTCTCCCCGCAGGAGCCGACATTTACAGCTATCGAGACGAGAATGGGGTCATACATTTTTCCAATGTTCCCACCGATCTTCGCTACCGGTTTAAGATCAGGGAAGAGGAGGTCGATGTCTACCTCATCGAAGATCCCTCGCTCCGGTATGAGCCGATCATCCGGCGTGCCTCTGTGAGACACCGGATGGGCTATCCCCTCATCAAGGCTGTAATAAAGGCTGAGAGCAACTTCAATCCATCCCTGGTTTCACGCGCCGGGGCCTGCGGACTCATGCAGCTGATGCCGGAGACGGCCCGGGAGATGGGAGTATCGCAGGTATTCGATCCTGAGCAGAACATCGAGGGGGGGTGCCGGTACCTCCGCAAGCTCCTGGACCGTTTCGACGGAGATCTGATTCTGGCCCTTGCGGCCTACAATGCCGGCGCCCGGCCTGTCCTGGAACACGACGGGGTCCCCCCCTTCCCTGAGACAGAGCGATTCATCGAGCGGGTGCTGGACTACGAGCAACAGTACAAGAGCAAGGAGGTAGGTTCCCGGTGAATGGAGCCGAATCTGACCATCGCCTTCCCTGGCTGCCCAATCTGCTTACGGGTCTCAGGATTTTCATCGTCCCGGTGGTAGTGATCTTCCTCCTTCCGGATAAGCCGGGGCAGCTGCGGTCCTTCCTGGCGGCACTCTGCTTTTTGATTGCAAGCCTCACAGACTACTTTGACGGGTATCTGGCCCGCAAATATGACAGTGTCTCTTCCCTGGGCAAGATCCTCGATCCCATGGCGGACAAGCTTCTCATCGCCGCCACCCTGGTCATGCTGGTCCATCTCGATCGGGCGCCGGGGTGGATGGTGGCCGTAATACTGTGCCGCGAGATCTCCGTGAACAGCCTGCGGGGGATGGCTACTACGAGGGGAGTCGTAATCCAGGCGGAAGCCCTTGGAAAGTACAAGATGATCTTTCAGATCATAGCCACCGTAGCGCTCCTCATCCACTACCCGTTCATGATTTTTGATTTTCACGTGGGAGGGATCTACTTCCTCTGGATCGCCATGATCCTGGGAGTGTGGTCGGGCATAGATTACTTCCTGAAGTTCTTCAAGGTCATGCTCTAGAGAAGATCCGTCCCGGAGTCTCACCCGCCTGAAAAAGGGGAAATCACGGATATCTCATCACCCTCGCACAGCCGGATTGTGAGGTCCCCGGGGAGATCGACACGGTCCCCGTTGCGGAGCAGGGTAGGGGGGCGGGGTGAGCCGGCCAGGCGCTTGAAATAGCTTCGACCCACCAGCTTGGCGCGGTCCAGGGCCTTGAACAGGTCGGCCAGGGAGGCGTCCTCGTGCAGATCGACATCGCGCTGGCGGTGGATGATGCGGCCCTTGTAGAGCAGGGCTACTTTTACAGAGATCTGCAAAAAGGTCTCCTAAAGTCATCTGGAGGGACGGCTTCCACGCCGTCCGCGGTCCGGATGGAACCGGACCCTCCATTCTCTCAACTCTCGACTAACATGGCGGAGGCGCTCAATCGATGTGCGATAATTCAGGATACGTAGAAGGGCGAGGTTCTGTCAATCCAGGCCGGATCGTTGCGTTGATCTGCGCGTGGGGGATTCTGTGCCATGCGGCTGCGGTCCGGGCTTCCGGCTTTGATGACTTTTTCAAAGAAGGGGCCATCCGAGTGGATCTGTGGCACGCGGCTTCGGCCACAGGCGATCATTTCTACCTCGACGAGATCCGTGCCGAGCCCGCGTGGCCAGGGAGCCGGACCCACCTGATCGAAGAGGCCCCCTCCGGGAGGATGCTGGCCGAATTCTATCCGCTCGATTCCGAGGTGCCTATCTTCTCGACCAGCTACGATACCCTCTGCGCCGAATGGCAGACCACCGGCCCGGCCATGGCCGGGGAAGAGAAGATATTTCACGAATCGATACGGATTCCCTGCCCCAAAGAGCCGGTGCGCATGATCCTTCGCAAGAGAGTCATAAAACGCCGGGTCCTGGTGCCCTGGCGGAAGGCCGCGCGTCTGGAACATCTCTTCGAGCTGGTGATCGACCCGGACTCGCCCTGGATCTCACGCGAGCTGCGTCACACCGACCTGAAGGTCATCCCTCTGCACGAGACCGGCCCCCCTTCGGAAAGGGCCGATATACTCTTTCTGGGTGATGGATACACGGCCGGCGAGATGGAGAAGTTCCGGCGCGATGTACGCCGGTTCGCCGATGATCTGCTCTCGGCCGGTCCCTTCGCCGACAATCGGGACAAGATCAATGTATGGGCCATCGAGGTGATCTCCCGCGAGTCGGGCCCGGATGAGCCCAGAAAGGGGATCTTTAGGGACACGGCGCTGGGTTGCACCTTCAACACCTTCGATTCCCCCAGGTACCTCACCACCGAAGCCAACAAGGCGATGCGGGAGATCGCGGCCAATGCCCCGTACGACACGCTCTACCTGATGGTCAACTCATCCCGCTATGGCGGAGGCGGGATCTACAACCTCTATTCCGTATTTGTCTCGGACACCGAATACGACGACTACGTCTGCATTCACGAGCTCGGTCACGGATTTGGAGGGCTTGCCGACGAGTACTACACATCCAGCATTGCCTACTCGGACTTCTACCCGCGGGGCATAGAGCCGTGTGAGCCGAACATCACCGCCCTGCTCCACCCGGCAGGACTCAAGTGGGCCGATCTCGTGGCGCCGGGCACACCGATCCCCACACCCGAGAGTGATCGCTACCGGGCCGTGGTGGGGTGCTTCGAGGGGGCCGGTTACTGCGCAAAGGACATGTACCGCCCGGCCATGAACTGCCGGATGTTCTCCAAGGGGCGGCAGGAGTTCTGCCCGGTCTGCTCCCGGGCCATAGAAGAGCGGATCCGTCGCGAGTCTGAATAACTTGATTCCATAGAAAATCAGATCGTTTCCGTGGAAGAGTTTTAACGCAGAGACGCAGAGGCGCAGAGAAAAGAGTATCCAGGGGAAATGCGGAAAAAGTCATGGATGTTGCGAGGGGCGAAGCCCCGAAGTCAGCAATCCCCCGAGCTCGGTTTATCTCGTTCCGAGGCTCTGCCTCGGAACGGACTTCCCCAGGGGCTCTGCCCCAATGCACCGAAAAGAGGATACTCAATGAGAACGCGATATCTCAGCAGGACCCTCACCGCAGTAGCCGTCCTGGCGGCGACCGCTGCAGCCGGCGCCGAAGACAGGATCGAGCCCCTCGAGAAGAGGGCCATCGACCTGGCCGTGAGCGAGCCCCTGGTCTACGTGGCCGCCTCGGCCGGACTGGTCACCTATGACATCTCTAAGCCCGAATCGCCCAGCCGGGTCAAGCGATTCACCCTGCCGGGGGGGACGCTCGGGGTGACGGTGAGCAATGGTCTTGCCGGCGTCTCGGCCGGGCCTGCCGGATTCTATCTCGCGAGCCTGGCGAATCCGGAAAAGCCGGTTATGCAGGGAAACTTCGACACCCCCGGAGCGGCGTGGTCTTCGGCCATGGCGGGATCCTACGTCTTTGTCGCCGACGGGAGCGCCGGCCTCAGGGTGCTGGATGCAACCGTGCCCGGGAGCCTTTCAGAGATCGCCGCGGTAGAGAGCCGAGGATACTCCAGGCACGTCCTGGTAGACGGCAGTGACTTGCTGCTTGCCGATGGAGCGGCCGGGGTAAGGGCCTTTGATATATCACGGCCGGACCAGCCGAAGGAGATATGGTCGTGTGATAAAGGGGGGGACGCGAGAAATATAGCGCTCTGTGGCGAGCTCATACTCGTAGCGAACGGCCCGGCCGGTCTGAGCATCCTCGCGCGCAAAGGGGAGGGGATTGGCGTCATCGGAAGAGCGGCGACCAACGACGTGGCCCGTGGCGTCGACGCGGCGGGCAAAATGGCCTTCCTGGCCGCCTCCGAAGAAGGCCTGATCATCTTCGACATCTCCGATCCGGCAAAGCCTGCCGAGCTCGGTCGCTTCAAACCTGAACGGGCCGTGAACAGGGTGGCCGTCTCAAAGGAGAGAGCCTACCTGGCCAATGACAGCGCAGGCCTGGTCATCCTCGACATCAAAGACCCAGCGCACCCGGTCATCCTGGGCGTAGGAGGGGCTCAGTATTGAACCTTCGGGGCCATTCCCGCCGAACTTCACACCACCATAGGGCGGGCCATGCCCGCCGAGGGCCAAACTCCAGGGGCGGGCCATGCCCGCCGTCCTCTCATTTTCTCTCTGATTAAAGATTATTCATCAACAGCCGATAAGTGTTATAGGGTCCTCTGACCAATGCGGCGCGAGGTGTATGTTGCCGCGACAAGCGATCACCTACACCCTGCGGGTCAGGAGGACCAGGAAAAGGCGCGCCCGGGTGGGCAGCTCTGCCTAGCGCAGGGAAGGAGGTCGGACGCGCCTTTTTTTTTCCTCGCTCCAGCCCCTCATGAAAGAGAATCAACCAACTCCATCTCAGCACCGCAAAATGTAGGGACGCGATTCATCGCGCCTGGGAAGAGCACGAACAAGCTTGCCATGCCTGGACCTCCCTGTCCGGATTATTGACAGAACCCCCTGCAGAGACTAAGGTTTAAAGAAAGAAAAATCGAGATCTGATGGTGGTAACGATCGAGATAATACGAACCCGCCTGGGTGATGGAATTGGTAGACATAAGGGACTTAAAATCCCTCGGAGGTTACCTCCGTGCCGGTTCGAGTCCGGCCCCAGGCACCAGTGAAATCAATATCTTACGATTTTAAGCCACGATTGGATAATAGTAAAAGGTAACTCATGGGTAACCTGAGTGTGGATTTTCCCCTGAAATAGCCTCTTCCCTCTTCTTCGATCTCGCTCCTTCTCACCACTCCGTAAAGCACACGATATGCGAAATGCAGTTCACGAATTCCAGCACTCGGAGAGTCCATTCAGGAAAGATCGAACGCAGGAACGGATTTACTATTTGCGCCTCCGTATTTTCCCCAGGTTCGACGATCGTGGCTTCAGTGTGTGGAACCACTGATGTGAGCTGCCCGGCGAGAGAGGCCGGCAGCAGGACGTCCGGGACGGGAATATAGAAGGCCATCAAAGAACGATTGAGAGAGAGAGCCGGATGCATTATTTCTCCCCCTGGTCTTGGAAAAGAACAGCTGAAGTATCCAGCGCAGGACCAGTGATTATGGTCATTGTTCAGTCCATCAAGCTGACATCGAAACTTTAAGGATCCTGTAAAAAAATGAAGAAGAATTCCAGGCATCCGCTTTGCCCCCCACCCCACCCCCTTGCGCCAGCTTGGATTAATCATCTGTATCACGCTCTATGTTCGAGCCGGATTTTGAAATTTTCATAAGGTTCCCTCCATCTGTGCGTTACTTTGCAAACTGGAAAAATTATTGCGTTATTTTTCAAAAAATAGTAAATTAAAAATCAAAATGCTCGCACGAGCATAAAAAGGAAGGAGGGGGATCTATGAGGCCAGTCATATGTGCCATTCCTGTCGCTGGTTTCATTCTCGCCGTTTACGCATTCACGGCACAGGCTGCCACGATCCACGTTCCGGCGGATCAACTGACAATTCAGGCTGGGATTGAGGCGACCTCATACGGAGACCTCGTTCTGGTAGCCCCTGGAACTTATAAAGAGAACATTGACTTCTTGGGTAATGTTATTACAGTCAAGAGCGAAGGTGGGGCCGAAGTGACAGTGATCGAAGGAGATAAAACCACGTCGGTGGTAGCTTTCACCTCCAGCGAAACAGAAGATACGGCAATTGAGGGATTCTTTATCAGAAATGGGATTGGCTCCCTTTTCTATCCATCTATAAAGGGCAATTACGGTGGTGGGATCTACTGTTACAATTCCTCGCCGTCAATCGTGAACTGTATAATCTCTGAAAATGGCCCCAGTGACTACGGAGGTGGGATCTCTTGTTGGGAATCATCTCCGAAAATAAATAATTGCACAATAATGTTGAATAATGGCAGCCAAGGAGGCGGAGGCATTTATTGCCGATTTTCTGACCCTCGAATCTTCAACTGTTCAATTATTGGGAATAACAATGAAGGCTCAAGCGGCGTTGGCGGAGGGATTCATTGTTATGATTCCAATCCCATAATTGACAATTGCACGATTAGTGAGAATGGCTCTCCTACTAACAATAACAGCCAAGGAGGCGGAATTTACTGCTATTATTCCTATCCAACTGTAAAAAATTCAATAATTTCCAGCAATTTTGCCGATAAAGGTGGCGGATTCTACTGCAGATACTCATCCCCCTACTCTGCCCCAAGGATCGAGAATAGTGTAATCTCGAACAATTCAGCTAGCGGTTATTATGGGTATGGTGGCGGGATTTATTGCGGTTGGGAATCTTCCTTGGAAATCACAAACTGTACAATTTCAGATAATATCGCCGGAGAGAAGGGTGGTGGAATTAAGGTGGCCCCTTTTGTCAAGACAGAAAACTGCATCATATAAGGTGGATCC
>CAZFWM010000324.1:0-8419 GCA_964522545.1 uncultured Thermodesulfobacteriota bacterium
CAGGCACAACAATCTTCCGCAAGAACCCGTATTACTGGAAGATTGTTGTGCCTGGAAGCGGAGGGTTCAAATCATTCTCCCGACCATGTGACCCAAATCGGGCTTGACCAAACTATTTCAGAAGAGCCTTGATTGGTGCAATCACTATTCTTGAGAAACGCCCGAACATAGTAGAGCCACTCCGAACCCGGTTCTCCATGTTGGTATCGCACCGGATTATTGATGATCTTGTACCCGGTATAGATTTCCCCGCCCGCATAGAATCTCCCCGCCGAACCCGGGCTCGTCGGGGAACTGTTGACGAAGTATGAGTACGGTTGGTCAGGGTCGCCCACACAGGTCCCGATGAGCTGGAAATTGGCGATCTCCATTCCTGCAAGAAGTCTGAATGCAAGGATGATGTAATCCCCATTCTCCCTGAGCTTGGAGCCCATTATTTGGCCGCCATCCATGTTGTAGAACTCGAGCCAGGCTCGGGCGCCGGAGGTTGCGTAGGCACGGCGGTTTTTTATGCCGGAAAAGATAGTGCTCCTGGCGTTGCCTGGCGAATAGTCCTGGGCAAGCACGAAGGTCGCCCCGCCTGTGTGGCTGTATTGGTATCTCGAGCACTGCTCATCATCAGAGAGACCTTCGGCGGCTCTCCTCGAGTCGTTTATCCCCGGCGTCTGGTAGTGGTTGTCCGAGCCTCCGACAAGACCGATGTGAGCGCCCATCTCCCGCCAGCCGTAACGATAGCTGAACGTCCCCGGACTTTGAGATTCGTCCTCGAAGATCGTCAGCGGATATTCCACTTTCTGGTCGAAATTCCGGCCGCCAAATATTTCGCCCACTCGTTGATAGTTTTCCATATCGTTGATATCCGCCAGGTGCGAATAGTCACCACCATAAGTCAATGACATGTCCAGATTATAGGGAGAAGCCTTCATCATGTGAGGAATGACGAGGACCTCTCTCCCTTCCACGTCGGGACCGTAGTCGCATTTCTCTTTGAGGAAGTAAATGAGACATTGCGGCGGTATATCGAGGATATCTCCGGCCAGCAAGGGCAGACCGTGCCTGGGCATTCCCCCAGCATCCATATCGAAATTCTGAAACAGAACGTTTCTGTGCAGCATGGATTCGTTAACTTTCATCTGCGTTTGGGACGCATGCCATTCGTACGCCGGGAACACGGTGAAACCGCTCTTGTGTTGCCGCTGATACGTGAAGGCGGCTTCCTGGGAGTCATACCACCAGTTCTCGAATCCAGGATCGGGAAACTCGTAACCGGGTGGATCCGACTCGAGCTCGGGCGGGTAGCATTCGCCTCCCGGCTCCCACGCCGAGTCATCCCTCACTTTCGGAAGCAGATAATCCCTGTAGTACCCTTCCCAGCTGATGGAGTGCTCTGAGATCGCACCGAAATCGTATCCGGCAACGTACTGGAGATACTCCAGAGCTTTTTGCGTGTCTGTGTAGTGGCCTATGTGATCCCCCATCACATCATCCTCCACGAACTTGATGCTTGAGCCCCCTTTGCCCGAGTGGATGTGGACATCACCCATCAGCCGGGTGTAGCCAGGATCCGCCTCCGAGACCATACTCCAGTGAGAGATCGAGCGTACACCCCTCACCCTATGCTCTTCCGTGCACTGCATGTCAGAATAGAGTACAGGCACAATCTTTTTGATCCCCGCCGAGGCATAGCTCAAAGGCTCGGCCAGAGTGCCAAGTTTCGTAATGTCCTTGGCCCACTCATCGTCGAATCCGATACAATCGAGCTCTACGGGATACTCTCCCAGCTCGTATAAGGTCAATCCGACATACCCGGAATAGGGGCGAGGATTCCCATATTTATCGGTGAGGATGACGGTCACCTTAAAGGGCTCGTCTTTTGCGATATCGAGCGGAGCTATGGCGCTTGCGAACGCCGGATTTCCCGGATGCGGCGTGATCGACAGCGGCTCAACCTGATCGTCGGAGAGCACGATCCAATCATCCGAACAGCCGCCGTCGCAGCTCCGGTATCGAAAATGGGGCTTGAAGATGTGCTCCTCGAAATATTGGCCGTGCCCTTTCCCCCAGAGGGTGGCTCTGCCCGGGAGATGTCCTTTGTATCTAAGCGTCACAGTAGCGCCTTCAGATATTTCGCAGGGACTACCATCGCTCTTCCCTGCATAAACGCTCAGAAATCTCACCTCTGCTTCGCCAAGGACAGACGGATTTGCGAGCTTGACGGTACTACAATCGCTTCTGCCCTCCACCTCAACCGTCCAGGTGACATCACGGTCTATGGGATCTGCAGGATCTAATACGGCTACGTCGAAGTAGGCAAGGCCTTGCGAGCCAAATTCGTCCATTTCCCATGTTTGCTCCAAACCCTCCTCATCGGTGTACACGGCGGCCTTGCTCTTTCTCGGCAATTCGATTTGTAGGATCTCCTGACTCGAATCGTTCCCATAGTAATTGAAGTCACCTTCCGGGATCCCGCCACTCCGGATAGATGTGCCTTCGGGAACCGTAAAGGTAACCGTCAGCGGAATGGTTTCGCTCATCTTTTGACGTGCATGGACCTCGGCCGGTTCCAGTGTGACTACCGGAGCCGGTCCAGCTATTGCCGGCACGGGCCCCGTGATATTCCCGTACGAAAATAATTGTACTAAGAGAACAATGGCTATGGTCCTGTACAACACAGCCCCCGTGATCTCGAAGGACCATTTTCGTCGCATGATTTTCATAACTAATCCCCTGTAATAGTTGTTTTCACATCCATCCAATTTTCGTGATCCCCCTTTAAAGGCCAGGCAGAGAGGTCAATCCTTTGGCGGCCCTATTCAAGAACCTGGAAGAGCCTCTTTGCCCGGAAAATCGAAACATACACATTTTGTGTGTGCAATCGATGTGCCACTTCCGTACCTGTGTATATGTGAATAAATTTCAAAGCATCTCTTATTAAAATAGACGGGAAGAAAGAGGAAAGAAAAAGGGCTTTTCGATGAAGCTCGTTTCAGGTGAGCGGGATGGGAAGGGTTCTTTCAGAATCTCGATATAGGAGGGCTATCGATTATTGAATTAGCTGGATGAATTGGATCAACTTGTTATAGGTGTGACATTTTTTGGTCTCATAGGAGTGGTTATGAATTCGCTTGCGGGGCCTTGCTCTCCTCCCGCCCGATCAGCCGAGGGTAGTCGCGGGTGAACTGCATGCTGTAGCAGTAGTAGCAGTAGAGCCCTAGGGTAGGCGGGTCAACCCCCATCCGTGGGAATCCCAGGTCCGGATAGATCCCGTATCTCTCCAGCAGCTCGTGAAGGATGCGCCCCAGCCTTAAGTAGAAGGCGGTCGGAGGCGGATCGTCGACCTCGAAATCGCCTACCAGGGGATAGGCGGTCCAGACGGTGAACCAGGGGACGATGCCCCTTTGAATCAGGGACTCGAATCCCTTGGCGTAGGAGCGCAGCGCCTCGTCCTGGGTGAGGAAGCCTGGACGGGGGGCACACTCGAAGCCCCCCACGAAGTTGGTGCCCACGCGGCCCCGGCCGAAGATGTCGACCGCATCTTCCAGGCGGCGGATCCACTCCTCCCGCCCGACCGCCCCGGCCTTGCCGGGCAACAGCTGGGGCCAGAGCCGCTCATCCCAGACCTCGAGATCGAAACAGACGTTCGTGGCCCCGAGGGCCTTGAGGTCCTTCTGGTCCTCTTTTTCCAGGGCCTGAGAAAAGACGGTGACCTCCTCGGGCGGGTCGATTCGTGCGAGGATCGCTTCGATGCACTGCTTGTGGTGTCGGGCTTCCTTACGCGTGTCGTAGAGCGCCCCGCCGCTGAACTTCAGCTCCTTCAGGTCGACGTCCTCGGCGCAGGCCAGGGCCACGGCTTCCGCAAGCAGACCGTAATCGGGCACTGGATCGAGGATGTCCATCTTGATCCCCGCGTCCAGAGCGGTCGAACATAGACAGTATTTGCAGGACTCCCCTTTCTTGAAGTAGGCGCAGAAGTTGAGCGGGCTCACGCAGATGCAGTAGGGTCCCCTCTGGAGGAGCCGGTCGGCGCACGGCTTTCCATCCGAGGTCTCTCTGTCCATGTAGGCCGGTCGTCCGGTGAACCGCACCTCACCCAGGTTCTCTTCCCCGCAGAAGAGGTGATACCGGCCCTCACGGTCCTCACGGATCTCGTAGGGGCTCCTCGGGTCGACCTTGATGTCGACCGTGGTCTCGTCAGCGCTGAAGTGAAACTGGCTGGGCGGGGGTTGGTCGGCACCGAGCACCCTTTCGAGCTTGCTCGAAATGCCCGTGGTGTTCGATCGATCGCCCGCACTCCGAAGGTCCTCGTTGACCTTGATCCCCCGTCTCAGGATGTCGGCCTTGATCACGATGTGTCTGGGTGTGTCCTGAAATTCTTCTAACAGTTTTTTCAAGTACTGCATAATTCCCTCTCTTTATTTATCTTTATCAGCCACAGATACACACGGATGAAACACGGATTGATGGAGGGTCCGGTTCCACCCGGACCGCGGACGGCTTCCGCGTGCCCAGAAGGGCGGACATATAGGTCCTCCCCTACGTTCCATCCCCCCGAATTGCCGATAGAGGCGACAGATAAAACCCATCGGCAGAAGGACGAGGAGTCCGGCTCCGGCCCGGCCGGGCCGAAGAGCGTCATGGCGACGAACAGGTGGTAGATCCCGACGATCAGGTGGCAGGTCCCGATTAGCAGGCGCGTCATGAGAGATGGGTTCTCGAAAGATCAATCCTCTGTGGTCCACTTCCCCCCCGACTCGATCCGCTTTTTCACGTTCGTGACAACGGCCGGCAGGTCCCGTGTTGTAACGTACTTCCGGATGAAGGCCGGGACCTTGATGCCCGTGTCCACACGGGTGGCGGCGTAGGTCAGCAGGGTGTTGTGGTCATCGATCTTCTCGAAGTGAAAGAAGCCGGCCGCGTCGTCTATGTCATGGGTGTAGTTCTTATCCACTTCGTAGTCCACCCGGGTGGCCCCGGGTTCGATCGCGTAGGCGATGGTGTACTCCACGCTCATCATGTAGAAGGTGTAGATCTTGCGCACCAGGACTTTGGTCTCCGACGATTCGACGACCTCGCTCGTCTTGTTGCGCGGGAAGAATTGGTAGTGCTTGTCGAACTCGCAAAAGAGCCTCAGGCATTCGGCTGCGGGGGCTTTGATCAGGGCCGAGGCCTGACCGTGGCCTTGAGTGCTGCCGTCCGCCTCCTTGCTCTCGACGTGCTCGAAGATCGCCTCTCCGGCCATGAGCTTTTGACGCTGCTCCGGCGAGAAGCGATCCAGCACCGATGTCTCGGGAGCCCGCTTGGCCGGCTGCGGGACATCGCCGGATATGGCGGCCATTGGCGTTACTAGCAACAGGCACAGGATGGCCGCGCAAACCAATGACGCGGCCGAGCCGCGGCCGAATCTCAACTCCCTCATCCCCGCTTTCGCGGGGGCAGGCTGCGGCCTCTCCCAGAGGGAGAAGGATTTAAGGTTTTTACGACGACTGAAACTGTCCCAGTTGCTCCACATAGCCCTCTCCTTCCATCTTGCTTCCGCCTGCCCACTGCCCCTGATAGTCGAAGGCGTACAGGAACCCTTGGCCCAGAACCGTTCTGGGCTCGGATCTGCGCGCGGCCTCGTAGCGAAACTCGCCGACCTCGCCCTGCTGGGTGCCGATCCATCGTCTCGGCACGCGGCATGGTTGGCCTGCGTAATTGTCGAAGGTCTCCCATTCGAGCACCCGGCACGCATAGCGCTTCATCGGCCGGATCGGCCGCCGGTCCCGTCGCACGAGGCCGACGTTCTTGAGCTCCATCCCCGCTGGCCCCTCCGTCCAGAGGGATATGGCGAAGGCGTCCTCAGGGAGGCGCAGCACCTCGTACCGGAACAGGCGCAGGGGCACGCGCACCGGCAGGAGGTTCCGACCCCAGCCGTGGTCGTGTAGCGCTGGCACCTCTATCTTCCCATCATCGCCCTTCCAACGCCACTCGAGGCGGCAATCGCAAAATGAGGTATAGTGGTAGTAGATCTTCGGGAACCGGGCCCACCAGTGGAAGCCGGGCCAGGACTCGAGCTCCATGGAGAGGTCGAGGTCGATCTCTGGCTGGGTGTACCGGACCCGGTAGGAGGGCCACCTGCCTTCGAAGCGCAGGCGCCCGTCGAGCTTGAAGGAGACGTCGTCGGGCCGCCAGGCGATCTCCCGGGCGATCGAGTGATACTGCTTATAGGTGGCGCAGCGATCCCTCCCCTCCAGGCAGAGCTGCAGGTCGAAGGCGTCCTTCGGGTCCGACCCGCGCCACCTCTCGACTTGGTCGAAGGGCACGCCGGTGAGCCCCAGGGTGAGGTTGAGGTTGAGGAACCGGAACGGAGCGTCCGGCGGAAAGACCAGGATGAGGGTGCGCAGGTCCCACGGGAAGGCGGGGAAACGGGTGCGCTCTTCCCATGCAGAGGGCCGGTCGCTTCGGGCAGCGGCCGACCGGTCCAGCAGGCTAGTGAAGGGCACGAGGGCCCGGCCCAGGCGGGGTCGAAACACCATCCTACCCGATGGAGATGCCGCCCTGCTCGAAGACGAGCTGGGGATTGTCCCAGAGGTGGGAGAGGTCGACCATGGTCGGGGAGTTGCACGAGTCGCAGCTCTCGGCGTCGACGCGAAGCTGCTTGAACCGGGGAAGCTCCATGATTTCCTTGAGCGGCGTCTCCCGGATGCTGGCGATGGGCCGGTCGAGATTGAGACAGTCCTCAACGTAGCCGCGGCCGTCGACCATGCAGATGGCCAGCTTGGGCAGGTGGCACTTGTAGCCCGGCTTCCCGTCCATGAAGTATTTGAAGTAGAGCTCGGAGTTCAGGATCGGGGCCCCCTCGCGCTTTCGGTCGAGCAGATAGGCGCATATGCCACGCAGCTCCGGCAAGGGCAGGCCCATGTCGGTCGAGGTGAAGTGGCTGTCCCCCTCGCCGTGGCGGTAATCCGTGATCACGTCGAAGGATATGTGCATCTCCTTCTGTTTCGCGAGCTCGATCAGGTCATCCACCTCTTCGGCAATGCCCTTCTGCACGCAGACGTTGAACTGCCTGGACAGGTCGGGGTACTTCTCCCTCACCTGATCCACCCCCTTCATGAGGCGGTCGAACAGGCCCGGCAGCCCCCGGATCTCGTCGTGGCGCTCCGGCCGGGCCGAGTCGAGGCTCAGCATCAGCATATCGACGTAGGGAAGGATCTCGTCCATTCGATCTTCGAGAAACCAGCCGGTGGTGAAGAGCAGGATGGCCATGTTGGCCTCTTCCTTCACGAACTTCACGATCTCGCCCAGATCCTTGCGCAGAAAGGGCTCGCCCCCGGAAAAGGCGGTCGCGAGAAATCCCTCTTCGGCCGCCTGGGCGTAGAACCTCTTGATGTCCTCGGTGGGAACATCCTCCCAGTCGGTGTGGTACCACAGGCAGCTCCTGCACTTGCACATACACTTGTTGGTTATCAGGTGCCCGATGATGAAGGGACGTCCGTTACCCTCCATCTTCGCCTGGATCGCCCGGTTGACCAGGCCGCTCATCCTCTCCGCCATCGCTGGACTCTGTTCTCTCATGACTTGTTCCTTTCTCCCGACCAAGGGATTCGTGCAAATTGGCTTATGTCTGCCCGCCGCCGAGCTCTTCGGCCACCATGTCGAGCATTCGGTGGATGTGCTTCTTTCGCATACTGATATTTTTCTTCGAGAGGGGGTTCGTGCCCATCAGCTTTCCCAGCAGGGGACCCATGTTGAAGTAGATCACGATCATTCCGTAAAAGCTTATGAGGAGCTGCCGGGCGGCCATCTCCCCCACGCGTGCGGCGGGGAATTCCTCCTGAATCGCTGCGAGGCTTGCCTTGTATAGGGGGGAGAGATGCTCGAAGATCCTCTCCATGTGCCTGCCCCCGCAGGACTCACGCTGCACGATGCGGCTGAAATGGATGTTGTCCCGGAGGAAATCGACGTATGCGTCGATGACCCTGTCGAGCCGGCCGCGCAGGTCGCCCTCTCCCTCCACCACCTCTATCAGGATCTCGTTGAGCCTGGCGAAATAGCGCTCCAGCACGCTGTCGAGCAGGCCGTCCTTGTTCTCGAAGTAGTAATACATGAGGGCCTTGTTGACCCCGGAGCGTTTCGTGATCTCCCGGGTGGTAGTGGCGTCGAATCCGATTTCGCCGAACAAGGTCTCGGCGGCCCTCAAGATCTCCTCGCGAGCGTTCAAGATGTAAGACCTCCCATGCAATTTAATTAGGCGCCCGGTTAATTTCCACTCCTTTTTACTCCTTTTCCATAATCGTTGTCAAGAGGCATACGAACGGTGTTCCAAAGGCTGTTCGATTGAATTTTCTTTTGGGGTGGATATAGACTGCACTTATCGCCCTTGGGCGGACTGCCCTGGGGTTTGCACCCCAGGCTACATGACCTGACCCCTTCGGGA
>CAZFWM010000325.1:0-8377 GCA_964522545.1 uncultured Thermodesulfobacteriota bacterium
CAGGACAACGATTTCGACGGCCTGACCGATTGCGCCGACCCGGACTGCTTCGGCCCTCCCGACTGCTCCACCGAGTCCGTCTGCGGCGACGGGCAGGACAACGATCTCGACGGCTGCATCGACACCGCCGACGTCGACTGCGGGGGAATCGAGTTCTTCTGCGACGACCTCGTCGACAACGACTGCGACGGCGTGGCCGACGCGGCCGATCCCGATTGCGATGTCCCAGGCGGCATCGACCCGGACAACGACGGCTCCAGGTACGCCTGGGGGGAGAACATCGGGTGGATCAACTTGAAGCCCCTTTTCAAGCCGGTCGTCAAGGTGACCGATACGGCGGTGACCGGCTATGCCTGGGGCGAGAACGTGGGCTGGATCAACCTGGTCCCGGCCGGCGGCGGGGTCGACAACGACGGCGCCGGCAACCTCTCCGGATTTGCCTGGGGGGAGAACACGGGATGGATCAGCTTCTCCTGCGTGAACACCGGGACCTGCGGGGCCGTCGACTACGGGGTGCAGATCGATCCCGTTACCGGGGAGTTCAGCGGCTACGCCTGGACCGAGAACACCGGGTGGATCAACTTCGACCCGGCCGCCGGGGGCGGGGCCAGGACCTCCTGGAAGGGGGGTACCATCAACCCGAGCATCCAGGCCTTGAGCGGCTCCGGGAGCTGCCTTGACTGCTCCCCGGCCCTCCCGGTCGACCTGCCGAACTACGATGTGGGGCTCGACATCTACCAGGACCATATCACGATCGAGAACATAACAGGCTCTCCCATCACGACCCCGATCCAGGCGGAGCTCACGACCCTCACCGGCACCGCCACCGCCCTCTGTCCGCCGGCCTATCCCGCCGGGACATGCGTCGGCTCCGGCGCTCCGGGGGATACATACTGGGAGTACAGCACCTCCAATCCGGACTGTTGCTACACCGCCGGCGTGTCGGACCCGGTCTTCCCGTCGTATGAGAAGATCTCCATGCTCTGGCAGATCGATCCGAACGGTCAGCCCTTCTCTTTCTGGGCGGACCTCTATTGCGTGGGCCCCAAGGGTGATATGTGGCTGGACCTGTTCGAGATCGACTACCGTTCCCCGGCAAAGGGCGCGAAGGCGGCCCGTGGGACAAGGGAGCCTTTCACCGTGGATGACGGAACAGCCGAGATCCACACCGGCTCGGAGACCGGGCGGGTCATACTCGCGAACCGTTACGAAACATCTTCCTCCTTGCGGTTCGACGAGGTCTCCTTCTACACGAGCGGGGCGGCCGAGGGCGGCCGGGCCGAGGTGATCGTCTACGAGGACCCGGGCGGCGAGGCGCCCGTGCCGGATCCGTCCATGGAGGTCTGGAGATCCACGGTCCTGCTCGGGGCCGGAGGCTTCCAGTCGGTCCCGGCGGCTGGATGCCCGGCCATCAACCCGGCCGGCCTCCCGGGCGTGGCGGTCTTCGTGGCCCTGGCGAACACGGACGAGCGGAGCTTCTCGCTCGGGATCGATCTTTCAGGGGCCGGGTCCTCCTACGTCTCCACCGACGGCGGCTCGACCTTCTCCCCCCTCTCCTCCGTACCGATCATCGACGGCCACGCCATGATACGGGCGACGGAGATGCAGGCGCCGGTCTGCTTCATCGGTTCCGTGAAGTAGCACTGACCTAAAAAGTGAAAAAGGGCGCCGGGATACAGTCCGGCGCCCTTTTTTCTTGACCTGCAAGGGGAGAGGTATGGTATATTTTTATTGATTGGCGGGCACGGCCCGCCCTATGGTACCCGGTCTGTTTTCCCGATAGGGCGGCCCATGGCCGCCATTAGACTTGGTCCTGCTTTAAAAGGGATCGAAAGATGAATAGAGAAAGAATCATCGAGAAGATAAAGCAAACCGTCCTTGAAGTGGAGCCACGTGCCGAGATCATTCTCTATGAATCACGCTCGCGTGAAGATACAGAGTCCGAATCGGATTGGGATTTACTGGTATTGGTCGATGGTCCTGTTGATGACGAGAGAACCGATAGAATCCGACATCGGCTTTATGAAGTAGAATGGGAGAGCGGAGAGGTGCTAAGCACTATCGTGCGAAATAAAGAGGAGTGGGACAGTCCAATCTATAGGTCTATGCCCTTTCATGAGAACGTAGAACGCGAGGGAATTGTCTTGTGAAAGCGGTCAGCGATGATTTAATTCGTTTAACATTACGTGATATATATTTACCACAGAGGACACAGAGTTCACAGAGAGAGAAATAAAGAGATCAAGCAAATCCTCTCTCTGTGAACTCTGTGCCCTCTGTGGTTTAATTATTTTTTTTATACACCCCTCGTTTCCTACCTCTACGACTTTGCGCCTTTGGTCAAGACAATTTTTTACCACGAAGAGCACGAAGGTCACGAAGAAAGGATTTTTACCCCAACCTCTTCGTGTACTTCGTGCTCTTCGTGGTGAAATAAACGTACCACGGCCGACACAGAGGTCGGCCCTCCGGATTGTCATTCCACGGAGAACACGGACGGGCACGGCATGCCGTGCCCCTACCGCTTTGCAGGATGGAGAGCAGCGTTACGGCTTCGGCGGCCTCTTTCCGGCCCTCTCGGTGATCTCGCGGAGGGTCTCGGCCTCTTCTTCGTCGATGCACGCCAGGTCGATCGGCTCGTCCGGGTACCACCGTGTGAAGCGCTCGGCCAGGACCTCGAGGACCTGGTCGGCCGGGGCGATGAGGAGCTCTCCGTCCGGGAGGGAGCGGAAGACGAGGTCGGAGTACCTCTTTCTCGGGAGGGTGCTGTCGAGGATGAGCACGGCTCCCCGGTCGTCGTGGCCCCGGATGAGCCGGCCCGCGCCCTGCTCGAGCCCGAGGAGGGCCAGGGGCAGGTAGTATGCGAAGAAGGAGCTGCCGGTGCGAGCCTGGGCCTCTTCATTGCGGGCCTCCACGACCGGGTCATGCAGGTGAGGGAAGGGGAGCTTTTCGATGATCACGCAACTCAGAGCCCGGCCGGGCACGTCCACCCCCTCCCAGAAAGAGCGCGTGCCCAGGAGCACGCCGCGGCCGTCGCCCCGGAGCGATTCCACGAGGGCCGCGCTCCGCCCGTCCCGGCCCTGGCAGAGGAGCCGGATCCCCCGGCTCTCCAGGGCGGGACGCAGTGCCCGCTCCACGGCCCGCATGCGTGAGACCGCGTTGAACAGGGCCAGGGTCCGGCCGCCGAGCATGGCGGCCACGCGGTAGATGGTGCGGGCCACGTCGGCCACGAAGGCGGGCCCGGCCCTGTAGTTTTTCAGGTCGGTGGGCACGCCGATCACCGTGTTGCGCCGGAAGTCGAAGGGGGAGCCGAGCCGGGCCTCGGGGAGGCGCTCCTCGGCCGGGATGAGTGAGAAGCCGACCCGGTCGGCCATGAACTCGAAGTCGCCCCCGGTCGAAAGGGTGGCAGAGGTGAGGATGGTGGTGGTCCTGGCCGAGTAGAGGTCCCGCTGGAGCATGGGCCCCACGCGGACCGGGGCCGCGTACAGGCCCCAGGTCGTTCGCCCGCCGGCCCGCCACGTCCTGATCCAGTAGACGAAGTCCTCGGCCTCGGCCCGGACCACGCTGGCCGCCAGCCAGGCCGTCTGGCGGAGCGATTCGGCGTGGGACTGGAGATCGGCGATCAAGCCCTCGACTGCCCGGGACCCCGTTTCCAGGCCGACGAGGATCTCGTGGAGGGCCAGGATCTCCCCGGCGGAGCTCTCCAGGGCGTCGCAGAAGGCTGAAGCCCTGTCCGAAAGCGCCTCCCAGAGCACCCCGGCCGTCGCACTCTCGGTGATCCGCACCGTGGCCCCCACCGATTCCTCCTCGGCCCCGCTGTACTCTTGCACGTAGGCCAGGACCGCCTCGCCCAGGGGCTCCAGCAGGGAGCGCACATCCGAGACCGCCCCGGCGGCCCGGTCCAGGGTCGCGGCGATCGCATCCCTCTGGTCGCGGGCATCCTTCTCCCGCTGGAGACGCCTTCGCGCCGAGGCGAGAAATCCCCCTTCCTTCCGGGTCCCGCCCAGGGTGGCCAGGAGCATGGCGATCTCGCCCTCCTCGACCTCGGCGCCGTAGGCGGTCGTGGCGGCGTCCTCGAGGTTGTGGGCCTCGTCGAGAATGAGTCGGTCGAACTTGGGGTGCCGGGCCGGCCACTGGAGCGTGAGGGAGTGGTTGGCCACGATGATGTCCGCCTGGTGGGCCCCGGCCACGGCGGCGAAGTAGTGGCAGGTGCGCCGGTGGGCGCAGCGCTTCCCAAGGCAACCGTCGGTCTCGGACCGGAGCCGGCGCCACACGCGGCCCAGGGAGGGAAGGCGGCGGGCGAGCCAGCGGCTGTAGTAGGAGAGGTCGCCGTCCGCGGTCCGCTCCGCCCAGCTCAGGGCATAGACGCAGGCCAGACGAAAGTCGGGCGCCGAGGCGAGGTCCACGGACTCGACCAGGTCGGTGAGCTTGCGTAGGCAGAGGTAGTTTGCGCGGCCCTTGATGACCCCGGCCCGGAACTCGATGTCCAGGGCCTCGGCCACCTCGGGGACGTCCTTGGCGATGATCTGGTCCTGGAGGGCCCGGGTGTAGGTGGAGACGACCACCTTGCCGCCGCCCGATGCGGCCCAGTGGACCGCCGGCACCAGGTAGGCCAGGGACTTGCCCACGCCGGTGCCCGCCTCGACCATGAGGGAGCGGTCCTCGTTGAAGGCCCGGCATACGAGGGCGGCCATCTCGATCTGCTCGTGCCGCTCCTCGAAGTCCGCCTTGGCCCGTCCGAGGGCGCCTTCGTGCCGCAGCTCGGCGCAGACCGCCTCGGGATCGAGCCGGACCGCGCTCTCCTCCTCCCCTTCCTCCGGAATGCCGAAGTGGAGGGGGATCTCGGGTCGCGTCGATTCGGAACGGGTGGCGTGCGGCAAGAGCTTGTCGAGCATCGGGCTCCAGGCCCAGCTCTCCCCGAGCAGGGCCCGGGCGTGCTCCAGAAATCCCCGTCTCCCGTCCAGGAGCTCTTCAAGGATCGCACGGGCCACTCTGAACGCGGCCAGCGTATCGTCCATGGCACGGTGGCTGGGGGGCTCGGAGAGGGCATACGTGCGGTGAAGGGCCTCGAGCCGATGCTCCCGAAGGTCGGGACGGGCGATGCAGGCGAGCTCGCAGGTGTCGAGAAAGCGGTTCTCCAGGCGCAGGCCCAACGCGGCCTCGATGAAGCCCCTGTCGAAATCGATCACGTGACCCGCGATCGGGGCATACCCGATGAAGGCGAGCAGGCCCGGCAGGACCTCGTCGATCCGGGGCTTCCCGCGGAGCTGATCGTCGTCGAGACCGGTGAGCTCACGGATCGCCAGCGAGAGAGGCCGGCCCGGATCGACGAGCTGCTCGAAGCGGTCGACCACCTCGTCGCCCACAACCCGCACGGCCGCCACGTCGATAATCCGGTCGCGCTCGGAGCTCAGCCCGGTGGTCTCCAGGTCCAGGAAGATGTGCTCGGTATCGAAGATGACCATGGCGGGGTGATTCTATGGGCGGGGGCGTCGAAAATCAATGGGAAAGAAGGAAGCGGGGATGAATGGAAAAGCACTTATCGCCCTTCGGGCAGACTTTCTATCTCTGACAATTCAAACCTTCCGTTATATGAATTCACCACAGAGGACACAGAGAACACAGAGGAAGAAGGAGTTTGATTCCATTAATTCTCTCTCTGTGACCTCTGTGTCCTCTGTGGTGAAAATATCTGTTCCATAGGTTCTACGATTTTTTTCTTTGCGCCTTTGCGTTAAAGCTTTTCCGACGGAATATATTGGATTTCCTATTGGATCAAGTTAGTTCACATTCCCGGAAAGGAAGAAAGGCGCCCAGCAGAAGGGATGTCCATATCCCTTCACCCCCACTCGCTTCCCTCCGATGAGGTCGAGCTGGGCCATGCGTAACGCCCGGGCGCTATCCGTCTCCTGCAGGTAATGATAATAGAGGCGCATGAACGTGCTCGCCGCGCCATCGTCGATATCCCACAGGGTGGCGAGGACCGAAGCGCTTCCCGTGCTCAGGAAGGCGCCCGTGAGGCCTATGACATCATCCCCCTTGAGTACCTTGCCGACGCCCGAGCTGCACGCGCTCAGAACCACGAGGTGCGATCGAAGCTTCATGCGTGCAATCTCCTTCACCGTGAGATGGCCGTCGTCACCGCGGTCGGGGAGGAGGCTCAGGTAGGTGGCCATGGGATCGGACGGATAGAGCCTGCCGTGGGTGGCTATGTGGATGACATCGAAGTCGCCGGCCTTCTCTTTGAATTCCCCCTCCTTTTCGGTGGAGCTGAGGGACGGATGATACCACTGTACGATTCGCCTCTCTCGCTCGGAGTAGCTCAGGTCGTCCCGGCTGTTGTGGACGAAAAGAACCTTCTGGTTTTTGGGCTGACGATCGCCGCGACCGGTCAGAAATGATTCGGATGAGCTGGGCACGGTCGATAGAACATAGCGTTCCACCAGCCACTGTTCTCCGCTGTGGAGGGCACAGAACGGAACGGTGTGAAGAAATGAATGTGGCACGACGATGATCTGTCGCGCCTCGACGCCGGCTATTACCGGGGCGTCGAGCATGAGCCACTGATAGAGCTTGCGGGACGATCGGAGAAATCTCTGGTCACCTTCCTTATCGAGGCCCTCCCCGAGCATCCCCACGAACCTCTCTACCTCGCCGTGAAGGTCATTTCTCGGGATCGGCTTCGAGATCATATCGAAGGTGGAGCGGCTTATGACGAAACAGAGGACCTCGTCGGGGAGGAGAAAATACTCGAGGAGAATTCCGTCATCGGGCAGAAATCTTTGAATCGCCGAGATCTCCATGGGCCGCGGCCATTCCGTCGCGTCCCCCTTCCCCGCACTCTCGGAGTCGCCTTCGGCCGGCCCCTGAATCCCGAAGAGGATCTCCTTCAGGGCGTGGCATTTCGCCCTCTCCACGTACTGGAAGGCCTCATCATACGAGCCGGCGCCGCCGACTTCCCCGATCAAGGCCCCTATGACCGCCTCGTAGACCTCGATCTTGTCCTCCAGAAAGTAGGCCTTGTCCTGGCCGAGCTTCAGACGATCTCGAAGCTCTTCGATCACGCGGATCGAGTCCGCATAGAGAGAGACCGCCCCCGGGACATCCCCCGCCTGCCCGGCACGGTTTCCCTTGCGGAACAGTCCTCTCCACGTGATCTCGGGCAGATCGTATTCGCGAGCCATGGCCAGGGCTTTCTCGTAGAACTCCGCGGCGGCGTGGGGATCGCTCATCTCCATCGCGATATCGCCGGAGATGAGGGTCGCATAGGCGAGGTCCCTCGGCGAATCCCTCTCGGCCAGGATCCGGAAGGCCACATCGATTTCTCTGCGGGCCCGGGACGTGTCCCCGGTCAGCAAGAAGAGCTCGGCCAGGGTCACCCGTGTGAGCCCCTCCCGGAGGGACTGGCCGAGGGATCGCTTGATCTCGGCGCTGGCAATGAAGCTCTTGATGGCCCTTTCGTAGTCTTCGATCCTCCTGTAGACAACGCCCAGGTTGTGGTGTCCGATCGCTCTGTACAGAGTCATGCTCTCAGGGGCGGCCCGGTCCACGGCCTCGGAGATGGTTCCCTCCGCCCTCTGGTAATAGCCGAGCGCAATGGAGTGGATGCCCAGGCCCAGGAGGGAGCGGATCTCTCCCTTGAGATCGCCGACCTCTCTGGAGAGACCGAGGGCCTCCGAGTAGCTCCGGCCCGCCTCGTGGTAATAGCACGCCTTGAAGAAGATGTTCGCCAGAGCGAGATGATCCTGGATCATTCCGCCATCGTCCTCGAGGGGGGCGCGAATCTCCAGGGCGGCCAGGACCATGGCCTTGGCTTCTTCGTACAGGGCCTGGCTCGTCAGGTTGATCCCGACTTCGCGGTAGGCATCGGCGGCCTTCGATCCCTCTCCCAAGGCCAGGTAGGTCTCCAGGGCGCGCCGGAACAGGAGGCTGGACCGGTCATAATCAGCTTTTCGCCGGGCCTCGCCGCCGAGCCCAAAGTCACGGTCCGCTTCCCCGAGCAGGGCCGAGTGATCCCCGGCTTCTTTCGGGTCCCCGGTTTCTGAGAAAGTCGGAATCGCCAGGGTACAGAGCAGCGTCACGGCGGCCGTGAGAAATCCGAGAAAAAATCCGATTCGCCGCGGCCCCTTCATCGCTACTCCAATTATTTCGAGACGTGAAAAAAGCACTTATCGCCCTCCGGGCGGACTTTTAACCTCTGACAATTCAAACCTTACGTTATATAAATTCACCACAGAGGACACAGAGAGCACAGAGAAAGAAAGAGCTTGTTTGCATTAATTCTCTCTCTGTGACCTCTGTGATCTCTGTGGTGAAAAAATCTTAAGGGCTATCCACTTTACTGTACCACCGAGTTGTGCTAAATTCGCGGCATGGC
>CAZFWM010000326.1:0-8347 GCA_964522545.1 uncultured Thermodesulfobacteriota bacterium
AGCGACCACGGCGGATTCGGTATGAAGGAGGACATCAAGGGCTTTCTCGGGGAGCTCGGCTACCCGGTCTGCGACCTCGGATGCCACAGTACCGAGGCGGTCGACTACCCGGACTTCGCCTTCCTCGTGGCCGACGCGGTACGCCAGGCTAGGGCGGCCGGAGCCGGGTGTTTCGGCATCATGATCGACACCATCGGAGTGGCCAGCGCCATGGTGGCCAACAAGGTGCCGGGCATCCGTGCGGCCCCGGCCTTCAACGCCTTCGCGGTCCGTAGCAGCCGGGAGCACAACGACGCGAACGTGCTCACCCTGGGCGGAGGCGTTCTCGGCGCGGGCCTGGCCCGCGCCCTGGTCAAGACCTGGCTCGAGACCCCCTACGGGGGTGGCCGGCACCAACGCAGGGTCGACAAGATCGGCGAGGTGGAGCGCCGCTTCGTGAAGGGATAGCTGGGACTCGATACCGATAGGGCGGGCCGTGCCCGCCGACATCACTGGGTGAGTCATGCAACTCGCAAAAGTCATCGGAAATGTGGTAGCCACAATAAAAGACCCGAACCTCCGGGGCATGAGGCTCCTGGTGGTTCAGAAGCTCAACGAGCAGCTCGAGCCCCTGGGCAAGCCCCTGGTGGCGGTCGACGCGGAGATCGGGGCTGGACCGGGCGATGTGGTCTACCTCGTGCTCAAGCGTGACGCGGCCATCGCGCTGGGGGACAAGCCCCCGGTGGACGCGACTATCGTAGGCTATGTGGACGAAATCAGCGCCGAGCAGGAGCCCGGCGTTCCGGGTAAGAAATGGAAACCATAATACGGCGTAGCCGGAACCAAAATAGTGAAACATGGCACGACCAATACGAAATTGAGCTTTTAGTCGACAGTCAACAGTTCAGAGTCGAGAGTCATCTGCTTCTCACTCTCAACTCTCGACTGTCGACTGTTGACCTAAATGGCCACTGACATTGAGCTAAAGTCTACGCAAGACGCGTAGAAGTCTTGATGAAAGGGCCTATCCAACAAAGGAGAGATGAGGAAATGGCGGAAGCAAAAGAAGCATTGGGACTGATCGAGACGAGAGGGCTGGTTGGCTCTATCGAGGCGGCCGACGCCATGGTGAAGGCGGCCAAGGTGACCCTGATCGGCAAGGAATTCATCGGCGGAGGCTATGTCACCGTCATGGTGCGCGGGGACGTGGGCGCCGTGAAGGCAGCCGTGGAGGCCGGGTCGATCGCGGCCAAAAAGGTCGGAGAGCTGGTGAGCGTACACGTGATCCCCAGACCCCACGATGAGGTGGAAGGGATCCTGCCATCGTCTTGAAAATAGCGTAAGGGCGGGGTTCATCCCCGCCCGCCGATGGTGAACCCGACATGAGGGGCGGGGTCTGTCCCCGCCCTTTCGATCCGGGATTTCCCTTTCTCGTCGGGAGAGGATCAGGATTTGTGTTGAGTCTTGCTAGGCGTGTAAGGGGCCAGCATCGACAAGACAGTATCGATTTGTGCATTTGTGCTTTTGAGTCTAAGAATATCGAACCGCAGAACAAGGAACCGCAGAATATCGAAGTGGATAATATCACCTTTTCTTCTCTTTACTTCTACTGTTCGAAATTCCTTGTTCGATATTCGATATTCTCCTTTTAGGCAACGGCTGTGCCGTATGACGGAGGAGGACTATGGAGACCGAAGAGCTTGTGAGCAGAATCACCAAGGAGGTGGTCTCCCGCCTGTCCGGCGGGAAGGAGGAAGGGGGGGGCTCGCCCGCCCGGGCGTCGATCGGCCCGGACGGGAGAAAAGCCCTCGTCATCCTGACCGGGGGCAACAGCCGCCTCGACGAGGTCTATGACCAGATCGGGCGGATCAGTGAGCGGGGAAGCTCCACCACCATCTTTCTCTCCCCCTCGGCCGAGAGAATTCTGGGCGTGCCCTCGGTCCGGCGGGCCGCGCCCGAGGCCCGGATCGTCCGCGACGGGGAGCTCTGGGAGATCCTGGAGGGGGTGGAGGTGATCTACCTCCCCAATCTCACTCTGAACACGGCCGCCAAGATCGCCCACATGATGGCCGACAGCATGGCGAACAATCTGGTGGTATTCGGCCTCATGAAGGGGCTCCCGGTCGTAGCCGCCCGGGACTCCATCATCTGCTGCGAGCTTTCCCCGAGCGCTATCCCGGCCGCGGTGAAGGCCCGGATCGACCGGATCACGGCGGACCTCGAGGCCCTCGGCGTAACGGTCTGCGACGTGGGCGGGATCGCAGGCCATACGGCATGCGCCGTGGCTCAGGCCCCAGGCGGTTCGATGCAGCCTCCGACCTCGGCATGCTCCCAGCAGACCGGCGATGAGTGCGACGGCTGCGGGCTCTGCGTGGAAAATCAGGTCGACACCGTCAAATCCCTGGTGAATTCCGGGGCGGCCCGGATCGGGGCCGCCGCCGGGGCCAAGGTGAGCAACCCGGAAATGGCGCGTATGATCGACCACACCCTGCTCAAGCCCGAAGCCACGGAGGAGCAGGTCCGCAAGCTCTGCGATGAGGCGAGGCAGTTCCACTTCGCCTCGGTCTGCGTGAACCCAACCCACGTGGCCCTGGCCGCCGGGCTCCTCGATGGCTCCGACGTCATGGTGTGTACGGTGATCGGGTTCCCCCTCGGGGCGACCACCCCGACCACCAAATCGATCGAGACCCGCGACGCCATTGCCAACGGCGCCCAGGAGATCGACATGGTGGTCAACGTGGGGGCCCTCAAGGGCGGCAACGACGCCCTGGTGCGCGAGGACATCGCGGCCGTGGCGGCGGCGGCCCGGGGCAAGGCCATCGTCAAGGTGATCCTCGAAACGGCCTTGCTCAGCAACGAGGAGATCGTCAAGGGGTGCCTTCTCTCCAAGATGGCCGGGGCCGACTTCGTCAAGACCTCGACCGGCTTCGGGCCCGGCGGGGCCACTGTGGAGGCCATCGCCCTGATGCGAGAGACGGTCGGTCCCGACATGGGGGTAAAGGCCTCCGGCGGGATCAAGGACCGGGAGACCGCAGAGGCCATGGTCGCCGCCGGCGCGAGCCGCATAGGAGCCTCGGCCTCCGTGGCCATCGCCACCGGCGCCGGCGGAGATGGAAAAGGGTACTAAGATTATGGGGCGACCTTAGTCGACAGGGGATAACATGGACAATTTCTGGAAAAAGTGCAGCTCCTGCAAAAAGGAGCTGCACTTCGGTTCGACGTATTATGTTTGCTCGGTCAGCACATGCAACCAAAAGCGAACCGGCTTGGTCTTTTGTTCGGTTGCCTGCTGGGATGCGCATATACCGGTCGCCCGGCACCGCAGCAGCGCCGGGGCCGTTGAAATGAGCGCCCCTTCCCGGGAGGAGCATGAAAAAGAATTGCGGACGGAGATTGGATTCCCTGACGATTCTCTGTCAGAGCGCACAGCGAAGCGCGTCATCGTCAGAGATGGATCTTCGAGCCGGCCGTCGCCCTCCGGCGCAAAGACCGATGTTCTTGTGGTTGCCTCCAGAGTAAAAAAGTACATCAAAGATATGGCCGACATGAACACCGCCGTATCGACCATGGATGAATTGACCGAGCGGATCATACTTCTCTGTGACAAGTCTATTGAAAACGCAAGAGCTGACGGCAGGAAAACCGTAATGGATCGAGATGTCCCCGTAATTCGGTACAGGGATCTGTGATCCTCAATCCAAATTATCCACACTGAATTACTGACCTGGTCTTCTTTATCTGCCCCTCCCCTCACAACATTTTTTCCCGACGGCACGCCATTCTCATTTTCTTCAAAATTTTTCTCTATCTCCGGTAAGGTCCGCCTTCTTCGACTGTCTTTTGAAATATGAGGGGACAAATAATTCCTCATGAAGAGAGAAGAAGGAGATAAAATATGTATTATGAGCTCATTACAAAAAATCTAACCATCGAACTCGAATGCATTCATCCTGAAACAGTCAAGCATTCGACCCGGGTTGCGGACCTCGCTGTTGCCCTCGGAGAACGATTTCATCTGGACCGCGACGAAATGATCAAACTTCACTATGCAGCCCGTCTTCATGACATTGGAAAACTCTATACGGGAAGAGACATTCTGGATCGTAAAGGGCCTCTGTCCATGGATGAATACGAGAAGGTCAAAGGTCACTCGGAAGATGGTGCCAACCTCGTGATGCACATGATGCAGGATACCGAAATTGCATCCTCTGTATATTATCACCATGAGAGATATGACGGTGATGGATACCTCAGAGGTTTGAAAGGGGATGCCATTCCTCTATTCTCCAGGATCATTTTCGTGGCGGATGCGTATGATGCGATGGTCACCCGCGACTATAGCGGAAGAATGAAAACAGAACACGAGGCATTGATAGAGCTGGAAGAAAACGCCGGAAGCCAGTTTGATCCCCGCGCCGTAGAGGAGTTCATTGAAATGAGCCAGTTCCCCAAGGGGATGGAGATGCCGAGGTTACCGGAGCAGGTTGCGTTCGTGCAAGCTCATAGGCCGATGATGAATTGGATTCCGTGAGGATCGAGGTGAAGGAACCATTCGTCTCCCTTTTTCAGATTTCCAAACTCAATAAATCTTCCTTGATTCCTCAGAGATTTTTTTCGACGTTCGGTTGACCTCCGCCTTGTGGCCTCCTGGGAGGCTCGGTTATAATCCTGCTTCTTAGACAAGCACGAACGACCACTCCTAGGGAGCGCGACATGAATCGGATGCAACTCTTTCGGCTGACTCTATATCTGCTGGTCCTACCTGCCGCGGCTATGCAGCCCGGGTGCTCGTCAGGCGGGGCGGTCGACGCCCCCCCCGAGGGGGCAGTCTTCGAAGGCCTGCCACCGTACCTCGCGGAGCGGCCGGAGCTCACCGACTGGTCCCTGTGGCAAAGCGTCTTCGACCACGACGACCCGATTCCGCAGCGATGCATAGGCGGATTCGGGGTGGGAAACGGACATGTCTTCTCGATGGTCGCCTCCGTGGTCCCCTTCACCACCCTGCACAACCTGACCGGCCCCCACTATCAGAAGCACCTACGGTTCTTCTCGGACAAGATCTTTACCCTGCGCCTCAAAGACAGGCCCGTCGCGTGGGACTATGAGCGCGCCTATCGCGTCAGGGGCACGGCCGTCTGCGTGGTCCGCCTCGACGGGGAGGAGCTCTCCCTCTGGACCATCGACTTTGCGCCGCGGCAGGAAGGCGTGATCCATGGCCCCGCATCGAACACCCTGGTACGCATCATGGTCATCCATAACCGCGGGCCCGAGAGCGTCTCTGGGCTTTCACTCGAAGTGGAAACCCTGATCGGAAGGGCTGCCGATGGGATGATCCTCGAGACCGTCTGGGATGATGCGCGAAAGCTGGCGGCGGGCTTCACGACGCCCGGTTTGCCTGTAAGCGAGGAGGGGAAACGACTGATCCTCGACATCGACGAAATCCCGCCGCGAGGAGAGCTCGTGACCCCCTTCGCCCTGGCCTTTGCGACCTGCGGCGGCAACCCCAGGCCGGCCCTCGACACCGTGGCGCTCCTCGGCCCGGAGAGGCTTCTGGACGAGACCCTGGCCGCATGGAAGCGGTTCACCGGCGACGGGGCCAGGATCATCACCAGCGACCGCCGGTTCGACGATCTGGTGGAGGGGCTCTCGGTCACCATCGCCACCCAGCAGGCCGCGACCGGCGGGGTCTCGGAGATGAGCGAGTACTCCCACACGTGGCTCCGCGACATCATGGGCCCGGCGCGGTTCTACACCCTGATCGGCCGGATCCCCGACTACAGGCGGATGCTCGACTACTACTGGCTGGCGGCCCTGGACCGGGGAAACATCGCCAACGCCCTGGAGCTCGACATCCAGCCAGCGGCACCCCCGCCCCAGCCCGACTGGGAGAGCCTGCCGACCCTCTCGGGCCGGGAGAGCGCGGAGGGCCCGAGCTACCTCATCCTGCACTACAAGGCCTATCTCGACGCGACCGGCGACTGGGGCCCACTGATCGAACGTTACGGCATGCTCCGCCACGCCCTCATCCACCAGGACTTCCGCCACGACTGCCTGCTCCCCTTCTCCGACGACGAGACCTTCCGAACGGCCATGGCGGCCACCTTCGGTCACTCTCTCTTCAACGAGTACCAGACGACCCACCTTTCGGCGAACTCCTCGTTCCTCTGGGTCGTGGCCGCACAGTTCATGGAGGAGGTGGCCCGGCACCTCGGCTTCGTGTGGCACGCCGACGAATACAGGGCCATGGTCCGGGACGTTCGGGACTGCACCGAGCAGCACTACTGGCTCGAGAGCGATGGCTTTTACGCCCCCATGATCGACATTCACACCCTCGCGCCGGTGGACCGCCCCTACGAGGATATCAACACCAAGCCCCTCTGGGCCGGATACCTGGCCCCCGACGATCCTAAGGCGCAGGCCAACATCCTGAACTCCTTGGAAGCCCTCGACTCCGAGGGCGGCCTCTACTACTCGCCCCTGCACCCCATCTACAGGCCCGTGGCCCGGCTCCTCGGTTTCGAGAAGGGGATCGTCACCGGGATGACCTACGGCTACCAGCTCGACAATCTGGCGCGGATCGACCACCCCCTGGCGGAAGAGGCATTTCTCATGTACCGGCGCTTCTTCCACGACTGCGGCAATGTGAGCGAGGACCAGGTAGTGGACGACTTCGGCCGCGCCGCCTACTTCTTCGAGCCCTTCGGCTTCCTCTGCGATCTCACCGCCCGGTACCGGAGCTGGGAGGGAGGCATCAACGGCGCAGCAATGCTCCGCTACCTCTTCGGCCTGGAACTCGATGCCCTCAAAGGGCGGATCCGCCTGGCTCCCCACCTGCCCGCGGGATGGGATCTCGCGAGAATGGAAAAGGCGCGGCTCGGAGCTCACAGGTTCGACATCACCGTGGAGGACGACGGACGGACCCGGCGGGTGAGGGTCGACCGTCTGACCGGCCCTCTGCTGATCGATGCCATGGTCTCGGTCGAAGGGGGTATCGAGGCGGTCTTCGTCAACGGGGATTCGGTACAACCCTTTATCGAGTCCCAGTGGGGACGCGCGCGCGTCCGCCTGCCGGGCCTTTTCGCGGACGACCTGTCTCCCCTCACCATAGAAGTGATAAAAGGCGGGAACTGACCCTGATGCGGCAAAACCGCTAGGGGAAATTGACCTCCCATCGGGCTCCTGTTACCATGGAATTCTGGTTATAAGATGAACGATCGCAAGCACATACCCGATACGACCCGCACCGTCCAGCTGGAGGCGCTCCATGACACCGGGGCCCGAAAGCGCGCCTTCAAAGCCTTCCTGACCGTGATTCGAGGCAACAGCGTCGACCTGGGCCTGCACATCGTGGTGGACGGGCCCGTGGTCCTGGGTCGAGACTCGGACTGCGAGCTCTCTTTCCACGACCTTCGCATTTCGAGACGACACGCAAGGGTCATCCCCCAGGAGAACGACGTTTATATCCTGAAGGATCTCGGCTCGACCAACGGAACCCGGGTAAACGGCCAGCCCGTGGAGGAACCGTGGCAGCTTCGGGAGGGAGAGAAGATCTTCCTGGGCAAATCGGTGGTGCGCTTTTCTCTGGCCGATGAGATGGATGTGGGATTTCAGCAAGAGGTCGTACAGCTCGTCTCCACGGATCCACTGACCGGGCTGGAGTCCAAGCGGCGCTTTGACGATGCGCTGGACCTGGCTCTGATCAGCGCCGCGCAAAAGGGAGTGAAACTTGCCGTTTTGATGATGGATATGGACCGCATCAAGCCGATCAACGACACCCACGGGCACCTGTTCGGTGCCTATTGCATCGCAACGGCCGGACGCATCATCGGGCGTGTCGTCGGCCGGGCCGGACACGTCTGTCGGTTCGGTGGAGACGAATTCACGGCCTTCCTCGAAGGCTTCGACAAGGTCGCGGCCATGGACGTGGCGGAAAAGATTCGATCGGCCATCGAAAACGCCGGAATGGAAAAAGACGGGATCCCTCTCAAGCCCACGATCTCCATCGGCGTGGCGGTCTTCCCCGACGACGGCGAAGAGGTCCTCGACCTGGTGGGGGCGGCCGACATGGCGCTCTACCGCGCCAAGGAAGCCGGGAAGAACCGGGTGTCGGACTGAGGGAAAAAAGGCATACCGTAGCCAATTTGGCTAAACATATCGTGATAAATACGAAACTGGTTCCTTAGTCGACAGTCTACAGTTCAGAGTCGAGAGTTGCCTGCTTCTCACTCTCGACTCTTGACTCTCGACTGTCGACTCACAATGCTCTGACATTGAGTCCACATCTAGGCAGAAGTTCCTGAGCTAATTCCCCCCAAAACATAATAAAAAAGCAAGGTTAGATCAGTTTTGCCGTAAAAGGTGTTGGCAT
>CAZFWM010000327.1:0-8343 GCA_964522545.1 uncultured Thermodesulfobacteriota bacterium
CTTTAGTCCTTCCCTATCGGTTCCTTTCCTGGGTTCCTGGGTTCCTCAGAGTTATATTATACGCGTATCGTGTCGCTCCTTAAACCATCCCGGCGAATCCGAAGAAGGCCAGGGACATCATCCCCGCCATGATGAGGCCGATGGCGGTCCCCACGAAGCTCTGGGGGATCCTGGAGACCTCGAAGCGCTCCCGCACGCCCGCCATCAACACCAGGGCGATCCCGAATCCCACGGCCGAGGCGATGGAGAAGATGAGGGCCTGGATGAAGGTGTACTCCTCATCGACATTGATGACGGCCACACCGAAAACCGCACAGTTCGTGGTGATCAGGGGCAAGAAGATCCCGAGGGCCCTGTAGAGGGCGGGCACGCTCTTCTTCAGGAAGAGCTCCACGAGCTGCACCAGGGTGGCGATGACCAGGATGAAGGCGATGGTGCGCATGTAGCCCACACCAAAAGGATCGAGGATGTAGTGCCAGACCACCCATGTAATGGCCCCGGCCAGGGTGAGCACGAAGACCACAGCGGCGGCCATGCCCACGGCGGTGTCCATCTTGCGGGACACGCCGAGGAAGGGGCAGTTGCCCAGATATCTCATCAACAGAATGTTGTTGATGAATATGGCGCTGATACATAGTGTAAAGTAATCGATTTCCATTTCGATTCCTCTCCCTTATACCCTCAAGATCATCTCGTGCGGAGACGCTCGATTACGTTCATGAAGCCGAGACAGAGGCCCAGGCAGACAAAGGCGCCGGGCGCCTCGATGAGAAAGGTGAAGGGCTTGAAGGAGGCCCCCATGATCGGAGCGCCGAACAGAGTCCCCACACCGAAGATCTCGCGGATCGCACCGAGGAAGGTGAGAGCCACCGTGAAGCCGAGCCCGATGCCGAGGCCGTCGGCGGCCGAGGCGACCACCCCCTTCTTGCTGGCAAAAGCCTCTGCTCTTCCCAGGACGATGCAGTTCACGACGATGAGGGGGATGAAGATTCCCAGCGACTTGGAAAGATCGTAAAAGTACGCCTTCATCACCAGCTCGGTCACCACCACGAAGGTTGCGATCACGACGATGAAGCTCGCGATGCGGACCTTGTTGGGAATGACCTTTCGCAGCATGGAGATGATGACATTGGAGAAGAGAAGCACAAAGGTGACCGCAATTCCCATGCCGAGGCCGGTTACCGCCTCCTTGGTCACGGCCAGCGTGGGGCAGAGGCCCAACACCAGGCGAAAGGGAGGGATCTCCTCCCAGAAACCCTTCGTGAACTCCTGGACGATCGTTTTTTCTTTCATGTTATCGGCTCCGATGTTTAACGTGTCATTTCGACCGCAGGGAGAAATCTTTTCTTTTCAGATTCCACCGTTTAAAGATTTCTCGCTTCGCTCGAAATGACATAAAGAAAGTTCTACTCTCCTTGAAACAGCCCCTCGATCTCCGCCCGGTTCTCATTGAACAGCTCCAGGCCGCTGGATATTGCCGTACAGACGGCCCGTGAGGAGATCGTGGCACCCGAGATGGCGTCCACACCCCCTCCATCCGCCCTGACCTTCACCACTCCATCCATGGAGAGTCCTTGGAAGTTCGCAATGAATCCCGGCTCCGCGATCCTCGCTCCGAGGCCCGGGGTCTCACTATGGCTGGTGATGCCGATGCCGGCCAAGGTATCTTCACTCACGTCGATCCCAAGGACCACCCCGATCTCGCCCCCGAATCCTTTCCCTTGGGTCTCGAAGGCCAGGGCCTTGAGCTCTCCGTCCTTGAAGGCGGGAAAGACATCGATCGGCTCCGGCAGAGCGGACAGATTCATCTCCTTATAGTCGTCTAGGGGATTATTCGTGGACCATGCGAAGATCTCCTCCAAAGCCGGACCGATCTCATTCTCGCGGATCTGCGCTTTGATCTGCTCTTGGGTACCTTGGTTCACGCCTGCCAGCAGGAGAGCCGCGGCCGCGGAGATCGCCGTGAGGACTACAATCATTTTGATGATTTCGCTCATCGCTTATGCCCTTCCAATGGCCTTAGGCCGTATCTTGTCGAAGAGGGGGGTCGCGAGGTTCATGAGCAGAACCGCGAAGATCACCCCGCCGTCGTAGTACTTACCGTATACCTGTATGAGGATCGCGAGGAACCCGATCGAGAATCCGTAGAACCACATCGCCCTGGCGTGGGCCGGCGAGGAGGGATGGTCTGTGGCCAGGAAGAAGGCCCCGATCATGACGTGGCCCGCGAAGAGGAAGGTGAAGGGATCGACGGAGCCCAGGCGCACGTCGTTGACCATGGGCAGCATGTCGTTCCGGAAGAGGAGCGAGGCCAGAAAGGCCCCGACCAGGAAGGAAGCCGACACCTGCCACTTGATCAGCCGGAGCGCGGCCGCCGCGATCCCGCCGAGCAAGACCAGCCCGGTGGCGCTCCCGATGTCTCCGACCACGCGGCCGAAGAAGAGGTCGCCCAGGCTGTGCTGAAAGATCCCGCCCTTGATCGCGGCGAGGGCCGAGAGCCCGCTCACGCCGGCGCAGTGGATCATGGAGGCGTCCACGTCCATGTCGAGCGTCCAGGAGAGCCGGATCATGACCCACCCGACCAGGGCCGGGTTCATCGGGCTCGAGCCGAGGCCCCCGAAGATCTGCTTTCCGATGACGATGGCGCTGAAGCCGCCCATCATCACGAGCCACCAGGGTGCGCCGGCCGGAAGAAGAAGGGCCAGGATGAGCCCGCAAAGGGCCGCGCTCCCGTCCCCGATGCTGAGCTTCTGGCCCATCACCAGCTGCATCAGGGCCTCGGCCAGAAGAGCCGATGCGATGGCCACCCCGATCACGCCGAGAGCGGGCGCGCCGTAGTTATAGATGCCGACGGCCGCCGCCGGCACGAGGACCAGCATGGTTCCGTACATCTTGGTGGATATGGCCGAGCCCGTGTGCCAGTGGGGCGCGGCGGAGACGGTCAGGACCGGTGTCTTCATGTCGCTGTGCTCTCCTCTCTCTCTTTCTTCTCTTGCTCCAACTTCCGGTGCTCGACCCTTGCGAACTGGATGAACTGGAGCAGGGGCCGGCGGGCCGTGCACACATAGGCGCACAGGCCGCACTCTATGCAGGCGAGCAGGTCGTAGCTCAGGGCGTTCTCTATCTGCCCGTACTCGCAAAGACGTGTGAGCATGTTGACCGGGATCTTCACCGGGCAGACCGGGATGCACGTGCCGCACCCGATGCAGGGGGCATCGGTGAACTCCGTCACCTCGGAGCCCCGCTGGAGGATCACCCCGTCCACGGACTTGGTGATCGGCGCGTCCAGGTCGAACTGGGCGATGCCGCGCATGGGCCCGCCCAGGAGAATCCGATCCCCGTCGCCGGCCTTGAGGCCCGCGGCGGCGAGCACCTCTCCCGCCGGCGTCCCGAGGGGCACCCTCAGGTTCACCCCCGTACCTGAGCCGTCGGCCACGGTGACGAGCTTATCGAGCACGGGCCGCCCGTCCCTCAGGGCGTGCACCATGGCGATCACGGTTTCGGCGCGGATCACGGCGGTCCGGTCGTCGGGGAAGATATCCGTGCCCCCGGGGATCCGGCCGGCCAGCTTCCACAGGAGCATCTGGGGAAGCCCCTCCGGAAAGGCCCCCTCCACCGCGACGGCGCCGGGGATCCGCCCGGCCACGCCCGGGGGAGCGGCCACGATGACCTTGCCGACCCCTGTGATCTTCTTGATGATCTCGATCCCGACCTCGAGGTCGTCGCGGCCCTCCTCGATGGCCGACCGGTTCACCGAAATCACCGGCTCGTCGTCCATGCCGCTGATGATCACCGTATCGAGCGATCTCCCGGCCATTGAGCCGAGAGGGCTGAACACGGCCGCCCCGGAGTACCCGAGGGTCGTGACCCCCGCCCCGCGCAGCTGCTTCAGGATCTCCTCGGGAGACATGGAGCGGAAATCACCGCCCGGCTCGAAGGACCCGGCCGCACCGCCTTCGCCCTCGATGGCCACCGCGAGCACGGCGTGCCCGTCGGGCGCCGGGCGTGCCGTGATTGCGGCAACCTTCCCGGCCACCGGGGTGTGCACTGCGGCGGAGAGACCACCCGGATCGGCCCCCACAACCTGGCCTGCCTCTACCTCGTCGCCGGCGGAGACGGTCGGCTTACAGGCGCTCGCCCCCTGCTGCTCCATCATCAGGATCACGCGCTTCTGCGGGGGGACCTCTTTGGCGGGTGTCTCAACAGGCTTGTACTTTAACCTTTTCATTCGGATCCCTTTTCATAGGGCGGCCTGTGGCCGCCGCTATTGTTCCATTACGTAAAAGTCGGCGGGCGCGGCCCGCCCTATCTACTTGTGGCATCCCTTGCAGTTCTTCGAATCTTTTTCCTTGGCTGTGTGGCAGCTCATGCAGGAGGAGTACGTGTCGTCATCCTCGTAATCTTCACCCTTCTCGTGGTATGCCTCCATGCGGGGAATTTCGTTCTCCTCGTGGCAGGTCACGCAGTTCTCGGGCCGGCCATCCCCCTCGTAGTAATGGTGGCAGGTCACGCAGTCGACCCCCTCGAGGTCGGAGTGCGCCCGGTGGTCGAAGACGACCAGGCCGCCTTTGCTCTCGTAAAGAATCCTGATCGGAGCCTCTTCAGGCTCGGAGTATCCTGTGACCCCGTACCCAAGAGCCCCGGCGAGCAGGGCCGCGGCAAAGATGATCAGGGCGAGTATGTTCTCTTGCTTACTGGACATGAATATACCCTTCGCTCTTCCTGTTTATTTTTCAGCTTATCTCTATTGGTTGGTAGCAGGGGGTATAAAAACTCTCCCCGCAGTCAAAAACCGCACTTTTGTGCCAAGTGGAGAATCAGACCTTATAACGCAAATGCGCATATATTGTCAACTTGCGGTTGACATGACCTTATCCTGGCGATCTTCCCCAAAAAGCCCCTGTTTCTCTAACGTTACAGACATGTTCCCAAATTCCAAATTGTATACAATCGACATAAGGCAAAAAATACCGCACCATGTCAAGAATATGGATTGTGCAAGAATATGGATTGCGCCTTGAAATCTACTTTTGTTTTAAGTATCTTTGTTCTTTTCAATCCCCAAAAATAAATACAAATCTCCCCTGTTGAATGAAAAGGACAATCCATGGCCAAGTATGCATTTGAGCGAATTCCGGCTTTTGACAACTCCTTCCTGCTGATGGAGACGCCGAACGCCTACATGCACGTGGCGTCCACGCATATCTTCGAGTCCGGCCCGCTCAGGAAGCCCGACGGCGGCATCGACGCCGACGCGATCAAGTCCGCCATCGAGGCGGGCCTCCACATGATCCCCCGCTACTGTCAGAAGCTGGCCTATCTCACGTCCGAACACCGCCCCGTCTGGGTGGACGACGACCGCTTCGACATCGACTACCACATCCGGCACACGAGCCTGCCGCGCCCCGGAAATGAAGAGCAGCTCAAGCGGCAGTCCGTGCGGATCATGCAGCAGCACCTCGACCGGGATCGGCCCCTCTGGGAGATCTGGGTGATCGAGGGCCTCGAAGGCGACCGGTTCGCCCTGGTGCCGAAGGTGCACCACTGCATGATCGACGGGATTGCGGGCGTCGATCTGATGATGGTCCTCATGAGCATGACCCCCGAACACTTCGTCCCGGAAGGCCCCCCCTTCCGGCCCAGACCCGCCCCCTCCCGAATGGACGTGCTCTACGATGACTTCGTGCAGAGGGTGAGCAAGCCCATCCGGGCCGCCCGCACGGTCAAGGACCTCATCAACCACCCACAGGACCTGAGGCGCGAGGTTTCCCTGCGCACGCGCGCCCTCGGCCAGACCCTCGCCAGCGCGCTCCGCTACCGCTCCAGCACGCCGCTGAATCACAAGATCGGGCCGAACCGGCGCTTCGACTGGCTCACCATGCCGCTCACGGAGATCAAGGCGGTCCGGCACGCGCTGAAGGGGTCCGTCAACGACGTGGTCCTGACGATCGTCACCGGCGCGGTCCGGGCCTTCCTCAAGAGGAGGCGGGTCGAACCGCACACGATCAATTTCCGGGTGCTCACCCCCGTGAGCGTTCGCACGAGAGCGGAGCGGGGCACCCTGGGCAACCGCATTTCCGCCTGGATCGTCGACCTGCCGATCGGCGAAAAGGATCCCCGGGTTCAGATCGAGCACATCCGGGAGCAGACGGCGGCGTTGAAGGAATCGCGACAGGCCCTCGGAGCGGAGATGCTGACCCAGATGGCGGAGTGGACCTCGACGACCCTGATGACCATGGGTGCGCGCAACATCTCCCGCGTGCTGCCTTTCAACATGGTGGTGACCAACGTTCCGGGGCCCCAGTTCCCCATGTACATGCTCGGCGCCAAGATGCTCGATGCGTTTCCCCACGTGGCCCTGATAAACAACCTGGGCCTCGGGGTCGCGCTGCTCAGCTACAACGGAAAGCTCTGCTGGGGCTTCAACTGCGACTATGATCTCGTGCCGGACATCTCTTCATTCGTGGAGGCTATCCAGGAGTCTTTCGACACGATCCGGAAGATTGCGGGCCTGGGAGCGAGCGCGGCGGACGATGTCCCTTCCCCGTCCCGACACCAGAGCCGTGCTTCGAAGCAAAAAAAGAGGAGCACAAAAAAAAGAAAACCAACCGGAAAAAAGCATAAGAGAGCGGCTCCGGCGGCGTGACCGCGTTAGGCGCTTTGGACAGGATCCCTGCTTTTTACTCGATGTACCCCAAGGTTCGTAGCTGCTCGAGAGTTTCTTCATCCAAAGCACTTTCCCAGCCGGCTGACCTATCTGATCCCTGTTGGTAGGTGGGCATACTCTCCAATTTCTCTGACAAGCATTGTCTTAAATAGTGCAATGCGTTCCTGGATCTCCCATCCTGGCGATCCTCGGCGTGTCCCAGTAGGTTCTCCTTCTCGAGCGGATCACGCCCTAGATTATAAAACTCCAACGGCGCTCCCTCTTCAGAGCTGATGAGCTTGAACTCATCGGATTGCATGGACCGGATACCTCTTCGCCATTCTGAGTGGAACCATTGGCCGTCACGGATTTCATACCCCTTGTGGCGGGCCTCCGAAAATGCGACGCCGGAGCCATCAGGTTCTTCGCCTTGCTGCACGGCGGCGAGGATATGTCGGTCCTCTCTGTCGAGGGTCTCGGGAATCTCCAGATAGTCGAGAACAAGTTGGGGCACGTCTTTGAGCTCAACCGGCCAGCTGATTTGCACATCAGCTGGCAGTCCCGGGCCTCGCAAGATGAGGGGGACCTTTATGAGTGGATCATACAGCGACTTGATGTGGTCACAGTTGCCGTGCTCGAAGAACTCCTCTCCATGATCGGAGGTGAAGATAATGAGAGTTTTGTCTGCAAGCCCGGAGTGATCGAGATGGTTGAACATTTCGCCGAGGAGCTCATCGGCGAAACGGATTTCGCCATCATACTGCGACACGATGTAGGCGAGCTCGGCCGCCGAGGGAAGGCGCCCCGTCTTTTCCGCGGATTTGCAGAAATTGCGATTACAATCTTTGATCTCCTCCGAACCCGGAGGCGCAAAGAGCTCATTATAAGGCGCGGGTGGTTTGTAATGCCGGTGACAGTTGTAGAAGTGCACGAATAAAAAAAAGGGCCAATCTCGATTGCGGCTCAGCCAATCGAGGACCTTATCGTGAAAGCACTCAAGGCGTCTTGCATCTGTACGATACATGTCGAAGCCGCGGGAAAATCCAAAAGCCGGCCTCACGAACCCCCCACCCGTGAATCCGACCGTGACAAATCCGTGGCGCCCTAGAACCTCTGCGAGAAGCGGCGTATCTGCCGCAAGCCTTCGCCATTTGCGTCGATCGTTCGAATAGAGGTCCAGGCCATGCTCCGAAGGGTACAGGGCCGTAAACAGGGTCATGTGCGCCGGGAGGGTCCATGGTGCCTGGGAGACCGCGTTTTTGAAAACCACACCGTCTCGAGCCAGTTGATCGATGTGGGGGCTTGTCGGTTTGATATAACCATAGGCACCCAAATGGTCGTAGCGCAGCGTATCCATGCTTATGAGTATGACGTTTCTCCACGCCTCATTACCGGTGGGCGGCAATCGCGCAGGCACGAAAGCCAGAACAGAAAACAGAAGATAGAGCCCGCCTGTACAAAGCAGAGCAGCTCGACAGGACTTCGACTTCCAGAGCCAATGATGCCAATGTCGCTCGAAGTAGAAAAACGCCACAAAACCTACGGCCAAGCTGAACAAAAGGCACGGCGCGATGAGCCACGGCGGTCTGGGCAGCAAACGGACCTCCGGTTCACAATAGAATAACTCATTGATATCTTGCAGCTCGACAGTCAGAAGTTCTCCTGCCTGAATTTCCCTAACGGAATTCCTCTCCCTT
>CAZFWM010000328.1:0-8291 GCA_964522545.1 uncultured Thermodesulfobacteriota bacterium
GCTGGCCTCAGAAAAATTTCCGTATCCGTCGCCAAGAAGGACGCCAATAGCGCCGGAATACTCATGAGCGACGGCAAGATCCGGATTGCCATCCCAGTTGAAATCCTCTGTGATGATGGAATCCGGTGTATCTCCCACGTCATGGGTACCGTAAGAGAGGAAATTCCCTGTGCCGTCTCCCAGGAGTACGCTCACCGTGTCAGGTACTCCTATGGTGGATCCGCTGTTGGCCACGGCCAAATCGAGGTGATCGTCCAGGTTGAAATCCCCTACCGACACATCCCTTGGCTGGGTTCCAACCTCAAAGGACCAGGGCTCGCGGAAACCGCCCTGGCCATCGCCAAAATGCACCACGGCGCTTCCTGAACTTCCATAGTAGCCGCAAACGAGGACCAGGTCCATATTCCCGTCCTCGTCGAAATCCCCGGCCTCCATGCCCTCAGGCGAGTACTCCGTGACAAAGCTCTGTTCAGGACCGAAGCCTCCCTGGCCGTCCCCCAGGATGACCCCGAATAAATCTTCCGTGGCAGCAGAATCATAGGCGATATCCAGGTGAAAGTCGTTGTTGAAGTCGGCCACGGCCAAATGAAAAAGGGTGAACGTTGTAGATGGGATGTGCACCAGTTCGAACTCCCCTGTCCCGTCGCCCAGGGCCACGATGATCTCGGATGGGGTTTCGGAAAAGGAATAACAGGTCATGGCTGCATCGAAATGACCGTCTTCGTTGAAGTCGTCCCTTTCGAGATCCATGGGCCCACACGGCCCTGTACGCCATGTCTTTACTATGGGCATCCCTTCGATCGCTACTCGAGAAACGATGAAGCTCACCGTATTGCTCATCCCCATTCTCGTTTCCACCGTCACGGGTCCGGTTGTCGCTCCAAAAGGTACTCGAACGAGAATCTCGGTATCCGTCCAGCTCAGGACCTGCCGGGCCTCCTGGCCGTTGAAAAGGATTTTTCCTTTGCCCTGGGGTTCTCCAAAGTGAAGTCCCATCAGCCGCATTTCAGTCAATCTCGAGCCCATTCGGGGGCTGATCTCGTCCAACTCCGGCAACTCCGTGGGACATTGAAAGCCAACCAACCCGAAGATCAAGGGCAGCGTGATGAGCCAGAGGGATTTTTTCGTTAGCATCTCTGTTGGTTTCGTAGAAGATCTGATGCGATTGAATTATTACGGTGAATCACAACCAATGTCGTAATAGTATTCATTTCCAACCGTCCCTCCGAGATGTATCTGCACATACCCGGAGGAGGCGCCCTCGGGAATCGCCGCCCGGATCTCCCTCTCTCCCCACAGGAAAACCTGGTCGGCATCCACTCCATCGAACGTCACGGTGCTTTCGGGCTGGTAAGGCCCCAAAAAGGGGCCTGTTATCGATACCTCCTCGCCGATGGACGCACACAAAGGTTCTATTCGATCAATCCACGGCAGTCGCGACGGATTCTCCGGGTTGAGCTCGTCGGCCCCCATGTCGATCACGGCTTCGCCGTCCATATCCCCGTCGATATCCCTGGACTCCCCGTCAATGTCTTCATAGTACATGAAACTCAGGTCGGGCGTTCCCGAATCCACGGCGCAGGAAGTGCTCTGCAGATAGAATGAGCCTCCTTCAGGGTCTTCCAGCCTCGGATCACAAGCGATATTTCCGTCTATTCCAAGAACGTCGGGGCATTCTCCTGAAAAATCTCCCCCTGCATTATTCCAGAAGAGATTGTTGTGGATGTCGGGCTCCGTATATAAGCTACTGCAATAGATCCCTGCGCCACCTTCATGTTCCGTGATGATATTATTGAAAATATCCACGGAGGCGTCTCCCACGATGTATATTCCTGCTCCCATGGGTGCCGAGTTGCCGAACAGAGTATTGTTGCCTACATAGAGCCAGGCATTATCGTAGCGGCCCGGTTGTTTGTCCCAAAAGCTCATATAGTAATAGATCCCACCACCTCTTTGGGGATCGGAGTTGAAGGCAATGATATTGTTACAGAAGTACGAATGCAGAAGGAGACCGCTCGACGCGCTGTAAAAATCGTATAAAATTCCTGGGCCCTGGTTTCGCAGAATGATGCAATTTTCAACGTCCGGGTTCGAATCGAATATTTTGATCCCGGGGCCCTGGTTGTCCACAACGATGTTGTTTCTTATGCTTACGGTCGCGAGTGGATTTACCTGAACGTGAATTCCGCACGGTCCGCCGTTACGGACCGTGAATCCATTGACGCGGACAACGTACCTCATCGAATCTCCCGGATCGGAGCGGGAGCTCGTCCACACGCGAAGGGGCGGCAGAGGCGCCCCCTGCCCGTCTATGACGGTTGCTGCCGGACCCGATTCACTCATTAAGGTGATCGGTTTGTCTCGAAAGTCCACGCATTCATTGTAGGTGCCGCTCGAGACCAGAACCGTGTCCCCCGTTTCGGTTTCATCGATCGCCTCCTGGATGGAGGGAAAGTCCTGTGGCACCCGAAAGGTGTGGGTGCCTTCTCTCTGACCTTCATAGCAGAAGAGGATGCTGCAGCCCTCTTGCGGCTCTGATAGAAGACACCCTTCCTGGCTCACGTCCTCGACGAGAAGGTCTGCGTTGAATTTGTACGCGCCGGAAGGTACGAAGTGTCCTGAAATCGTCCCGGTTACCCGGCAGTCGGGTCCCAGAGGCACGGACATGGTCTTCGTGAACGGCAGGATATAGATCATGTTTCCATCGGTCTCGAGATCGACGGTGATCGTGCCGATGTAAGGAAAGAACATCGTCACCGTGGCCGGGAGCTCATCCGAACCGGGTATTGTAATGGGGCCGTAACAAGTCCCTCCCGGGAAATAGGGGAAATAGACGTGTTGGGGCAAGTGGAAGCACCCGTCATCCACATAACTGGGAATAAAGCAGTTGGTGCCGCCCTCGAATTCACCGGCAAGACAGACATAGTAAAAGATCGATTCGGCCGAGGATTCCCTCCCCGCGCTGTTTGCGATCGTTGTTTTGATCTTGTTCAGCCCCAAAGAGATATCCGTGATAGAGGCCGTAGCGTGCGTATCGGTTACAGAGAAATAGTGTGTGATGATTCTGTCGTTGAGGGTGGCACGAAAGCTGCTCGGATCGATCTCCAGTTCGGGATCGCCGCTGTCATATCGTATGAGAATATCCACGGGAGGGCTCTCGGATGAATCGATCTGTGCATCCGACTCGGGCTCTTCGATCCGGATGTTCGGCTCAGACCTGCAATCCGAATATTCCCTCGCAAAAGCAGAGGCCTGCACACCCGTTTCTGTTGTCAGGCGCGTCAGGATCCAAACCCACTCCAGGCTCGGCAAAGGTATGGAGATCGAAATCCCCGCAGGGGGATGAATGATCGGCAGCGGAACGGACCAGAGCGGAACGACCTGTACGGCAGGGTAGGTAAGGATCAGGAAATTCGCCCAGATGGCCGGCAGGGGCGTGCCCAGTGAAAAGTCCAGGCCGAGTTCACACGCCTCGTAGGAGGCGTCCAGGTCGAGCGTGAATTCTTCATGCCGGGTGGCTCTCCATGTGCCCGTTGGTCCGGAAGGGATCTGTATTTCCCCTTCCATGAAGTCACCGTCCTGATAAAGAGTACCCCAGCAATGAGTGCCGCCCGAGGAGAACCACTCGACAAAACATCCTTCCTGACTCCACGCGCCGGTATGGCCGCCGGATGATTCCCACGTACCGTCCGTATAGAAGGTGACTGTAGCCGTGTCCGGTACCCAGTGGACATCAAGAATCCAGACGCCCGCCATGGACGGGCATCCCTGGCACTCAGGGTCATCCAAATCGATGAACCCGTCACAATCATCGTCGATCCCATTGCCGCAGTTCTCAACGGCATCCGGATTGATTTCCGGATCTATATCATCGCAATCCCCATTGCATGGATTCCATCCGTCACCGTCCGCATCCATTTCATCCGCCGGAGTGAGGCCGTCGCAGTCGCTGTCCATCCCATCGCAGATCTCGTCCGCTCCGGGGTAGATTTGAGGATCCGCGTCGTCGCAGTCATCCGCGCAGGCCAGGAAGCCGTCTCCATCGAGGTCGGCTTCATCGCCCAGGCCGTCGCAGGCCTGATCCAAACCGTCGCATGGATCATCCGCGCCCGGGTGGATGTCCGGATCCGTGTCGTCGCAGTCTCCCTCACAGGGCCACAACCCGTCTCCGTCGCTGTCTATCTCGTCGAGGGGTACTCTGCGGTCGCAGTTATTGTCCCTTCCGTCACAGATCTCGACGGCATGCGAGTAGGTCTCCGGGTCCGCGTCATCACAGTCTCCCTCGCAGATCATTCGGTAGTCCCCATCCTCGTCCGCCTCGTCGGCCGGCACTATGCCGTCGCAGTCGTTGTCCTCCCCATCGCAGAGCTCTTCCGCCCCCGGATGGGTGCTCGATTCCGAGTCGTCGCAGTCCTCCCCTCCGCAGGTCTCGTCGAAGAAGCCGTCCCGGTCCTCGTCGCGGTCGTCCTGGAGGCCGTTGCAGTCGTTGTCCTTGCCGTCGCAGGCTTCTTCGGCCACGGGATACACCTCCGGGTCCAGGTCGTCGCAGTCCCCCTGGCAGACCATGAATCCGTCCAGGTCCTCATCGGCCTCATCGTCCGGCTTTGTACCGTCGCAGTCGTTGTCCAGGCCGTCGCAGATCTCCACGGCCCCGGGGAAGGATAGGGCGGACGTGTCGTGACAATCCTCCCCGCCGCAAGCACTAGCCTCATAGCCGTCACCGTCGTGGTCCCCACACAACCCGCAGATACCGGGGCCGCCAAAGGAACCCATGTCGTTTCGATCCGTGCCCATGGAGGGAGGAAAACAGGCGTCGTTGAATGAGGAGTCCGGATCCCCGGCATCGATGCAGGGGGACTCGTCGGTGAGGTGATGGTCGTCGCCGGCGGCAAAGAGCGGGTCCGCGTCGAAGTTCCCCTCCAGCCAGAGGAGTGTCGATTCAGGATGCACGTAAACCGCCGACTCTCCGCCCTGAACGTCGCTGTATCGTATGGAGAGGGTCGATGGACGCCCCCCCTCGATCCAAATCTCAGGTCCCTCGGGGGCGTTGTCATCCCACAGGATGCTGTTCGTTACGGTCGGGAAGTCGTCGTAGGAGCAGAAGACTCCGCCGCCGCCGTTCTCAGCCCTGTTTCCCGTGATCGTGCAATTCGTGATCGGAGCCGAACAGTCGTAGAAGAAGATTCCCCCCCCTTGATCGGCAATATTATCGGAGATCGTAGAGTTCACCATCGATGGGGTGCCCCCCCACAAGTAGATCCCGCCGCCACTTTCGGCGCTGTTGCCCGAGATCATGCAGTTCGTGATCGGCGAAGAGTAGCAGCTAAGACAATAGACTCCGCCGCCGCTGTCGTAAGCGTGGTTGCTTAAAATCGTGCAGTCGGTGATCGTTGGACGTGAATTCTCGCGGGCATGTATTCCACCGCCACAGCTGTCGTAACCCGTACCCCTGTTGCCGGAGATCGTGCAGCTGGTGATCGTCGGGGATGAATCGGAACAGAAGATCCCACCACCATGACGATTGGACCGGTTGCCCCAGATCGTACAGTTTGTGATCGTTGGATCGGAGTTGTAGCGGCAGCATATCCCCCCGCCTTGGGAAGATGACAGGTTGTTCATGATCATGCAGTTCGTGATCGTCGGAGAGCTCTTGTAGCAATAGATCCCGCCTCTATCGCCGTTGCGAATGGTGAACCCGTCCAGCACGGTCTCTTCGGTTTCTCTGCTCTCGAAGGTCACCACGGTCCCGGTCCGGTTCGCGTCGATCACCGTCACCCCGGCGCCCCCCTCGCTTCGGACCGTTATCCTTTTTCCATGGAAATCGATGGTCTCCGGATAAGTGCCGGCGGCCACGAGCAATAACATTCCCTCCATAGCAGCATCGATGCCCTCCTGGATGGTCGGGTAATCCGTTGGGACATGGATCACCGTGTCGCACTCCAGATCCGTATCGGCCAGGCCGTCGCAGTCATTGTCCAGGCCGTCATCGCAATTGCCGGTCCCGGCGCCCTCGGTCAGCCCCGGATTCGCCTCCGGTGTGGTATCGTCGCAGTCCCCTTCGCAGATCCTCCAGCCGTCCTCGTCCCCATCCGCCTCGTTGTAAGGGACGACACCGTTGCAGTCATTGTCCAAGCCGTCGCAGAGCTCGGGCGCGCCCGGATGGATGTCGACATCCGTGTCATCGCAGTCCCCGCCTCCGCATGCCTCATCAGGGAAGCCATCTCCGTCCGCATCGTCACAGCAGTCGGTGTCCCATATGTCGACGAAAGTATCACAGTCGTCGTCGATCCCGTTGTCGCAGATCTCATCGGCCCCGGGATTCACGGCAGGATCGGTCTCATCGCAGTCGTATCCCCCGAAGGCCGGGTCACCGTACCCGTCCAGGTCTCCATCGGCGCAGTCGGGATCGGTGTACTCATCCGCCCCCATGTCGAATCCGGCTCCCAGGGGTCTCGCCTCTCCGTCCAGGTCCGTGTAAACACCTACGTCCGTGCCCGAATCGACGCACGGCGAGCTCAACGTGATGTGAAGATCTCCCTCTCCGGCGAAGAGGGGATCTGCCTGGATGTTCCCCTCACCCGACCAGCCGCCCTGCACGTCGGAGTAGGTGACCATGGGATCCGGATCCCCGGGGGATCCCGAATCGACGTAGATCTCGGGATCAGAGGAAGCATCGTTACCCCACAGGATACAGTTCGTGATCGTCGGGGAGGAGTAAGCGCAATAGATCCCGCCGCCATCGTCGTCGGCCGTGTTCTGTGAGATGGTGCAATTTGCAATCGTCGGGAAGGATGAATGTTCGCAGTGTATCCCACCGCCGTCGCTGTAGGAGCTGTTCCCTGAGACCGTGCAGTTCGTGATGGTGGGAGAGGAGGAGGAGCAGAAGATCCCGCCGCCATCGCCGTCAGACCAATAAGTAACATAGAAATAAGCACGATTCTTCCGGATTATGCAATTACTGATCACCGGATCGGAGCCGGATATGTAAATCCCCGCGCCCTTGTCGGCTTTCCCGTTCCGAATCGTGAAGCCCTCCAGGACCGCCACGCCGGTACCCATGCCGGTGAAGGTCACGACCGAATCGGCATGGTCTCCATCTATGATCGTCCCATCCGCCCCTGCTTCGCTCACGAGGGTGACCGCTTTGCCGAGAAAGTCGATGGTCTCCAGATAGGTCCCTGGAGCCACCCGTACGGTATTCCCATCCACGGCCGCGTCGATTGCGTCTTGAATGGTCGGCTCATCTGCGGGAACGAGGATGGTGACACATTCCGGGTCATCCGAATCGATGAGGCCGTCGCAATCCTCGTCGATCCCGCTGTCGCAGCTTTCCCGAGCAGACGGACTCACGTGGGGGTTCGTATCGTCGCAGTCATGGCCCCCGCAGGCCGCGTCGCCGTACCTGTCCAGGTCCCCGTCCCGGCACTCCGGATACTCATCCGAGCCGATGTCGAACCCGGCCCCCTGCGGTCGCACGTCCCCATCGATATCGGTGTAGACTCCGGCATCCGTTGCGATATCGATACAGGGGGAACCGATGGTGACATGGTAGTCCCCCGGGCCGGCGAAGAGAGGATCGGCGTCGAAATTCCCCTCTCCCGGCCACCCCCCTTGCACGTCGCTGGACGTGACCACGACATCCTCAGGGGGGCCTGGGTATACGTATATCTCAGGACCGTAAAAAGCGGTATTTCCCCACAGGATACTGTTCGTGACCTTGGGGGCGGAGTCGTGTGCTAAAATGGCACCCCCTGTGTAGTCAGTACGATTGTTCGAGATGGTGCAGTTCATGATCATGGGGGAAGCGTCATCTCTACAGTAGATCCCACCGCCGTCGGGAGCGCGGTTTTCCGAAATCGTACAGTTCACGATTCGAGGAAAGGAGAAGGAGTAGCACGCAATCCCACCTCCTTCATCGCGAGCATGATTGCTCGATAGGGTGCAGCCCTCGAGCGATGGAGAGGAACCATAACAGCCAATTGCACCCCCATTGGAGGTAGTGTTATTCGTGATCGTGCAGTACGTGATGGTCGGGGAAGAATCACGATAGCAATAGATCCCGCCGCCATCATTATCGGCCGTGTTCTGTGAGATGGTGCAGTTTACAATCGTAGGGGAGGAAGAATCACCGCAGTATATGCCTCCGCCGCTGTCGGCATACGGGGAGGACGCACTGTTCCCCGATACGGTGCAGTTCGTGATCGTCGGGGAGGAGCCGTCGCCGCAGTAGATCCCGCCGCCGCTGTCGGCGCTGTTGTCCGAGATCGTAGAGTTCGTGATCGCTGGAGAGG
>CAZFWM010000329.1:0-8265 GCA_964522545.1 uncultured Thermodesulfobacteriota bacterium
AGATACACTTCTGAATGACGCAGCTTAAGAAAACTTCTGACTGTCGAGTATATAATTGACCCCACTTGTGCACTTCCGTGTCAAGAGGATTCTGTGAACAAACCCCACCGCAACCTTACCTTTATCAAGAAAAAGTACTACAAACTATGGCTCCCCCTGGGGAGCGTCATCATTTTTTTTGCCGTCCTGGAGCTGATCTGCCGCACTCCCTGCCTGACGGCCCTCATGGACTCTGATTTTCGATTCTATATCAGACATGTGGACAACGACGTCGAATATCCCTTCATGATCGAAGATGGACTGCTGATGTGGAGTCCGAAGCCCGGCTACGTGGGGCCTCCAAACCTGGATTCCGGGGGGAACCCCGAGATCGACCCGAATGATGATTACATAAGGATCAGCTCGGCGGGATTCAGGGACAGAGAGTATTCCATGGACAAGCCCAAAGAGGTCTTTCGCATCCTCTGCCTGGGGGATTCGAGCACTTTCGGCCTGGTGAATGAAGTTACCGACCTTTACCATGAAAGGCTGGAGGAGCGGCTCAACAGCTCCCCTTCGATCGGCCGTCGCTATGAGATCATCAATGCAGGTGTCACGGGGTACACCTCGGCCCAGTGTCTCAATATGTACAGATACAAAGGGAGGAGATACAGGCCGGACCTGGTCACCCTGTATGTCGGTATCAACGATCCATCCACAAGGATTCATCTGAGTGACAGGCAGATCATGCGAGACGATGTTCCCGTGTTCGCCAAAAAGATATCCTACATGCTTCTGACCCGTTTTCATTTCTACCGACTGTTTCGGAAATCCGTCGCATCGGTTGTGAGCCTGGGCGGCCCGGATGAAAGAGAGACTGTCCATCGGGTGTCAAAAGAGGAATTTCGCAGCAACATCCTCGAGTTGAACCGCCTGTGCAAGGAGGATGGAAGTGCGTTGGTTCTCATATCCCCTCCGCTGCTCAAAGAAGAGGCCCATGAATCCGGAGGAAATACAGTCATAGAGTACAGGCGCGAGCTGGAGTCGGTAGCTGAAAAGTACGGGATGTATCTCCTGACCATCCAGGAGATGACGGAGAGGGCTCCGGGGCCTGCGGCCCACCTCTTCGAGGACAGCGTGCATCCGAACAACAGGGGACAAGCGCTCATTTCCCATCGCCTTTATGACTTTTTGACCGTTAACGAGCTGCTGCCTAACGCGGCCTAGCCGCAACTAAAAAGATGTGTAAGCAAGGGAAAAAAGGGAAAGGGGGAAAAGGGGAAATATTTAAATTTTAAAGATTTCTCCCTACGGTCGAAATGACATATCCGATTTTTTTACAAAACCATCATAGTAGACCTTTTTTTACAATTCATCCCTTTTCCATTTTTCCAACTTTCCCCTTTTCCCTTTGCTTACACAATAAGTATGTGACCTTCGCACCACTTCTACGCAAGCCGCGTAGAAGTCTCAATGAAAGGCTCTAAGCGGCTCTCCGCGAATCGAATGGAAACCCCCGTCCATGAGTAAGGCGCTCTTCACTGAAAATCGACTCGCCTGGGTCGCCTCCGGGCTGGGCCTCATCATCGTCCTGGCCGGGGCCGTCACGATCTCCTGTGACGGGTACCGCAACCGCTGCCTCCCGCTTCTGAAGTGGCATGAAGAGGAGTATGCCTACGACAGCCTGCATGTCCTGAACGCGTTGAATTCGGGCCGAGTGGGCGAGGCCTTGCGGCTCTCCCAGCGCAATTGGGTTCACCCCATGCTGCCGGTCTGGTTTCTCACCGGCACCATGATCGCGGGCGGGCCGGATGTCCTCTCCTTTCGCATCGGGTATCTCGTCTGTTTCGTCCTCACCGTATTCCTTGTCTTCATGGCCGGCCACATCCTGGTCGACACTCATGGCTGGCTCGTCGGGTTCATCAGTGCGTGCCTCGTGATGTTCTCGGGGCGGTTCTGCTGGATGTATCCCATGGGCGAGCACCCCGACGACCTGGTGACCGCCCCCCTGTTCACGGCCGGCATCATTCTCTATCTGACGCTGGCCCGCTCCAGGTCGAGATGGCTGAGAATCGGCGTCGGCCTCGTCGCGGCGCTGCTCTTTTTCACCAAGTATCATTTTGCCATCCTGTTCATGGGGGCGATTCTGATCGACCAGCTCCGGCAGGGCCTCCGTGAAGGGACGAAGAAATGTTTGCGGGATCTGCTCTGGATCTCCCTGATCCCGGCGTGTGGGATCGGCTATTGGGTCACGGTCCCGAACGCCATGGCCGACTTCGTCTCCTTCATCACCAAATCATCCTGGGTGGACGAATCCACGCGAGGCGTTGTCGACTGGTATGTCCAGGTCCGCCACGACGAGCCTCTGTCTCGGTACCTCAAACAGATCTTCTTACAGCATGGTGCCAGAAACGACTACTTCCTCTCCATCGGGGGCAACCTCCTAGCCGTGGCCGGGCTCTTCGCGGCGACCGCCATGATACGAGATCGAAGGGTCTTTTTTGTGTGGCTGAACGTGGTCCTCCCGCTGACCGTGCTCTCCCTGTACCCCCGCAAGGCCGAAGAATCCTTCTTCATCTTCAGTCTGCCCCTGTTTCTGCTGTGCGGCCTCGTCGCTCATTGGGCGGCGGCAACGGCCTCTCGGATTCGCAAACGTCCCATGGCGGGCGCCGCGGGAAGCCTTGCGCTCCTGGTCCTCTTCTGGATCGTGGGGATCAGCGGCTTACGGGCCTTTGCCCTCCCGGTGGCAAGACTTGCCGTGCCTGGTGAGGATCTGCGGCCCTTTCTCCGGTTCGCGGGCGAACAGCTGGCCCCCCATTCCGAGGGCCCCTCGGATTCGGCCGTTATGGAGAGGATGATGCTTTGTATCAATACGCAGATCGACTATGATGTCGACCTGGTGATCGCCCTCTACTGGAGCCTGGCCCTTGAAAAGGGGATCCCCTGGACATTCCGTGATGTCCACGGGAGGAGGATCAACTTAAGGGAATACCTGCGGAGGAAACCTCTCCGTGATTTACTCGACTCGATCGCCGCGGCCGGGGAGCTCGAGCGGATCGACGCGGTGTGGTTCCACACGAGCTCAGAGGATGTCAATTCCGGCGAGCAGGAGGATGAGGCGATGTTCGGGGAGGCCCTGCGTCGGATCCAAGAGGTGTACGGGCCTGCGGAGGTCAGGGTAGAGGAGTATACCTTCGGCACCGGGGGGATGAGCGTCGAGTTCATAAGCCTCATTCGTTAGCCGTTTCTGACTGCGGATCGAGTGAGTACGGAGAAGGAGGGAGATGAAGGGCGCGCGCATACGGCTTGCCGTCACCTGGCTGATCACGATCCTCATCTTGATCGCCCTGTTCTGGAAGATCAGACCGGCGGAGGTGGTTCGCGCCCTGGGCGACATAGATCTCGGCCTCCTCATTGCGGCCCTCCTCCTGTCCACAGTCAATCATGCTCTGGTGGCGGCCGAGCGACTCAGGAGAATCCTGCAGGCGCTGGGATGCAGGATATCCCTCGGCGAGGCGATCCTCATCCGAATGGGAGGCGCTCCTATCAAAGGGCTGCTCCCGGTAAAGTCAGGGGAGCTGGCCAAGGTCCTCTACCTCAAGCGGCGCCACTCTTTCCCGTATCACAGCGGGATTCTCGCGACCGCTCTGGGGTACCTGATAAGCCTTCTCTCTTTTTCTCTGTTCATCCTGGCCGGATGGGCCCTGACCGTGGAGGAGCCTCCGGACCGCCTCTCCCTGGGACTGGCCCTTCTCATCGGCCTCCTCTTGGTGACCCTCGTCCTGGCAAGAGCTCCACTGGGGCGTGCGATCTCCCGAGCCCTCCGCCGTATTCAGTCGGACACCCTGTCCCGGATTCTGGACCTGCTGTCCAGACAGCTTGAAGGCCTGAAGAGAGAGGCCCTCCGGATCGGCGTCTATTCAATCCTCCTCGAAGGGTGTAAGGTGATCAATGCCTTCATAATCTTCAAGGCCCTTGGCATGGAGGTCCCCTTTTCGGTCGCCCTCTTCAGGATCCCCCTCACGATCATGGCCGCCAACCTTCCCATCACGATCGCAGGCCTGGGCACGCGCGAGACGTCCACGCTGATCCTCTTCTCGGATTACGCCCCCGAGTCCATCCTGGTCGCGGCGAGCCTTTCCACGTCGATGGTCAACCTCTTTTTTCCCATGTTGGTCGGGCTCGTTTTTACAAAGAGATTTCTGGGTCGGTTGTTGTTGGAAGGGGAAGAGACACAGGCCCGGGAGTGAGGATCATGAGTAGTAAATAAAATGATACGTGCATATAGTTTTTTTGTGGAGCGAGAAATCTTTCCGATGGTACACTCTGAAAAGAGCCGCTCGTCCTTAAAAACCGAATGGAGAAAATGCTATGTTTCTGGAGCCGGGCACTACCAAAAGAAGCCTCACCACGTTTGAGAAAGGCATAAACGATGTATTTGACATTTTGCATCCACCCTTCGCCATAGGTTACTTCCAGCTCGACATGACCCGGACGCTCGATTTGCTCAGCCGAATCGAGAAGGATACAGGCCGCAGACCTTCCCTAACTGCTTTCTTTATCAAGGCGAGCGCGATCTCCCTGCTGAATTCCCCCGCCTTAATAGAGATGCTTCATGGTTCGAAGATCTTCCTCCCACCCACGATCGATATCAGCGTATCGGTGGCGGGCCGCACGAGGATGGCTCCCTTGGCCCTTGTTCGAGACGTGATAAACAAGTCGCTCCCGGACGTCTCGAGGGAGCTGGCTGTAGAAGTAACGAAGGTTCGGGAAAAGGAGGAAAGAGACATCGCTAACTTCAATCGCTTCGGCTGGCTCCTGCCCCGCATTGTCAGGAGGTTTTTCCTGCGGCTGTTCATGAACTCCTATCGCGGAGTCAGGAACAGTCTCGGGACCTTCCAGATCTCAAATGTGAGCGCCTTTTGTTATGACTATGTCGCCACCCGGATCTTCGTGAGACCCCTGCTTATCACGGGTGCGATCAAGATGAGGCCCTATGTGGTGGATGACAGACTCGAGGCAAGACCCACGTGCATATTCACACTGCATGTGGACCACCGGTTGATTGACGGGGTTACTGCAACTCCCTTCATCAAGACCTTCGCAACCGTACTGGAGCAGGATCCTGCCATCACGCTGGAATCAGGTGCAAAACTGAAACCGGAAAAATATAGTCTGGATAAGCGCTATCTCTGAGTCAGGGTGAGAAGGGTCCTGGGGTCATAGCTCATGGAGGTGGAGATATTGCAGGGGTGTGTGCAGTAGCACGCCTCGATCTGCGCACGCCGCGCCCTTGCAGCCTCTGAGTGCCAGAGTCGGTGGAAGTCCATGTCATGCTCACCGAGAGAAGCGAAGGGAGCGGTCATTTCGCACATCGCTACCTCCCCGTTTTCATAGACCACGCCGTCGATCTTCCCGGCCAGGCAGCATAGGGTCCGGCGGTCCTGCACGAGCACGGCCAGGACGTGCTCCATGCTGATGCGCTGGCGCGTCGAGAGGAGGGAGTCGTCGCGCTCACGGAGCCGCCGGTTCAGGAGATCGTAGATCTCGGTAAGCGCCTCGGCCGGCGGGCACTGGCCCTGCGGGTCCGGGGGATCCAGGTCGCTCAGGATGCGGGGGTCGATGGCGCGCACGTCGCTCCTGCTGCCGCGGGCGAATTGGACCTTGTGGAACACGCCGGGCAGCTCGGTCTGCACGAAGTCGATCAGCTCTTCCATCTCTCGGTAGTTCTGTCGCGTCACCGTGGTGATCACGGAGAGGTTGTTCATGTTCCGGTAGGTGGTGAGCTCCTCGAGGGCCTTCACGGTGGCCAAGGCCTTGTCGAAGGCCCCTTTCACGCCCCGCATCTCGTCGTGGGTCTCCCGGAGCCCGTCCAGGGAGACCTGGGTGTTTACGTTGAGGCCGGTTCCTTCCAGGACTTCCCGTACGGTGGAGGCCATCCGGTCCGGGAGCAGGCCGTTGGTGGGGAAGGTGATCTTCTCCGTCCTGTTCCTCTCGTAGAACACGGCGCAGATGTCGGCGAAGTCCGGCCGCAGCACCGGCTCCCCGCCGGTCAGGTTGAGAGACCGGAGCCGGGTCTTGAGAGAAGCGGCGAACCGCTCGATCTCCTCCAGGGAGAGGGAGCCGCCCCGGTCGGTGTTGAGGTGGGCCGAGAAGAAGCAGTGCCTGCATTTCGCGTTGCACTGGTTCGTGACGTAGAAGATGAGGCGCGAGGGGGTCGGCAGCCGTTCCACCTGTTTTCGGCCCAGCATGCAGAAGGTGCGGATGAAGGCGGCCTTCACGAACCGGGGCTGCCGGATGAAGGCCTGGAACAGGGCCTCCCGGGGCCCGCTCCGCATGCCGAAGAGTCGATCTATCATGAGAGGCGATCCATCATGAGAGCCGATCCCCCATGGCGTCACTCCCCCCGGCCAGGAAGTCGGGCCCTCTCCACCGCACGTGGAGGGTTCGGGGCAGGTGGATGATGTTCCACGCGTAGGCGGCCAGGAGCGAGATGAGATAGAGGGTTCCCACGGCGGCGACCCTCGCGGCAAAGGGACTGGAGCGGCCGGACACCATGCCTTCGACGCGGCCCCCGAGGTATTTGGTGACGTTCTTCCTCCCCTTCTCGAGGTCCGTGAACTTGCTCCCCCGGAACAGATAGAAGAGGGTGAGCAGCGGCTGGACCAAGAGAAGGTACCACGGGAGGTTGATCAGGGCGAAGCGGATGATATTGCGGTGTTTGAGGAAGAGGTCCCTCTTGCCCCCCTCCCGGGAGACGTGGTGGATGGCCGAGGTCCTGCGGTCGATGATGTTCCGATAGCCGAGCCGGGCGATCCGCCGGCCCAGGTCCTTGTCCTCGCTGAGAAAGAAGTACCCGGGGTCGAACCCTCCGAGGCGCTCGAGCAGATCTCTCCTGACGAGACAGTTGCACGTGGAGAGATAATCGCTCTCGACCATGTGGGCCTCGCTATCCCGGAGCGTCACCACCGCGGTTTCGCCGCTTGGGAGGATGTTCTTCTTTTTGATCTCGAGGCGACCGTCCGGCCCGTGGCACATCTCACCCCCGATGCTTCCGATGGCGGGGTCCTTCTCCATCCGATCGACCATCCCGGAGAGGCAGTCCGGATTCGGGACCTCCGTGTCGGAATCGAGGAACCAGACGTAGTCGCTCCGGCTCTGGTTGATGCCCTGGTTCTTTGCCAGGCAGGCCCCTTTGTTGGTCGGGTTCCGGATGAGACTCACCGTAGGGAAATCCGCCTCCACCATCTCCGCCGTCCCGTCGGTGCTCCCGTTGTCGACCACGACCACCTCCCTGGCATCATAGTCCTGGGCCATGAGGGAGCGGAGGCAGCGGCGCAGATCTTCGCGCCGGTTCGCGGCGGGGATCACTATCGCCACGGTCGGGGCCGTGCAATCACTTGCCTCACGAGCTATTTCCATAAATCCATGCGTTCCATGGCCTGTATCTGCTGTTTTAGCTGCTCGATTTCCTTTGAGCACCAGTCGGTCATTTCATAGAAGAGATCGAAGAGTTCCTGATTCCGCTGTCGAGCGTACAAGAGGTTGGCCAGGGCCCGGTAATAGCGATGTGTCGGGTCGTATTCGATCTTATACCCGAGAGATCTGGCATGGTCGTACACCTCCTTCAGCTTGCGGAGCCTCCAGATGAGGTCGTTTGTTCCATCCATAGAGACCCACTCGTTCGGATCCGCGGCGTCATCGATACCGAACGATTCTGGGCTCTGGGCGACCGGGCTTCCCGGGCGGATATAAAACGTGTGAAGGGTATTGATCTTCCACTTGAAGCGGGCCGTGCGCTCGAGGAAATCCATCGTCTCCCGGATGGTCTCTTCGGTTTCGCCCGGAAATCCGATGATCAGATCAGCGTGTACGGAAATGCCGGACTTCCAGGCCCCTTCGAGAACATCTTCGGCATGTTCGACCTTGTAGCTTTTTGCCATCCTGTCGAGAATCCTCTGGGAGCCGGAGTCGATGCCGAACTGAGCGTCGATGAAGCCGGTCGCTTTAAGCAATTGAAAGACCTCTTGCGTCATGGCTCGGTGGATGACGAACATACCCCAGAACCTGATCTTGTTATGCCACGGACTATTCTGGATCATGTGTGAGAGCTGGACGAGGGTTTTGATCCTCATGTTGAGGAGCAGGTCGGTGAAGTAAAAGAGTGAGTATCCCTCGGACGCCCTGTGGGATATTTCCCTGAACACGCTCTCCGCGCTTCGAACCCGCGGTGGCGACCTGCTTCTGAATGAATGTCTCAATTCAGAAATGAATTACACTCCAACG
>CAZFWM010000330.1:0-8240 GCA_964522545.1 uncultured Thermodesulfobacteriota bacterium
CGTTGGAGTGTAATTCATTTCTGAATTGAGACATTCATTCAGAAGCAGGTCGGCCCCTTTCCCAGCCGCAGGGCACGGCATGCCGTGCCCCTACATCTTGCCGGCCGGAGGCCGGCGGTGCGTTTGTTCGGCTTCCTCACACAACCTTTAATTTTTACTATAATGAGATGTGAAAATAATAAGAAAATTAGTGGATAGACCAAGAGCATCCAAACCTTGATTTTTCCAATTTTAGCAGATTTGTTTCGATCATCCAAATGCGAACAGCCGCATCCGTTGCCGTCGCCGTCGTCAGCGTGAAGGGAGATCTCGGCCGTATTGGAGATGCGCGAGAGGTTGCCCTCCTCGTCCGTGACCTGTACGGCAAGCACCGCTGCGCCCGGGGCCTCTAGCACGATCGATTCCCGCGTTCCGGCGGTCGAAGGTTGGGGAATCTCCTCGATCAGGGTCACCTCTGCAAAGACCTCGGGATCGCTCAGATCGATCCGGTTTTGTGAGAACCGCACCTCGTAGCTCGCGGCCCGGCCGCAGGCCCAGTCGTCGCCGGGGGCGGTGAAGGCGATCTCCACCCGATCCCCTCCGAGCCTCTTCGCCTCGAGGTCCGCGATCCCGGACGGGGGGAGCACGTCGGCGCCGTAAAAGCCGGTGTTCCGCTCGTCGTGCTGGAAGCGGGGCCAGTCCGGGCCCGGCCGTCCGTCCACGCACGCGAGACCTTCGGTTTCCCAGGCGTAGAGCCATCCCTCGTGGGTCGGGAGCACCACCTCCAGCAGGCCGTCGGCGTCGATGTCCCCCACGGCGGCCGTGCCGGTGACCCACTTCTGTGTGTACTTGGGCCACCCGGGCGCCTCGCCGCCGTCCAGGGCAAAGGCGTGCACCAGGTTGCCGCCCCCGCCCGCGATCACCTCGGAGGAGCCGTCGTTGTCGAGGTCGGCCGCCACCGGGGCCTGCAGCATAGGCATGTCCTCGAGGCGGAACATGGCGGCCGTCTCGAAGGGCTCCTCGGTCTCGCAGGCAACGATCTTGTGGTCCAGCAGGTGGAACTCCTCCGCCTCCGTGTCGAGCACACCGAGCATCGGCACGATTAGCTGGATCTCTCCGTCCCGGCGCAGGGATGCAAATGCCCCGTTGGCCATGGAGGCCAGGTTGACGCCGGGCGAGACGGTGCGCCCTCCGACCTCGTCCCCCTTGTAGTGGAGGACCTGGGGGAAGAAGCCGGGGCTGGAGACGCCGATGCGGGTCACGCAATCCTCGACCGCCACCACCGGGGCCATGCCCGAGCCGGTGGCCATGGGGATCGGGATCGAGTCGCCCAGGGGCGCGAGCGGCCGGGCCGGCCACCCGGGCAGGAAGGGCCCGCACGGGTTCCGGTAACCGTCGTGGTAGATCGCGTAGAGGCGCGTGGTGGTGAGCGCCTCGCCGCCGCAGACCTCGCTGGTGGCCACGAGCACGCTCGGGTGGTCCCGGATGTCCGGATCGTCGGAATCGGGATCGAGAATCCCGGCCGCAGGTGTGACCATGATCTGGGCCGGGAGCTCTTGATCGCAGACGGCGTGGGCCGGGACCAGACCAACGTCGCTGCGGCAGAGCACGGGCCAGCCGGGCAGGCGGTCTGCCTGTCCGTCCCGGTCGCGGTCCTCGGGCCTCCATGCGTAGGCCTTCTGATCCATGGAGGCGGTGATGATCTCGAGCCGGCCGTCGCCGTCCAGGTCGGCCAGCACGGGCGAGGCCATGAAGGCGTTGCCGTGGCCGTATGCGAGGGTTGAGTCGTTGGGTGGCGGATCAGCCGAGACCGGAAACCCGTCGAGGTACGGGGACCGCAGCCCCCAGCACTTCTCGTGGAGGTTCCCGTCCGGGTGGATCGCGTAGACCTCGCCCCGGCCCGTGGCTACCACGATGAGCGGGGCCCCGTCGCCGAGGAGGTCCCCCACGGCCGCGGAGCCCATGATCGACCCACGGACGCGGGGATCTTCGCCGCTCACGTCCACGGGGAAGCCGGGCATCTCCCCCCAGGTCCCGCCCGCCTCGTCGAAGCGCAGCACGTGGAGGCGCCCGTCCGATGTGGCCAGCACGATCTCCAGCCGCCCGTCGGGCGCACCGTCCATGTCGTAGAGCACGGGCGAGGACTCCCCGGATGCGCCCACGTCGATGGGGAATCCCCGGATCAGGCCGGTCTCGGGGTCGTCGTCGGAGTGGATCGAAATCGACTTTCTCGCCTCGCCCCGGACCGTCTCGCCGCCGATCTCGTAAGAGGCCCTCACCCGCAGAGTCACGTCGAATTCGAACTGGGAATTCGGAACCCCCCTGACCTCCCCGGGATCGAAGAGGTCGTCCACAGAGACGGAGCAGAGGAGGCCCTCCACGGGTGAAGTCGAGGTTCCGGAGCAGAGGGTGGTGAACTCCTGGTCGAGCGGCTCGACGCCGCGTGCCACCTGGACCTCGTAGAAGTACGGCTTCACGCGGGCGTCGATGCGGCCGCGCACCTCCATGACCGGGGTCACGGAGGGATCGACGGTCTCCCACCATCGGGGCTCGGTGATCCTCACCTCCGGCGGAATCCGGGCCGGGACGCCGCGGTCCGGGTCCCCGAGCAGGAGCAGGGCCCTCTCCGCGTCGGGCCGGCCGTAGCCGAAGTGCATGTCGTACCCCGGCTGGCAGACCCCGAAGAGCTGGGGCACGGAGAAGCAGTGGTCGGCGATGTCGTCGCACGAGGCGATGAAGATTTGTCGGACCTCCTCGGCCGAGAGCTCGAAACCCTGCTCCCGGGCATAGGAGAGAATGAGGGCGATGATCCCGCTCGTGCTCGCCGTGGAGTCCGAGGTGCACCCCGTGGCGGCCGGGATGGAGGCGTGCACGTGGGGGCCGTAGTTGGTGCAGTAGGTCTCGGTGAACCCGAACAGGTCCATGGTGGGGCCCCCTTCCCACAGCTCCACCGGGACCATGGGAAACAGGGTCTTTACGGAGATCACGTCCTCGCCGGCCGCGGGCCACCAGTGGTGCATGCCCATCTCGTCGCCCGAGGGGGCCACGGTGAGAGCGTCGTGCTCGTAGGCCTCGAGGAAGGCCCCGTGGGCCTCGGCGTTGTAGGCGTGAGGCACGCCGGCGTAGTTGATCAGGTCCGCGCCCATCGCCACGGCGTAGCGCACCCCGGCGGCCACGATGTTGAAGTCGTAGATGATCTGCTGGCTCGTGCGGACCATCATGATCCTGCAGTCGGGGCAGATTCCGGGCACATCTCCGTGGCCGTCGTTCCCGCGGGCCGCGATCAGCTTGCACTCGCCCTTGCCGTGGGTGCCCTCGGGAAACTCGATCACGCCGAGGACCTCGTTCACTCCCCGGAAGAAGTCCCACCCGCTGATGTCGTCCGGGAAGCCGTTGTCGTCGTCGTCCGTGCCGTCGCTGAAGGCCTCGAGGAGATGGCCTACGTGGACGGGCGCCCGGTCGGAGCGTGCGAGCACGCGCGGGTCCGATGCGTAGTCGTCGACATCGAACCTTCCGTCTCCGTTGCAGTCGTACTCGGCACAGGGCGTCTCCCCGGCCTGGGGCAGAGGGAGCTCTCCCTGGTTGATGAACAAGGCGGTGCGAATGTCCCGGTCGCTGTAGTCCGCGATCCCGTCGTCGATGACCGCCACGAGGACCTCCGGGCTCCCGAGAGTATACTTCCACGCGCCGGTCACGTTCATGCCCGGGACCTGGTGGGGGCCCTCAGGCTCCGCTTCGGGGTCGATGGGATTGTAGCCCATGAAGACCGTGCTCCCCACCATCATGTCGAAGGGGGCCTCCGGGTTGTAGACCGGGATCTCGAAGTCATTGGGAATGTTGGCCACCATCAGGGGGCCATCGGGAAAGGCGCCGTCGAAGGGATCTCCGTGCACGTCCTCCAGGGCCGATTCGATGTGGATCTCATACCGCATGCCCCAGGCCCAGGGCACGGCCGGGGTGAAGACCAGGGTGTCGTCGGCAAGGAGGGTGGACCGGATCGAGATCTCGCCCGGCACGGCCTCTCCTTCTCCTTGCGCCGTCAGGTAGAAGGTCTCCTCCTTTACGGTCTCCGGATCGAGAGAGCTCGAGAACTGGATGGTGAGGGGTTGGGTAGTGAGGACCTGGTGGCTCGAGAAGGTGGGGTATTGGTAAACGATCTCCAGGGCCTCGGCCGGTCCGGCAAAGACAATCGCCGTGGCAACGAACAGAAGGAATGACCCGGCTGAAAAGGCAAACGTACGCATGAGGCAGACTCCGGTGTCGGCAATGGAATTACAGGGGAATGCACTTTTATAAATTTTCTTTCGAATTTAGTAAAGCAAGCAAAGCATGTTACTTTCGTATACAATCTCGAAATTTGTCATTTCGGTCCTTCGCTTCGCGCAGGAAAAACTCCGCGAGAAAAAATACCAGGAATACGGTTTGAAAAGATAAGATTTAACACGGCGGTCGAAATGACAAAAGATGGAAAGTCGAAATGACAAGAGGTGGAGGTCGAAATATAGCAACCGACTTCCTCCGCAATATCGCAAACTTGAAGTCGATTCGGTTTCCTGTTACAATAACGGATCTTTGTGCCTCATGTTTTCCATTGATATCCCATAAACGTCGTTCATCCGAGAAGGAGGCAAAAATGAAAAAGTTCGTCAAACCGCTTCTCCTCATTTTCATGGTCCTTTGTCTCATGGGAAGCCAGCGCCAGTGCTTCGAGCAGGACCCGGACATCGACACGGTGCTCACCGACCCGGCCGCACCCGGAGATCTGATTCTCGTGGTGGGAGACAATTTCGAGAGCTCCCAGGGATCGAGCCGGCTCCTCTACGATGGCGCATCCCTCGCGGTCTCTTACTGGTCCGACGGGCGGATCGAGGCCACGCTGCCCGACCCCAAGCCGGACGGAGCCTACAGTGTCCAGGTCGATGTGGACGGCGTCTACTCCAACACGGTCCAGCACACGATCTGCGCCTCCTGCGGCTGCACGCCGCCGACCTACAATCCGGGCAAATGGAACGACTCCAGCTCTATTCGCTCCAACAACAACTGCTATAACTTCGGCAACGACGAGATCACCATGACCTTTGCCCAGCCAGGGCGCGCCTGCGGCGATCAATACCATTCCCTGAGCTGCTCCGAGGTCCACAGAGCGGCCTTGTGCGACGGGCTCGTTCCGATCAGCAGCGGATCGGATTCCTGCCCCGACGACATGCACCGGGTCTACTTGGTGGTCGCCCCGAACAGGGACTACCACTGGTACCGACAGGATCTACCGGACGGGATGTGGTCCCACAAGCCCGGGTCCACGCCCGCCACGGACCGGGACGGCTCCGGCCAGCTCATATACAACCCGGAGGTGGCGGACACCGGGTGGTACACGGATCACTGCGGATATCTGTGCGCTTGCGGCGATCTGGCCTACATCTGGTAACCGGCCTTCGATGCAGACGACGAATAATGATTTCATACAGAAGTGAAGAACGGGCAAGGAGCTCTTGAGTTCCTTGCTCGCTTATTTTTACAATAGGAAATTTTTTGATCGACAATTGAGCGCCTTAAGCATGTTGCGAGCGAAGCGAAGCAATCCCCCGGGCTCAATATGCCAGGGTGCTCAGTGGATTGCTTCGTCCCTTCGGTCCTCGCAACGTCCCTCAATTCGGTCCGCATCGAAGATACAGCTGTGCCCTTTTCGGAGGATCCTCTTATGAAAACGCTACGTTCATTTTCAACCCTGTCAGTGCTGTTGATCTTATTTTTGACCACGATCATGCTTTTCGGCTGCACCAAGGATTTCGTCTCCATCCCGGACGGGACCTTCACCATGGGGAGCCCGCCGGGCGAGCCTGGACGGGACCTCGATGAGGCAGAGCACGAGGTCACCCTCTCCCGCGGCTTCGAGATGATGACGACCGAGGTGATCCAGGGCGACTTCGAGCCGCTCATGGGCTACGATCCGAGCCATTTTTCGCAGGTCGGCTCTTTTCCGAACCTGCCGGTGGAGCAGGTGAGCTGGTTCGACGCGCTGGCCTATGCCAACAGGCTCTCCGCGTCGGAAGGGTATGAAGAGTGCTATGTTCTCTCGGACATCGAGTGCGCCGACGAGACGCCGGGGGACACGATCAGCTACTGCAGGGAACAGGGAGGCATCTTCGACGCCGAGGTCTCCCTGAACGGTGTCTCCTCGGTCTATGACTGCGCTGGATTCCGCCTGCCCACCGAGGCCGAATGGGAGTACGCGGTCCGGGCCGGAACCACGACCGCCTTTTACAGCGGCCCCATCACGAACACGGCTTGCTCTCCTTATGACCCGAATCTCTATCCCATCGCCTGGTACTGCAACAACTCGAGCAACCTGACCCACGCCGTCGGCGGGAAGGCCCCGAACGTCTGGGGCCTCCACGACATGATCGGAAACGTGCTGGAGTGGTGCTGGGACTGGTATGAGAGCGAGTACCCCGGATCGGTCACGGACCCCGAGGGCCCGGCCGACGGCCACTTCCGGGTCGCCCGGGGCGGGAGCTGCCGCTACACCGGCGCCGGGCGCTGCCGGTCCGCCTTCCGCTCGGGCCACTCGCCCGGGTATCGCAGCCGCTACCTCGGCTTCCGGCTCGTCCGGTCGGTCCTCACCGGCCATGCCGCGAAGGACTCGATCGACGCGACGCCGGCCGGTCGCGAGCCTGCAGGCCTTTTGGAGAGAGTGGGGCGTATCCTTCGCCGGGATTCGGTATCCCATGGCGCTCAGGCCGTCACGAGTGTGAGTGTGAAGGGAGGCCGCGATTACCCCGACTCACTCCCCTTCGAGTTCACCCGCGAAGACGTGGGCGAGCCGCTCACGCCCGAGGAGGTCACCGCCTTTACTCAGAAGATCACCGCCTTCTGGGACGAGGTCAGCTACTTCCACTGGATCCTCTGGCACAGCCACGGCATGGATGAGTCGAACCCGTACGGCATGCCCGACTACAAGCTCTACTGGCAGGATACCCAGGCCATCAAGAGCGGCGACCTGGTGACCTTCGAGCACCGCGGCGGCGCGGACAATATCATGATCCGGACCCCCAAGGTCATCAATAACGCCATCTCCGGGTACCTGATGAGCGGCGATCCCACCATGGGGAGGGTCGTGGAGAAGTTCGCCAAGGGGATGGTCGCCCTGTTCCAGGGCATGCTGTGGGACGATCACGACCCCGAGAGCTTCCTCATGGCCCGCGGGATATTCACCCAGGACCACAGCTACACCGAGGACGGGAGGGACGCCTTTGTCGAGTATGACCCGGTCAAGCACGAGTCGTACAGCTGGAACGCCCACACCATCCCGAATCCGGACAATCCCTACTGGGGTGACATCTGGGTCCGCAACATGCGCAGCAAGGACGATGTGCCCCACCTCTTTCGCGCAGTCCCCCTGCTGATGCGCGTGGCCGAGGAGGGGGCGGACGAAGCGGTGCGCGAGGCGGCGGCCCGTGCGGTGGAGCACATGCAGGGCTTTGCCCGAGATATCGTGGACTCGGGCTACTACATCCGGACCAAGGATATGTACGGAAACGCCTATGTCCCGCTCGCCGATACCGGCATGGTGGCCGATCTCGCCAGCTTCGTGACCTACGAGACCATCGTGCCCGACGCCGAGTGCACGGCCAAGGTCGCCTCAGCCCTGATCGGCTACGGCGATCCCATGGAAGTAGACTGTGGAGACGGTATCGGGGAGCTCTATGAACTGATCGCCACCCTGAGCCACTACTTCAACTACGCCATCATCCGCTACTTCCATGTCTCGGCCATCACGAACGCCCTCATGGTGGGAGAGAATGACATGGCCCTTGCGCTCCTGGAGGGCCTGGCGGACCGGGTCGGCTCTTTGTTCGACGGGACCTCCCCCTATATCTACCACTGCGACTGGGAGAGCGACGTGGCCTCTTATTCCTTGGCCGCGGCCACGGCCGGGCTCCCGCTCACGTCGCAGGAGGCCCGGCACATCATGGAACAGTACTCGCTGGCCGTGGACCACTACGAGACATGGTCGAACTGGGACCTCTGGGATCCGGCCGTGCCGGACGGGGAGGTGCCCTATAAGCCGAGCCGCAACGGGGAGCTCGGGACGGTCGTCCGTCCGACCGAGCTGACTTACCTGATCGAGTATTGCTACTCCCCGTTCCGAAACGAGGCGGGCGCACAATTGGTCGATTGCGACATCATCGCCGATCCGGAGCAGTGGGGGAAATAAAAACTTGACATCCGGCTGTTTCGTATTATAAATAATTCCTCCATTA
>CAZFWM010000331.1:0-8238 GCA_964522545.1 uncultured Thermodesulfobacteriota bacterium
TCGTCAATCTCTCCGTCACAGTTATTGTCTATGGTATCGCAGATCTCGGTCATACCGGGGTTGGCAAAGGGGCTCGAGTCGTTGCAGTCCCCTCCGCAGGTGGTGTAGCCGTCGCCGTCCACGTCGAATCCTTCGTCCACGTCTTCGTCGCAGTCGTTGTCGACGGCGTCGCAGATCTCAGGAGCGTCGGGATAGACGATGGGGCTCCAGTCGTCGCAGTCGCCCGCGCAGCTCATCACACCGTCGCTGTCGAGGTCCATCTCTTCGAACCCGATCTGGCCGTCGCAGCTGTCATCGATCCCGTTGCACAGCTCGGGGGCTCCCGGGTAGATGTTGGGATTGGAGTCGTCGCAGTCGCTGCCGCCGCAGATACTGTTGTTGTAAGTGTCGCCGTCCAGATCCACGCAGGGGCAGTCCGGATCGCCGTAATCGATCGCCAGGTCGCAGTCGTTGTCCAGGCCGTCCGAGCAGTGCTCCTCGGCGTCCGGGTGCACCGCGGGGTTCTGGTCGTTGCAGTCGCCGCCGCAGCTGGTCCAACCGTCCCCGTCGGCGTCGAATCCCTCGTCGATTCCATCAATGCAGTTGTTGTCGATCCCGTCGCAGACCTCGGTGGCGTCCGGGTTGACATAGCCGTCCGTATCGTCGCAGTCATCCTCGCAGGTGGCGTACCCGTCCCCGTCGAGATCGAATCCCTCGTCCACCTGCCCGTTGCAGTCGTTGTCGACCCCGTCGCAGATCTCGGTGGCGTCGGGATTGACGTAGAAGGCGGCGTCGTCACAGTCGCCTCCGCCGCAGAACGGAGCGGGCCAGCCGTCGTGGTCCTCGTCCGGGCAGACACATTCCGTGTCGATCCAGTCGACATCCCCGTCGCAATCGTCATCGATCTCGTTGTAACACTCTTCCACCGCGCCAGGATTGACAGCGGGATCGTCATCATCGCAGTCGGACACCGGCTCGGCACAGATGGTATATTCGTCCCCATCCAGGTCGAAGCCTTCGTCGATTGTCTCGTCGCAGTTGTTGTCGATGTTGTCGCAGACTTCGACCCCCTCGGGGTTGACCTCCGGATCCTCGTCGTCACAGTCGCCGGTACAGGTCTTGTACCCGTCCCCGTCGGAGTCGAATCCCTCGTCGATCGATCCGTCACAGTTGTTGTCATGCTCGTCACAGATCTCCACCGCATCCGGATTGATCTCCGGATCCTGATCGTTGCAGTCGAGCCCGCCGCAGATGACGTTGAAATAGCCGTCCCCGTCGGCGTCCGGGCAGTAGCAGCCCGGGTCATCGTGGTCTATCAGGTAATCGCAGTCGTTGTCGATCTCGTCGTCGCAATTATCGTGGTTGTGGTCTTCCACCCTTCCGGGATTGACGGCGAATTCCATATCGTTGCAGTCGTTGCAATCGAGGAATCCATCGCCGTCGTCGTCGAGTCCGCTGCAGAACTCGTCCGCGCCGATGTCGGCGATGGTCGCTCCGTCGGCATCTCCGTCCACATAGCGTAGGGCCCGGTCCATGTCCTGCAAGGTGTACAGGAGCACATCGTTCGTCCCTGCATCGACGCACGGCGACGATCCGAGGAGGTGGTAGTTGTCGTCGATGTCCCCCGGGATCTCGTTCGGGCCGTCCGGGTCGAGGAAGAAGGGATCGGAGGAGATCCCCTCCACCTCCTCCGGGCAGCTCGTACCAAAGTTGGACGGGGTGTTTCCCCAAACATCATTGTGGAGTATCTCTGCAGCCGTCCCCGAGAGACACCCCACACCTCCGGGCTTCTTGGAGGATTCGTTCTGGACGACGATGTTGTTCATCAGGAGGGCCTCTCCGGCCGAGTCAATCTGGATCCCTCCTCCGTAGCTGTACATGCTCTCGTTGAAGACGACCGTGTTGTTCGCGACCACGGGGGCGCTGTCACGCCAGATGTACATGCCCCCCCCCTCCCGCTCCGACGTGTTCCCCGTGATGATGTTGCTCGCCACGAGGGGTGACGAGGACTCGGTCAGGAACATGGCCGCCCCCCACTCGGCCTCGTTGCTGTAGAACCAGTTGTACAGGATGTCCGGATTCGAGCTCTCGTCGCAGAAGATCCCGCCGCCGTACGTTTCGGCCGTGTTCCCTGCGATGATGCAGTCGATGATCGTGGGCGAGCACTCGTAGCAGTAGATACCGCCCCCCTTGTCGGCCAGGCCGTTTCTGAGGGTGAAGCCCTCGATCCGGGACTTTTCGGACCCTTCGCACACCACGGTGATGACGGAGTCGAGCGCGTTTCCGTCGATGATGGTGAGCTCGGGACCCGAGGTGCTCACCAGGGCAAGGTCCTTTCCCTGGAAATCGATATTCTCATAGTAGACCTCCGGGGCCTTGGTCCCTCCGGCCACGATGATGTTGGTCCCGCTCCAGACGCCGTCGACCGCCCCGGTGATCGTGGCGTAGTCCTCCGGAATGTACACGGTCGGCTCACGCTCGCACGCGTCTCCCGTTCCGTTTTGATCGCTGTCGGTCTGGCTCGGGTTGTACCGGAACGGACAGTTGTCGGCCGGATTGGCATGCCCGTCTCCGTCGAAGTCGAGCCCCTCGTCCACCTGGCCGTCGCAGTCGTCGTCGATGCCGTTGAACAGCTCGAACGCTCCGGGGTTGATTTCAGGATCCGTGTCGTCGCAGTCGCTCGCGCCGCACTCTCCGTCGCCGAACCCGTCGCCGTCGGCGTCGGGGCAGGTGCAGTCGGCGTCGCTCTCGTCAATGGCCGCGTCGCAGTCGTTGTCGATCCCATCTTCACAGTCCTCGGGCGTGCCGGGGTTCCGGTCCGGATCGGCATCGTCGCAGTCGTCGGCGCAAACCATGAATCCGTCGTGATCCTCGTCCGCCTCACTGGCGGGCGTGCTCCCGTTGCAGTCGCTGTCCAGCCCGTCGCAGATCTCGGCCGCGCCGGGGTAGACATAGGGATCCATGTCGTCGCAGTCGATGGGACCGCAGGTGTACCCCTCGATCGACACGCCGTCGCCGTCGGCGTCCGTGCAGCTGGCCTCGCACTGGAGGTCGGCGAAGTCGATGAAGCCGTTGCAGTTGTTGTCGATGCCATCGGTGCAGATCTCGTAGACGCCGGGATTGATGCTCGAGTCCTCATCGTCGCAGTCGTTGGCGCATGGGAACCACCCATCTTCATCCATGTCCAGCTCACTCTGCGGGACCACCCCGTTGCAGTCATTGTCGATCCCATCGCAGATCTCGGAGGCGCCGGGATAGGTGTACGGGTCCCCGTCGTCGCAGTCCGGCGTGCAGAGGTACGCCCCATCGTGGTCGCCGTCGAACTCGTCTTCGGGGATTGTTCCGTCGCAGTTGCTGTCCTTGCCGTCGCAGATCTCCGACGCGCCCGGATAGACGTCGGCATCACTATCGTCACAGTCCGTACTGTCCCAGACGTACCCTTCCGGAGGCTCATGGCACCATTGAATGGTATTCCAGGGATTCCCGTACCCGTCTTCGTCCTGATCTCTGTAAAAGGTGGTGGTGACCCCTTCGTCCACCTGGTCGTCACAGTCGTTGTCGATGAAATCGCACTCCTCTGTGGCGCCCGGATTTACATCGCCGTCGCTTTCGTCGCAGTCCTCGCAGTCGACGTAGGTGTCGCTGTCGTAGTCGATCTCCTGGCAGAATTCATCCATTCCGATATCCACGACGACGACGAAGTCTCCGTCCCCATCGATCCGCCGCATATCGTCCTCGAAGTCACGATAGACGATGCCGGGCGCATCGTCCCAGCCGGTATCGATACACGGGGAGCCGAGCGACAGGTGGAAGTCTCCGCCGGGGCCATCCTCGAAGAGGGGGTCGCCTGAGATGTCGTTTTCCCCTCCAACGCAGCTCCCTCCCAAATCTCCTCCGGCATTCTGCCAGTAGTCGTTGTAGTCTATCTGGGGGGAGGAGTCGATGAAGCACCAGATCCCCTGCCCGGACGTGGTTTGCGCTATGATATTGTTGAAGATGCTGGGTGACGCGTAGTCCTGACAGTGAATTCCGCCGGCCGAAATCCCGGCGGTGTTTGCGTAGAAACTATTGTTGACTATGAGAGGAGAGGACTGCCAGCAGGTTATGGCCCCACCGCGCACGACCGCTGAATTCCCCGTGAACAGATTATTGGTTATCGTCGCACTACTTGCCTGGCTGAAGAGGCCGGCCCCGATCTCGGCCGTATTGTCGATTATCTCATTTCCAATAATCGTGCCCGACGTATTGACGAGATAGAGGGCGCCTCCCGATGAGTGGGCCCCATTGGCCTCGAACAGGTTCTTTTCGGCGTAGATAGAACCATTGGAAATGTTGATGGCGCCTCCGTAGCTGTACCCGTAGTTGTCGAAAAACGTGTTGCCCCAGAAGGTGAACTGTCCCCCTTGGCCGTAAAAAGCCCCGCCGCCTCCTTCGCCGCTGAAATCATATGCCTGGTTGCTCGAGAAGATATTTTCCTCGAACGTGGGTGAGCCGTAGCCGGCATAGACGGCTCCTCCGAATCCGTCCGTAACGGTATTGTCGGTGATGATGCAGCTCCGTATCGTCGGAGAAGAATTGCTTATATAGAGCCCCCCCCCTAGATAGATCTGAGAATATGTCCCCGTGCCGTTGCGTATCGTGAAGTGCTCCAGAAGTGTGTCGGAGCCGACGCCTGAGGTGATGCTCACCGTGGTCCCGGCCCAGCTGCCGTCGATGATGCAAAGGGCCGCATCCTCTGAGGCGCCACGCAGAGTGATCGCCCCTGCGGAGGGCCAGATCAGGTTTTCAAAATAGGTCCCGTCGGCCACCATGATGACGTCCCCGGACGAGACAGAGTCGAGAGCGGTCTGGATGTCGTCGAAATCGGCCGGGACATCATACGTGTCGGCCAGAACGTTACCGGAAAGGATGAAGATAGAAACCGAAAATAGTACAATCGAAATCCTCTTCATGGCCATCTCTCCTCTCTTTGTTTTAGAGAATAACTCTTGATGTAAATAGATGCGTATTTCTCTAATTCTTCTTTTCCAATCATTAATAGTGTATTTCAAATTCTTATCTACGTCAACGAAATACGATTATCTATATTCATACTCTTCCTCCGATATGGGATGCGCCGCCCATGTCCTCCATTATTGCCGTTTTTCCTTCAATCTGGATATCCCCTCCAGGGCATCCTTGTTCACCGGATCCCTCATCAGCACCTCCCGGTACTGTGCTTTAGCCTCAAATCGTTTTCTCATCCCCTCATAGATCTCTCCCAGCTTCAGGTGAGTTGAGATCCTATCGGGATTCGACCTGGCTTCCATCTTCCAGAGAACCATCGCCTCATAGTCCATCCCTTTCTCCAAATACATTTCTGAAAGGAGATTGAGACAAATACGATTTCCACTGTCCAGCCGCATCGCTTCCCTGCACGCTTTCACCGCATCGAGCCATCGGCCTTGCCGACGATAGATTGCAGCCAGCTCCTCATGTACGCGGCTGTCCAGGGGGACTCGACGCACCGCCGCCTCCCATACCCCGGCTATCTCCTCGACGCGGCCGATCCGCTGAAAGAGGCCGACGAGCCTCCGTTCGCCTTCGATACTTTTCGCCTCCAGGGGAATGAACTCCCGGTACCTCGTCTCCGCCGCATGAACCTCACCAAGCTCTTCCAATGCCTCACCCCACTTTAGAAGAATCTCTGAATGATCGGGGAGAGCCCTCCTGGCGCGGTCCCATAGAGCCGGAACATCGTTCAAGCGCCCCATCGCCCGGAGTGCATGCTCGATCAGCCCGTAATAGACAAGGTTTCCCGGGTCGAGGGCGATGGCTCGCTCCAGCTCTTCCCGTGCTCCGTCCAGAATGCGTTCCTCGATAAGGAGCTGGGCGAACTTATAGTGAAACCCTGCTTGATCAGGCACGACCCTTTTCAGCTCATCATAGCGACGCGTATAGCGCAGGCCCCGCTTTGCATAGTATCGAAAATAGCGGGGGTAGGTTTCCGCGGCCCTGCGGTATTCATCGAGCCCTTCGTTAAGGCGATCGACACAGTAGTTGAGGTAGAAATCACCTAACACCAAGTGCAGATACGGGGTGTTCGGATTGAGCTCGACTGCTCGTTTGAGGCAGAGCTCGGAGGCCTCGATCTGCCAGTCGGTTGCCAGGAGCCTCCCCAGGTCGACGAGAACATTGTAATCGCTTGGGCAGAGACGGTCCGCGCCACGGTAGGCCGCCTCGGCCCTCTCGAACAGCGTCCGATCTTCCGGAGACCGTCGCCAGAGTCCATGGAGTACATTCCCCAGAGCATACTGGTACTTGGCATTCCCTTTTCGGGCCGCTACAGACGCCTCATAGGCCTCTGTGGCCAACTCCAGTTTTCCCGCATTGGAGGCTTTTACTCCCTGGCTGTAATTGGCTTCGGCAAGCAGCGTTCCGGTGTGAAAAAAAATCAGGGGCACCGCGCATACGGCCGCCCCGAATGCGAGGATGAAAGCCCCTCTGTCCCCCCCCGGGGCCTTCCACGAGCTGAGGCTGTAGCGGAGGCGACCGAAACGGTCGCTCACATTCAGCGAAGCCGCGGCCAGTGCCAGGCAGACCGTGAACCAGAGGGCGTTGGCCGGGACATGAAGATTGAAATCGAAGAATCCGTAGAAAAGAATGGCCGCTGAGGCTGTGAGGGCGCCCAGGGCAAGGGATTTCCAGAATGGACTGCGGCGCCGGCCCAGCATGACGATGGCCCAGCGAAAAAACCGCACCCCCCCGGCAACGAATACCGTGAGCATCAGCAGGCCGAAGTTCGCTGCAGCCTCGAGGTAGTCGTTGTGCGCGTGGAATATCTTCAGCCCCAGGTCCAGCCTCGGAGCCCGGTACGGCATGACCATGAACCGGTAGGTGCCCGGGCCGGAGCCGAGGAACGGGTGGTTCTTGATGATCTCTATCGTGCTCTGCCAGATGGAGAGCCGTATGAGGGCAGAGCCCTTTTTTCTGCGCAGAAGATCGGAAAAACCGGCATCGACCCAATCCTGATTCAGGTAGCAGAGAAGGGCCACCACGGCACCCCATGCCAGGTATCCCAGGATCAGAATGCGCAGTGATGGTCGCTCAGGCAAAGCCATCAGAAAAAAAAGAGGGGAGACGAAAACGATCGTGATCATTCCGCCGATCGAATTGGAAAGGAACAGGGCCATCGCGGCCGCGATGGTAACCGCCGCCGCGAGGACTACCGGCCACCGGCGCCCTCCGGCGTTCCCGGCCTCCTCTCGTGCCATGGCAAAACAGGCGCCCAGGCCGATGAAGACTACAAAATTGAGATAGCCGGCGAAGTGGTTTTTGCTCACATGGAACAGATCCCAAGAGGGCCACCCGAAAAGTCGATATAGGGCCGCCCAGGCCCCCGTGGCGAGAAGAATCCAGACCATTCTCTTTACAGCGCCTCTCCGGTCTAGGAGATCCAGGGCCACGACGAAGACGATCACATAATCAACCAGGAGGTGAAAGGCCTGCATGCTCGGGAATCGACAGGGGGAGAGCACCGTGCTTGCCGCCCCGAGCCCTAGAACAGGAAAAATCCAGCGATGGACCGGAGTTTGGAAAATCCCACGGTCCTTCTGGAGGGCCCGGTGAAACAGCCAAAAGACGAATAGGAATATCGCGGCGAGATGGATGATGGTCACGGTATAGAGCTGGACGCTCCCATGGGCGACAGGAGCAAAAATCAACAGGAAATAGAGACAGAGTTCGGAAGGAATGTGAGTGTAGGAGGACAGGGAATGTGTTGTCGGATTCTCAAGGCGCATTGCGGCGATTAGGGAAATACGTTGGTGACCGGCCACTCGCTGACCGGCCCTACGCCCCCGCCGATTTCCTGGTCAAGGACCGCGCCGAATACTTCCTCCTCGAGGAAGACCCTCAGGAAAACCGTCTTGACGGTCGTCACTTTCTCTCCGGTAAAGGGATCGATCCCTTCAGCCTGAGCCCCTTCATTGACGTAAAAGACTGCATACTGCGGCTCCGCTTCCACTAACCGGCCCATGTCCGGGTCGTCTCGATTTTCGGACACGACCTCATGGGGCCCCTTTACCTGGATGAGAGCCATGTTGACCAGCTCCAAGAGCTCCACGGTCACGACAAGATTCACCTTCTGATCAGGCGTGAGAAAGGGGATCTCCCAAACGACGTAGTCAGGGCCTACGCCCCCCTTCTCCCGTTCTCCTCCATACGTAACGGTTACGAATCCGGCGGTCGCATCATACTCCACGATACCGAACCTGTCGG
>CAZFWM010000332.1:0-8229 GCA_964522545.1 uncultured Thermodesulfobacteriota bacterium
AAAACGCCTCGAATTATTGGAGAATCTTAAAATTGAAATGTCGCTGTAGTATTAGTAAGATTAGAAAAAAAACAGAAGATATTAAAATTTTGTCCTTGTTCGTAATCATGGTTATCTCCTAGCCATTGTCATTTTGCATTCGACTGGTTCCCGGTTCACAATTCAGTATCAATCCATTCAAGATCAATAGCTTGAGCCCCTTCTTCTGTAAACAAACCAGTCCAAATTCCAACCCACCCCATGCTCGGGAAGGGGAAGGCTAGCGGGAATGATACTGGGGGATCAAGGACCGGCAGCGGTACGGTCCAGAGGGGAATGACTTGAATTTCCGGGTAGGTCAGAACTGCAAAATTCGCCCACATAACCGGTTCGGACGTACTTATGGTATAGGTTAGATTTAATAACACTGCATCGTAGGATACATCCAGATCGAGTGTAAATTCCGCAGGACAATCCGGATCTTCGCCGTCCACAAGGCCATCGCAGTCGTCATCGATTCCGTCATGGCATATCTCTACTGCTCCCGGATATACCAGTGGATTCGTGTCGTCGCAGTCATCCCCCCAGCATGCCTCATCATAGTAACCGTCTCCATCAGCGTCCTCGCACCAGTACGTGTAGGCTGTGTAAAAGTCGACCGAACAGTCGTCTGTGTCCGTATGGAGGTAGTCGCGTTCAAGGGCCCTGCCCGGGCCGACGTCCTGTGCGCACATTGCATCCGGGTACGGATCCAGTCCGCCATCGCCGGGCAACTCATTCGTGTTCGGTGAGTCATAGATCACCGTGTCGATGACATTAGCCCCGGCGTCAACGATACGCACTCCATCACTGGCCGAACCGCCATTGGGAAAATTGAAACTGAACCCGACCTCTACATCTGGATTGGGGACGAACTCCTCACCTATGATGATCGTGGAGAGCGCCGGAATCCCAATCCCGGTGAGATCAAATGGCCCATAGATGAAATCCGTTCCTGCCGTCTGAAGCTCCCAGCCTGTCAGATTGATTGCTTCGGAGGTTGCGTTGTAAAGGATGATATACTCCCATCCATCGTCTGACCCTATTGGATCATAGAAGAGCTCATCGATCACTACATCTCCGGGTGTTGCTGCAAAAAGTCGCCCGACCAACATCATGGCCATCAGAGAGCCGATGCATCCTGTCAGTTCAAACCAAATTTTCATTTTCCGATCCGCTCCGCGTTACCGTTTAAGCGCCCGAGGAGCTCGCGACTCGCCTTGAAAAACGGAAGCTTCTTCGGCTTCACCTCATGCATTTCCCCTGTCCTGGGATTTCGTCCTGTATATGCACCGTAAGCACGTACCGAGAAACACCCAAAGCCCTTTATCACCACCTTCTCGTTCTCAGCGAGCGCCTCCGTTATCTCGGAAAAGAAAATATTTACAATTTCCTCTGCCTGTTTTTGGGTAATGTCATTATGGGCAGCAAGGGTCCTGGCAAGGTCACTCTTTTTCATTGTGATGCCTCCCTTTTCTTACCTATATCTTGCAGTTGTCGATGTCGGATTTTATTGTGCTGATCATCTCATTAAAAAAGGCCAAGCTGCACCACTCTTGGCAGCTTGGCCTTCTCCGAGATTGACATCCTGCAAAGGATCGGCTATAAAGCGACATATAGGGTGGGCCGCTGAAAAGTCACATTGGGATCCCCCTGGGGGTCGCTGCCAAACCAATAGTGCTTTTTTTTGGCCCGCCTTTTTTGTTTGGATGCCAACAGCGGGTTAGCTGTTTACCTGTGATAGCCGATTAGAAACCGGTCTATCTTTCTCTGCTCTTTCACCCCTACATGATATGCCTCTTGTTCAATTCTTTTAAAATCTTTTTGTGTAGAAGCACTCGATCTTCCACACCGTTTAGTATTATCGCATTATCTTTATTTTCTCTCGCTTTCTCCAGGTAAGCTTTTCTCACTCTTGAAAGGTAATCTTTGTTGCGATAAGGCAAATAAAATCCATTTTTCTCAGATCTGGAAATTGTCTTTGCCGGAGAGACGTCGAGAAGAAAAGTGAGACTGGGCTCCGGCATGAAATAGTCGAAACTTCGAATGTAATCCATTATCAGTTCCAGGTCTCTATCATCCGACTTGGTGTAGGCATATCCGGATAGAGAGTAATATTCCACAAAGACCGTTTTCTCCGCGTTCAGTCCGGGGATGATATCGTTCCAGAAGCGATAGATCCTATAGGCTCCGTAGAGTATATATCGTATGAGCCGAGCCTCCTGGACTTTCCCTCTCATGCGGACATCATCTTCAATGTGTTCGAAAAACTCCTTGATGGTCCTGCCAATCGGGGTTTCGTAGTCGATTTTGCTGACAATTGCATTCTCATATTTTTCTTTGATCAGCTGGAGCTGTTCGGAAATTGAAAACCCGTCGATTCCTTCAAAGGCAACCAGGTTTTTGCCTCTCTTGACCATGGGGGATTGCTGCCTCTCGACCATGTTTGTAAGGGCCTTGGTAATATTCAATACGGCATCATGAATCAGAGGCGACGCGGACCGCAGAAGACTTACAATCTTTTTTACTCTCTCTTCAAAGATGAGCTCGCATTTTCCATCGGTGGAAGACATTCCAGAAGAGGAGAGGGGAAGGAACAGCTCATACAGATCCACCTCGAGTGCAGAGGCGATTCGTTCAATACTGGTCTGAGAAAAATTTTCATATCCCGTGATAATATTGGATATAGTATTTTGGGTATACTTGGCTTTATCGGCGAGCATTTTTCGAGTCCAGCCTTTAGAGCGTAATATGCCCTCAATATTGCTGCCGACAAGGGTCTTGTTTCTCTTTCCCATGAATTATTTCCACTGAAAAGATAAGATTTCTCCCTGCGGTCGAAATGACAGAGGGAGGCGGTCGAAATGACAAAGAGCAGTGGTCTAGATGACAATGAGCGGTGGTCGAAATGACACATCCGACATGTTACGCAACTATCAAGTATCACTACGAAATTAAATTGTCAATCGGCCTTTTACAAGAGCTGCTTGGATATTTGAATTATTTTTTCTGTGCTCCTGTTGCGACCCGTTTCCGGAGGGAATCGTGTGGACTTTCTTTGATCGTGCAATATATGGTGAGAGGGATCAGCTAAATATGAAAGGATGAAAAGAATGAAGGGTAAAAAGCGCTTGTTCCTGATGGGGGTCCTGTTTTTTGTTACGGGCTGTCTGGGGAGCCGTGCTGTGCCGGATGGTCAGGGCTCGACTGGCGGAGTGTCCGAAGCGGCCAAGGTGGTCGTCCTCAGGGACGACCAGGGCATCCCGCACATCTTTGCCGACGATGCGGGGGATCTCTTTTTCGGCCTGGGCTACACCATGGCCGGGGATCGGCTCTTCCAGATGGATCTTTACCGTCATGTCGCCCAGGGACGGCTCTCGGAGTGGTTCTTCAACCTTCCCCTCGGAAAGGGCGCTCGCCTGGTCCAGGTGGACATGCTCCTGAAATGTTTCGAGCTGGAGCGAAAGACCCTGCAGGCCTGCGAGGAGCTCGCGCCGGAGATGAGAATTCTGCTCGAGCAGTTTTCGAACGGGATCAATCGGCTGCTCGTGGACCGGGAGGAGTCGCATCCCCCGATGTACCGGTTTCTGGGAGTTCAGCCCGAGCCATGGTCCCCAGCGGATGTCATGAGCGTGGCCGAGATCTTCGGCGTCGGGCTCGGCCTCATGGGCATCGGGACCGAGATCCTTCACGAAGCCATGGTGCACGCCATGGGGGAGGAGCTCGCCGAGGACTTCTTCCGCCGCCTGGCCGGCGGTGAGGGATGGACGCCGAGATCGGAGGGCCTCTCAAACGCAGGCAGCCTCTCCCGTCCCCTCGAGCCTGTTTCGTTGCCTCATCACAATCTCTTCCGAACCGCCGGGGCCCTACTGATGCCTTTCATGCCCCGGGGCAGCAACAACTGGGTCGTCTCGGCCGACCGCTCCGAGAGCGGCCTGCCGATCCTCGCCAACGACCCGCACGTGCCGCTCGGCCCGGCCCCGAGCTTCTGGTACCACGCCCACATCGAGGGGGCCGGCTTCTCCGTGGAGGGGCTCCTCTATCCGGGCTACCCGGCGTTTTGCGCGGCCTGGAACGGCGCCGCGGCCTGGGGGGTGACGAACGTCATGGCCGACCAGATGGACCTGTACAGGGAGAAGCTGGACCCGGACACGCCGGACCGGTATCAGACCGCGGACGGGTGGAAGGAGTTCGAGAAGCGTACGGTCCAATGCAAGGTCCGGTGGGGAAGGGATCGCTCCTTTGTGCTGCGAACCGGGGAACATGGCTTTCTCATCCCGCCTGAGGCCTTGAAGAGCCGGTCCGCCCGAAAGCACCCCTGGATGACGGAGCCGATCTGCGTGCGCTACACCGGGACCGACCCGGCAGCCTATTTCGAAGGCCAGGTCCGGCTCATGAGAGCCCGAAGCAGTGAGGAGGTAAAGCTTGCCCTGGAGCGGATCGGCCAGGGGCCCACAGCCTACAATTATGTCTGGGCCACGGCCGAAGGCGACATCGGGTACCACGCGGCCGGCCGGATTCCGGTCCGGGCCGACCAGTGCGGCTTTCGGCCCAAGTCAGGCTGGATGCCGGGGATCGAGTGGCTCGGAACCATCCCCTTCGACGACCTTCCGTCGGCCGAAAATCCGCCTGCCGGCTTCCTGCACAGCGCCAACGAGAGGATCGCGCCGCCCGATTACCCCTGGTACATCTCCGCCGAGTATGCGAGACCCTACCGCTCCGAGAGGATCCGGCAGCTCCTCGAAGAGCGGGAGCGCTCCTCGGTGGAACGGTTCCAGTCGATGCACGCCGACGTGTACAACCTGGCGTCCGGCCGGGCCCTGGAGATCCTCTGGGAGGCCCTCTCGGCCGAAGGTGAGGCAGGAGAGCTGGACGACCGGACCCGGCAGGCCCGGGAGATCCTGAAGGGCTGGGATCGTCAAACGAGCGTGGACTCCCCGGGGGCCGCCCTGTACGAGGCCTTCTACCAGGCCCTCATCGAAATAACCTTCAGCGACGAAATGGGTGAGGAGCTCTCCGAATCCGCCCTCAAGGTCAATTTCGCGGCAGCCAAGGTCATGGAGAGCCTGCAGGAGGAGCCGGAGGGTATCTGGTTCGATAAAAAGGAGACCCTGGAGCGCGAGGGCCGGAACGCGATCTTCGTGGAGGCCTTCGAAGAGGCCGTGGAGGCCTGCGTAAAAGAGATGGGCCCGGACCCCGGCGCCTGGGCCTGGGGCAAGGTTCATCGTCTCGCCATCAAGCACCCCCTGGGAGGATTCCCTCTGATGGGAAGGCCCTACCGGATCGACGACGTCGGCTACCCCGGCGACAACGACACCGTGAACGGGGCCTACTTCTCCTATGACGATGGCCGGTACAACGTGATGGCCGGGGCCGCCTCCCGGTTCATCGTGGACCTGGGACGGCCGGAGGGGGCCTGGTTCAGCTGCTCCACCGGCATGGCCGGGGAGCCCTCGTCGGACTTTTTCAAGAACCTCACCGCGCCCTGGTACCGCAACGAGTACTTCTTCACTCGGCTTGCGAAGACGCCCGAAGATCTTATAAACTCGCAGGAATGATTCTCAGCCTGGGCGCCAATGACGCAGAGGAAGTCTATGCGATGAGTCCCATAATCAGCGACCACCTGCAGAACAGGTGGTATGAGGAAGGCCCCTGGAAGGGGCCGTCGAGCTTGGTCGCTCTCGCACGTTCCCTGGTCGCTGATTCTGTTTGGAGAATTTTTACACGTGGAATTCTATGAAATAATGGGACCTCCTTCTCCATCTTTACTCATAAAAAACCTCTCTTTTCCTCCCTTTCATGAGGACCCTATCCACTTTGCATCCATACAACCTTTCGGTTCTCTCAATCTCCTTTTCGAATACTCAATTCGCATAGCCTACCACACAAGGGTGTTCATTAGCCAAAATTCTCCAAGGGGTGAATCCGTAACAATCCATCGGCTTCTCTTTAGCTCGTCTTTGCTTCTCTCGCACGAAATGGTAGAACCTTGTCAATTCTCACCGGCTGAGCCGGTGGATTGTTACGGATTCAGGAGGACGGAATGGGCCGTTTCAAGATAATAGCTATTTTAATGATCTTTGTCCTCGGATTTATGCTGTTTGTCGGGTGCGGCGGCGGCGGATCCGACAATTCAGATGAAGTCATCCCAGACGGAGAGCAGAGCGATACGAATGATCTGTTCAAGAAATTGCTCTGCCTGCTGCTCTGGTTCACACTGCTGTGGGATGAGGAAGAAGAAGTCCCGGAAGACTACATTCCCTTCGAGGATCTGCAGGATGGAGCTCTTTATTCTTACGAACAGAAAACCCCTGAATTGGCGGTGAATCCATACGGATCGGTACCGCTCACGGCCCTGTTGCGATTGAAGACCTCACCGGCCAGCGGCGTGGAGATCAGAGTGATCGGCCAGGATGGAGATGATTCGGACGTGGTGAAGAAATTTGCCGAATCCAAGACCCAGCACGATATCCCCATCCTGGGCCTGTATGGAGGTGACGACGGCTATGTGAACGAAGTGGAAATCACGGTGAGGGGAACAACGAAGACGATCAATATAAAAACGGAACCGCTGGATTCTCGCCTCCCGGATATCGCAATCGTCGAGATCCATCCGGAAATGATGGAGCCGGGAATGAATCTGCTGGATTACAATTATGCCGGCATAGCCAAGTATCCTCTCCTGTTCGATGATTATGGAAAAATACGATGGTACTATCCGCCGGGGCCGGCCCTGCTTTTTACCAGGATAGAAAACGGAAATTACCGCTTCGGGGACATCGAAACCCCGGGGAGCATCAATCACGTCTGTGAAGCAAACCTGTTGGGAAAGAAAGTCTATTCTCAGCGAGTACCCAGCCCTTATCATACGATTCATCACGATATAGTGGACAATCCCACGAACGGCAATCTGCTGGTAACGGTGAATGGTCCGGACGGCAGACTGGAATCGGCCGTTATCGAGATGAACCGAGAGGGGGAGCTGATACGCAGCTGGGATATGGGGGATATTATCAATGAGACAATCGGGGACAATGACATAGTGAAGGAGGGAGAGGATTGGTTCCACAACAATTCGATCTATTATGATGAGCGTGACGATTCCCTCATTCTCTCGGGACGATTTCAATTCGTGGTCAAAATTGATTATGAAACGGGAGATATCAAGTGGATCCTGGGAGATGAGAGCAGGCCCTGGTATGATATTCCTTTGAAAGAGTTTGCCCTGACCGTGGAGAATCCGGAAGTCTATGAGCCTCCCTTCGGCCAGCATACGGCCATGCGTTTAGCCGATGGCAATTTATTCATGTTCGACAACGGATTCGACGGCAGTGGAGTCAGTCGAGAGTACAGTCGCGCCGTGGAATATGAAATCGACGAAGTGAATATGAGAGTGAAGCAAGTCTGGCAGTACGGCAAAGAGAGGGGAATCGAGCTGTATTCTCATTATGTAAGTGGAGTCCGGCCGCTGCCGAAGGGGAACCGGTATATTGTTTCCGGCATTCTCAGTCTCGATCCCGATGCCCAGATAAGGGTGGTGGAAGTGAGTCCCACACAGCCGGCCGACGTGATTTTCGAGGCCGTGATAGAATGCAATTGTCGAGCTTATCGGGGGCAGAGAGTTCCACTCTACCCCAGATCCGACTGTACGGACTCCGACGTGGACGGCTATGCCGTGGAAGGCGGGGAATGCGGCCTTGTGGACTGTGACGACGAGAATCCGGAAGTGAATCCCGGGGCCGAAGAGGTCTGCGACAACGGGATCGATGATAACTGTAACGCCTTGATCGATCTGGACGATACGGATTGCGGGCCCACCAAGCTCACCTTCATCCGACATCGGGCCAACGGCAACCAGTACCTGAATATTTATAAACCCCCGACCAAGGTGGACGGGGAAATCAACCCGCTCGTTGCCTCGGACACGTGGATCGCCAATGTGGGGACCGACAATGAGATCACCCACATGGCGGGCGGAGACATCGACGGGGACGGCACGGACGAGCTCCTCTTCATCCGGCATCGGCTCATCGATGACCAGTACCTCAACATTTATGAAGCCCCGGTCGTGCTGGAGGGAGAGATCAACCCGCTCGTTGCCTCGGACACGTGGATCGGGAACGTGGGGACCGACAATGAGATCACCCACATGGCGTGCGGAGACATCGACGGGGACGGCACGGACGAGCTCCTCCTCATCCGGCATCGCCT
>CAZFWM010000333.1:0-8185 GCA_964522545.1 uncultured Thermodesulfobacteriota bacterium
GCCATGCCGCGAATTTAGCACAACTCGGTGGTACAGTAAAGTGGATAGCCCTTATCATGGATATGACTATTCTCTTCTTATGCAGCCTTTTAAACTGAAGTGACGGCTGCCGAATCAACACCACGGGATGAAAGGAGGCAAACATGATCTTGAATATCTTCACGAAGGAGAGGAAGTGGCTCGTCGGGGTGACGGCGTTCGTACTGGCCGCCCTCCTCGCCGGCGCCGGCCCGGCCCTGGCCGACCGGCCGGGCGTGGGGAGCCCGGCCCCGGACTTCACACTGCAGGATATCTACGGAGTGACCCACAGCCTGAGCGACTACGCCGGCAGGATCGTGGTGCTCGCCTTTTTATCCCCCTCTTGAATTTACTGCATTCAGGAAAGCTCTCAGTTGGAGAGCAAAATCTGGGATGTTTATGCGGAAGAAGACGTAATCCCCATCGCGGTCGGGGTCGGCATGGACGCGGGCGACTGGTACCAGATCTACAACCCCTCCGCCCTCAGCTACCCCCTGCTCTGCGATATAACGAGCTCCACCTACTCCAGCTACTACTACGACGGCTACGTGCCCCTGAACTACGTGATCGACCAGGACGGGATCATCCAGTACCGCGACAGCGGCCTGGCCATGTCCGCCATTTTGGCCAAAATCGAACAGCTCTACGTGCCCGACTACACGCTCAAGGTCAGCGGCAACCACTGGGGCGGCGAGATAAGCCTCGACTACACGATCGGTTCGATAGAGCCGGCCACGTGGTCGAACTACCTCGTCCTCCTCTCTCCCACCCAGGTCATACCGCTCTGGTCAGTTTCACTTCCAGCCCTCGATCCGCCTCTCGAGCTTCCGATCTCATTTCCCTTACCGGACTTGGGGTGGATCGTCATCTACACGACCCTCACGGTGGATGGAGTCGTCCAGGCCTTGGATTTCGACTCGGTCTATACTGGAAAATAGAAACCACCTGAACAACCTGCACTCACGGCCCCCGGCAATTCGCCGGGGGCTGTTCTTTGCAGGCTTGTGATGGAATAAAAAAAATAAAGGTGACGACAATGAAGAAACGGATGTACATGAGGAAGAGGAAGATTCCGGTCGGAATGATCGCTTTCGCTCTGGCCGCCTTCCTCGCAGGCACGGCTCCGGCCCTTGCGGCCGGCCCGCCCGTGGGGAGCCCGGCCCCGGACTTCACCCTGGAGGATATATACGGGACCTCGCACACTCTGAGCGACTACTCCGGCAGGATCGTGGTGCTCGCCTTCCTGTCCCACACCTGACACTTCTGCCCCCAGGAAGCCTCTCAGTTGGAGAGCAGAATTTGGCAGATCTATCCCCAGGTCGACGTCGTCCCCATCGCGGTGGGAATCGGCATGACCCCGGCTCACTGGTACTACTCTTTCGATCCGGCCTCTTACCACTACCCCCTGCTCTGTGATGAATCGGAAGCCGTCTACTCCGCCTACCGCTTCTCCCCCTTCGTGCCCGTGAACTACGTGATCGACGCGGACGGGATCGTCCGGTACCGGGCGAGCTACTACGCCATGGGCGAGATCGTCGCCGTCGTGGAGGCGCTCTACAATCCGCCCGACTACACGATCGAGGTCGACGGCGCCTACGCGGGCGGCACTCTCGACCTCGACTACACCATCGGCACGGCGGGGACGGCCACTTGGTCGAACTACCTCGTCCTGACAAGCCCGTCCGTCCAGGTGGTCCCGCTATGGTCGGTTCAGGTCCCGGCCCTCGATCCCCCCATGGAGATCCCCATCTCCTTTCCCTTCCCGAGCATGGGTTGGATCGGAATTTACTCGACTCTTCTCGTGGGCGGAGACGTGCAGGCCTCCGATCTCGACTGGATCGACACGGGGAAGTGACGGGAAGCCTATACGAGACAGGTCCACGGCCCCCGGTGAAACGCCGGGGGCTTTTTTTTCGGCTTGTGGTTGTGACAATCCGCGGCCGATATGGTATCTTATCCCTGTGAGGTGATGATCATGAGCCTATCGAAACGGCACCTGTCCACCCATAAAGAACCGCTTCAGTTCGATGTGGATGAATTCGGTGCACATCTGCGTGAGGCTTGTCCCGAGGTGCTTTTCGCATTCCTGATGGGCTCATCGAAGGACGGGCGAGTCGAGGTGGGGAGTGATATCGATCTTTCCCTCTATGTGAAAGAGAAGCCGAGTCTGAGACTTCTCGGCAAGGTTCAGGATATCGTGGCCGATTTTGCCTCTGGTGTCCACTGCGATATCGGCTTTCTGAACAGGAGCGAACCGGTCTACCGCTTCGAGGCCTTGAAGGGGCGTCTCCTCTTCACGCGCGACAGAGATGCCTATGTGCGGTTCTTCTCCATGACCTGCAGGGAGTACGAGTCGCAGTGTTTTGACTACGAACGACAACATCGATACAGAATGGTACTGGCATGAATCCCGATTTCAACGGTGTGATCCAGAGGAAGCTCGCGCTCCTCGATACCCAGGTGAGCAGACTCGAGGAGCACCTGAAAGACGTCACGGAGTCTCAATTTGCGGGCGACTGGGTCCTTCGATCCATGGCGGAGCGGGCCCTCCAAGTGGCCGCGGAAATCATGATCGATGTGGCCGAGCGGATCATCGCCCTCAGGGGGGGGGGACCGGTGGCCACCGCCGCCGAGGCGATGGAGAGACTCGTTCGACTGGGTGTTCTGAAGTCTCCCGACCCGTATGTGAGGATCGTCCGCTTCCGAAACCTGATCGTCCATCAATACGAAGAGATAGATCCCTCCCTCCTCTTCGAGCTGGTCAAGACCCGCCTGGATGACTTCCGCAGTTTCAGGTCCGAGATCGATCGAGCGGCCCAACCGTAGGTCCTGTAGAATATAGCGAAACAGTCACCATTATTTCATCGCGCCTCGGACGGCCTGAGGCGCAGCACCTTGCGATACTGTTGTTCGATGTTTTCGGCCTTGAACGGCAGTGGGTTGTTCTCGACGTTGATCCAGGGTTCGATCATGTCGTCGTAGTGCGGGCTGGCCGGGTCGCCGGACTGGCCCCCGTGGGTGATCAGGAAGGCCGGCTCCTCGAGGCCGAAGTCGACCACCAGCCGCATGGCGGGAATGAAGTGGACATCGAAATCGCTCCCCCAGAGGTAGCCGGTGACGTTGAGGGTCTGCATGTCCCCACCGGCCGGGAAGGGGCCTCGATTCAGGATCCGGCCCAGGATGGGAGCCACGTCGGAAACAGGGTGGCGCCAGGTATAGGTGTGCAGGCTTCCCCATTCCCAGTGCTCGGTGTTTCCTCCCAAGCGATCCTTGCACAGGGACCAGGCGTCGGCCAGCGACCGGACCGTCATCTCGGCCTTTGTCTCGACGGCCGGGGTGCCTGTATCGTCGAAGAAGGGGCTCTCCCGGCGTATCAGGAGGTGATCCTCCGGGGCGCCGTAGGAGTCGAAATTCGCCTTCAGGAAGATCTCCCACTTCAGGGACCCTTCAGGCCCGAGCTCATCGAGGAAGACATTGCGGGAGAAGCTGTGGTGAAAGGCGCCCATCACAGCGGCCGAGGCGGAGTCGGCGCTCATGACGCAGTCGAACCGCTCCGGATCGAGCAGCTCGAGCGCCTTGTTTGCCATCTCCTTCCGGTCCCCGTCGGCCCAGCCGTCGATGATCGTCCGGATCTCGGCGGCCAGTGCTCCCTCGAACAGAAGCCTCTGCGTCTTTGCGGCCATCCGGGAATACTGGTCCGCGTGCATCTTCATCGCATCCCTGTACGTGGCCCCTTCGAGCCGCCCCAGGAGCTCCTTGATCCGGCGGCTCCGCTCCGGGCCGTACCAGCTCGAGGTCAACGGATGGGGTGATTGTTTGCCCACGGTCCTGTTGTTCGCCGTGGCGATGTAGCCCTCGACAGGGTTGAGGGAATAGGGCTGATCTTCGAAAGGGAGATAGCCGTCCCAGTCGAACTCTCCGCTCCAGCCGGGCGAAGGGAGGTGGCCGGTCCCGCTCTTCCTGACCGGATAGCGGCCGGTGGCCTGCCAGGCGATGTTGTCTGCATCGCCGTGGACCATGTTCAGGTAGATGGAGTCGACCAGGGAGAGGGCCTCGCGGGCCTCGATCATGTCGGCGGCTCGGCCGAGCTTGTAAAAGGCGGTCAAACTCCTCTCACCGTCGGCCATGGACCAGCGAAAGGCCAGCCCGTAACCGGATTCAAAGGGGATGGGCACACCCGGCAAGTCCGGCACCGAGGAGAGGCCCTCGAGCGCCTCGTCGAGCAGGGTGCCGTGGCGCGTGAATCGAATCGGCCTGACCACCGGGGGCTCCCCTTTTGCCCCGAAGATCTCATCCCTTTCCCCCAGGGTCAGACAGCCATCCTCGTAGACGGCGCAGGGCTCCCCGCCCCTCGTCTCGATCTTTTCGAGGAAGATGTCCTGGTTGTCCCCCATGACCATGGTCGCGCCCCAGGCGATGCGCCCGTTGAACCCGAGGGTGATCAGGGGAATCCCGGGAACCATCACCCCGGCGGCCTCGTAACTCGGAGACTTCAGGTGCATGATCATCCAGAAGGAGGGCATGGTGAGGTGGAGGTGGGTGTCGTTGGCCACGATGGACCGGCCCGAGGCCGTACGGGCGCCGGCGATCGCCCAGTTGTTGGACGCGGGGCCGCCGAGGCCGACCAAGTCTTTGATCGCCCGCCGGGCTTCCGCCCACCCGCTCCAGAGCGAGCAGGACCCGGCCAGCTCGACTCCGGCCATTTTTTCGGCCTCCAGGAACGGGAGCTCCTCGTCCGGGTACACCGGAAACAGGTAGGCCGCCTTGCGCGGGCCGAGCTCCTCGGCCAGGACCAGGAAAGCGAGCTCTTCGGTTATGTTGGAGGCCAGCCCGAAATTCACGAGGCCGAAGATGCTCAGGGAGTCCTCCGGGCGCCAGGGCTCAGGCTCGTAGCCTGTCAGGTCGAACTCGATGGGGAGGTGCTCGTGCATCCGGAGGTAGGCGTTCACCCCGGCCGAAAATTGTTCGAGCAGCCTCTTTTCGGAATCCGCCAGGGCCTCGTAAGCCTTGTCCGAGTACATTTTTATTCCGATGGATCGCATGAAATAATCGGTGCTCAGTACTTCGGGGCCCACCACCTCGGCCAACCGGCCCTGGGCGACCATCTTCATGATCACCATCTGCCAGAGCCGGTCGGAGGCCATGGCATACCCCGTTGCCAGAAAGAGGTCGTCCTCGCAGGCGGCCTCGACCACCGGTATCCCGTACCCGTCGCGACGGATGGAGACCTCATCACGCAGGCCGGGAATCTCGATCACTCCTTCGGGGGCCTCCACGGAGCGCTTCAGGGTGTAGTTGACGTAGAAACAGCCGCCGCAACCGATTCCGAGCAGGATCATGCAGACCAACAGTCTCTTTTGCGCCATCATCATAGATGTTTCTCCTTTAAGTCACATATTCGGTGTAGCCTCAATTCTGAGTTGTTACGAGTGCAACATAGCAATTCTCTGAGGTCGGATTGCTGTGGTGCTCAGCGGATTGCTTCGTCGCTGGCGCTCCTCGCAATGACAGTCCTATTGATTGTTTATTGCCGCCACTCAGCCGTGGTCATTGCGAGCGAAGCGAAGCAATCCACTGAGCCCAACTGCACATCGATCACAGCTCTTCGTATAGATCACGCCAAGTCGGATTCACGGCTTCTATCAAATCAATTTTTCTTTGCCGGGAGCCGGCCTTCAATTGTTTCTCTCTTGTAATAGCGCTTTCGATCTCGTCGAACATTTCGAAATATACGAGCTTTCGAAGATTGTAGCGACTCGTGAATCCTTTGACCATTTTCTCTCGATGTTCATAGATGCGTCTGACCAAATCATTAGTGACGCCAATATATAAGGCGGTATTGTTGTTGTTGGTCACGATATAAATAAAATAGTGTTCAGCCATTGATTGCATCCTAATGCAGGTGGATTGCTTCGTCTCTGTCGCCCCTCGCAACGACCATGGGGAGCGCAATTCACGGACATGTCAATTTCGAGACCGTCCGAATTCGCCTGACCGACTTCCTGACCAACGGCACGGGCCTGGACCTGACGGACATTGCGGCGGTTCGGTTTGACTTCGGGTCGATGAACGGATCAGTGCGCGGGCGGATTGGATTTGATGCCTTGGAGATCCACCAAGGAGTAGGCCTATGATGTCCCCTCTTCACGGAATTCATCACGAGTCAAAAAAAATGTACTGCATACCAAAAACTTGGATACCACCCTGGTATTCTGACCCCTAATCCTCAAGTTCACCTTGTCAAATATCCCTTCCCATCCGGATTGACTCATATTCGAGTGGGGATGCCCTGTAAACTCCAAATTGCCCAGGCTGTCTGCAAAGAAGGTTAAATATTTCTGTATCCTGCTCGTGATGAGATCCTCCATAATGATGATTTTTTTTGATACCCTTCTGGCTTCTTTTATGATTTCCTCCGGATTCGCCGTGTGATGCAATACCTGAAGGATTAAAGATGTATCAAAGGAATCATCATGAAAAGGCAACCTCTCTCCATCGTAGACTACGCGTTTCACATCAGGGAACACACTAAGATCATCTATGTCCACACCTGTCACGTCATATCCGAGCTCCATCAAATCATAACAAACATTGCATGAACCGCTCCCAATATCCAAAAATCTATCTCCTTTCGTAAGGAAAGGTACAATTTGTTCCAGGATACGGTTTCTCCTCCGGACACTCCATTTTCTCAGTCTGGCATTCAGGTCCGGATCGGCTCTCATATTCTGTATCATCCTGTGTTTCAAACTCATTGCAATTACCTTTCTTCGTCGTAGACCTTCCACATATCATCGTCATCGAAGATCTTTTCCGAGTCGTCCGCGTGCATGGCGTCCTTCTCGAAATCGCGGTAGCGTCCCCGTTCGGACCGGAACTCATCGTACAGGTCGTGCTGGATCATGGTGCTCATGATCTCGTTCGTACCGGTCCAGATCGAGGCGAGCCGGATGTCGCGCACGGCCCTCTCGATGGGATAGACATCGGTGTAGCCGATGCCCCCGGTGATCTGCATGGCCAGGTTGGCGGCCTTCCACGCGGCCTCTGTGACGAACTTCTTTGTCTCCGAGACGATCCGGCGGAGGTTCGGGGCCCCGGCGTCGGCGGCCCGGGCAGACTGGTAGATGGCGGCCCGGGCGGCGTCGGTCAGCGTCTGGGCCTCTGCTATCATGAAGTTCACCGCCTGGAATTTCCGGATGGGACGACCGAAGGCCTTGCGGCGGTCGGCATAGTTCATGGCCACATCGAGGCACGCCTTCATACCCCCGGGGAGCGGGGCCGCGCTGCAGAGCCGCTCCGGGACCATCATCGTGTTGAAGATGAGCGCCCCGCCGTGGAGCGGGCCGATCAGGTTGCTCTTGGGCACCTCCACATCCCGGAACACCACCCTCCCGGTGCCGCCCCCGCGGGCCCCCATGAGGCCGTATAGATACTTCACCTCCACGCCGGGGCCGCGGTCGATGATCATGGCGCTGATGCGGCTGTGGGCCTCGGCGTCATCGGCCAGGTTCGTCCGGACATAGGCCATAAAGAAGTCGGCCCCCTCGGCGCCGACGATGAACCGCTTCATGCCCCGGACCACGAAGTGGTCTCCCTTGTCCTCGGCCCGACTCGTGGCGCCGAAGAAGTCGGACCCGCCCCGGGGCTCGGTGAGGGCCTCGGCGGAGACGAGCTTCCCCTCGAGCATCGGCTTCAGGTACTTTTCCTTCTGCTCTTCGGTCCCGAAGGTGTTCAGGGCTTCGCCCACGATGGAGGGCATCACGAAGGAGCACCCGGCCGCCATGCCGAGAGGGCCGATCTCCTCCATGGCCGCGCACTCGGCCACCCAGTTCAGGCCCTGTCCCCCGTATTGCCTGGGGAAGCGGGCCCCGAGCAGCTGGTGCTTCGCATACCCTTCATAGAGCTCCCGGGGATACTGGATCTCGTCCCGGTCCATCCGCCTCGTGTACTCCGGGTCGACCTCGTTCTTGACGAACTCCCGCACCTTGTCCCGAAACGCTTGAGCCTGCTCATCGAGCATGAAATCGTACATGGTTATCTTCTCCTTTCACGCTGTCGGTCGACGGTTCCGAGTTGTGATTATGGCCTCCACACGCTTCGTCTGCAAGGGATGAACAAAACTGCATCTTCGATGCGGACCTAATTGAGGGTCGTTGCGAGGACCGAA
>CAZFWM010000334.1:0-8151 GCA_964522545.1 uncultured Thermodesulfobacteriota bacterium
GATACATGAGGTCATTCTAAAAGTCTATAGCTGAAATGTCGCTGTAGTACTATGAGGCCACGGCCGATATGTGGCGCCCCATGGAAGAGATGAACATGCCGCTCATGCATCTCGTCACGCTGGTGTTCACCATCGCCTTCGTTACGATTTACCGGCTCCTGGTGACCCCGAAATCGATCGTGTCCGGTATTCAGTACGGGGCCCTCTTCGGTCTGGCCGTAGGCATTTCCATGGGCTTCGGCTCCTATTCCTATATGCCGATCCCTGTTTCCCTGGCCTGGAGCTGGTTCATCGGGAGTATGATCGAGGCCATCGTTGCAGGGGCAATCGTCGGGGCCGTTTTGAAAGAATGAAATAACGACATCATCGCCCTGTTGTCTTTTTGGGACCGTATACCGTCTTCTTCGAGATGAGAGCTGATAGCAGTGGGACTATCCGGTAAGCTCTTTGCCCTTTTGAGAATATTTTTTTATGAAAGGGATGAAGGGTATTGTGTAGAGAAAGGTTGAATTTTGTGAATTCACAGACATCACATCTACAGTCCGGCACGATTTCCTTTATTTCCGGCAGATTTATTGTATTCCGCCGAAATTCTCTGTAAAAGTCGGAACACCATATATGGTTAAAAGATTGATGTCTTATGTTGCCCATCTTTGAATAGCATTGACAGCACGGCAGCACAGTGCCATCCGCCGTAATAAGCGCAAAAAGCCATCCCACGTAACATGGAATATTTTCGTAAACATGCAAGGGTGGAGGTGGACCGACAGGGCGGCTCGCAGAAATACCCCTAAATGGTTCAAACTTCATATCGATACTTGCCTTCGCGGCCTCCTTTTCCAGTTCGACGACATCTCTATCCAGACGTACTTTCTGTGAATCGGATAAACCCAGGAATCGTATGCCACTATACAAGACGGCTGGTTTGAAGATGACTTGTTGTGCCCCTACTTCCTTAGCGATTGCTACCATGTCACGGACTTCTTTGTAGTTTTTCTTCGATAATACAAACGAAAGTGTAAGATAGGGCCTGTTGACGCTCAGCCGTGACTTTAATCGGCTTAACTCTATGAGGGATTCTTTGATCCTGAAAAATCCGGAAGCATCTTCCGTTGGGTGAATCTTGCTATAGGTCTCGGGGCGACCCGCGTTTAGGCTGACTATCAAACGATCCAATCCTTCCTTGATCAGCCACTCAAGGGTATCCAGGGTTAGCTTTGATCCATTCGTGGCGATACTGCCGAACATATTTTTCTTTTTAATCAGAGAGACCATCTGTACGAGATCTTTGTTTAAAAACGGCTCACCCCTGCCTATAAGGTCAACACGACGTGTACCCGAGGTGTAGAGATCATTTATTATCTCCCCGAATAAAGCGGTATCCATCAAGGCTGAAGATCGGTCGGCTGTTGGATTGTCTCGGTAAAATTTCGAAGTGACGTTATCCGGATGGAGATTATCTTTTTCATCAAAGGATGGATGGTCCCAGCACATCACACAGCGATAGTTGCAGCGATTACTGATGCCGACCTGAACCCAAAGAGGTCCGCCAAAAGTCCTATTCTTTGTGGAAATACCCAGAGCGACTTTTGTCAGATGGCCGAGCTGCTGAAACATATCAATCATCTCTTTTCATGGAGCCGGTGGATAGTTTTGGATTCATTCAGCGAAAAGACTGATAGACCTTTAATGTTTCCTCGGCCGTCCTCTTCCAGTCAAAACGGCCAGCCCTTTGAATGCCGGCCTGGATCATCCACTTCCTGAGTCCCTCATCATCCAGCACCCTTCGCATGGTCTCCGCCATGTCCTCTACATCAAACGGATTGAAGTACATGGCCGCATCTCCGCCGACTTCAGGTGCCGATGTATTGTCAGAGGCCACGACGGGAACCCCATGAACCATGGCCTCAAGTATCGGAAACCCGAATCCCTCGTACAAGGAAGGATAAATGAAAAGAGACGCACGCCGGTACAGGAGGCGTAGTTCATTGTTCGGAACATAGCCTGTCAAAACAACCTCATTGGATAGATCGACTGCATGGACCTGTTTGGCAAGGACGGATGCTTGTTGCCAAAAAGACTTACCGATCAATACCATTTGGTGAGGAATCCCTGCAGTGCTTTTGAGGATTTTGAATGCCTCTATAAGACGGACCAAGTTCTTCCGTGGATGAATATTGCCGACGGCCAAAATATACTTTCCGGAAATGCGATACTTCTCCATGACTCCTTTTGTATCCTCGATTCCTGCAGTGTCCCGGATTCGCATGTCAAGGCCGTATGGGATAACGATAACCCTGTCCTCATCTATATCGAAGTGTTGGAGGATCTCTTTTTTAATAAAGGCCGATCCTGTTATAATCTTGTCTGCCCTCTGGATGGAATACATTGCGGTATAGGTGCGTGGGAGTCTCACGGATAATGGATACAGCTCGGGATGGACGATCCAGGAAAAATCGTGCACCGTCAGGACCACGGGAATCCGACATCGGGCGGGTATCGTATAATGCGCGTGGAAAAGATCCACCGGGTGGCGGTGGAGCTCCAGTGGATAGGTGAACAGTACACGGGTCCAGGCAAACCTATGAAGCCGGGACATCACCTTGTACCCAACCTTCGTATCGAGCTCAAGCTGCTCTATCGGAAGACGATCCGTCAGGTAGACTCTATATTCGTTTGCACTTTCAACCCGGGAAAGTGATTCAAGCAAAGACTGGGCATATATTCCGTCGCCTGTCTTTACGTCTTTTATGAATCTTCCGTCATAGCCAATAAGCATATATGATCTCAGTGATCGAATCAGCGACCACACCCCGCAAGGTCGTGGTATATTGAAGCGATGCGATGATTTGCTTTCTTTTTCCTTATATAGGGGAGACGATCAAGTATCAAGTCTTTTCTTGTCTTGATCTTTGGTTTCTGATATTTTTTTCTAATCTTGCTGAAAGACAAATCTCCTGTTGTTATCGTCTGTAGGTGTCCATGCAAACCAGAACATATAACAATGCGCATCCTATCGTGGTGAAGTATAAGAACGATGCGGGGCTTGGCAAAATTTCCCGGCAGATGCGCCGCCTGAGCACATATACAAGAGTTGGATTTAGCGCGCGCACAGGCAGGCCACCCATTTCCGGTCCGGTTTGGGCCATGATCGGCCCAAATTCCGAGTGCAATTACTCATGCATCATGTGCGGCTTCCACGCGTCGGACAAGCCGGAATCCGCGAAAGAGTTCCTCAAAAAGACCGGGGAGGCCATGTCGCTCGGCAGTGCGGATCAGCTGGCCGAAAATCTGGCACGAATGGGAACCCTCTTAGTGGAGATCATCGGCAAGGGTGAGCCGTTCCTGCACCCCGAATGGGCCGATTTTGTCGACGCTTTTCGAAGGCGCCGACTAGAGGTTTCCATCTACACGAATGGATCCACTTTGGACCAAGAGATAGCCAAAGCCCTTGTGCAAATGGGCGTCCGTGCTCTGCGTATCAGCATAAACGCTGGAAAGGCCGAAACCCATTGCGAAATAACCGGCAGCCCCGAAGGCGACTTCAACAAAATACTTGACGGCGCAAAAGCCGTGGCAAAGTATCGCCGCCGGGCCGGTACGAACCTCCCCCATATGACCTACGGTTTTGTCCTCATGGAGCCAAACTACCGTGAGGCCAAGCTGGCCATCCGCCACGCTGCAGAGGCAGGTATTGATTCTGTCTATTTCAAACCGCTGCTGAAGGATGAGGTCGCGGCAAAACATGCACCGCGTGACTCCAAAGCAGTGGAAGTCTCCCTGGAGGAGGCCAGAGCAGAGGCCCGTCGGCGTGGAGTCTTTACCAACCTTGACTTGAGGGAAGAAAATCCTCTGGAGAAGGATTTCGGTCTCGCCAGCCGCCAAGTGTCCGGTCGGATTCCATGCTATTGGCCCTGGTTCTTCTCGCTGATAGATAGCGACGGCAGTGTGTACGGGTGCTGCCAATGTTTGAGCGCGCTGGGGAATATCCAAGAGGAAAGTTTTTTTCGTATCTGGTGGGGAAGTGCCTATCGTGCGTTCCGGCGGTCATGCCGCCAATTGCCGGAGCTGGGATTGGATTCGATAGCGGACTGTGAGTGCAATAATTGTCTTCATGCATCTCGTAACGCATTTATTCATAGCCTGATCCACCCCTTCGAGAGAAAAAACTTCGACTCCACCCCCCGCAGCCTTTTACGGCCAATTCGCAACATCATGCGGATGCTTCGATTCAAACCCCTTTAATAGGATCTTGCCTTTCTGAACCATAGGCAATCATCACAAAGAACGCGAACACGATCGTCTGTATTTTGCCTCTCTCCGAAAAGTGTCCGCGCAGACTGATAATAGCGGCTGTTCCATATTTCACTCAGGCTTTGTTGAAGAATGTTTCCGAACTCGTGTTCTTTTTCACTGGCAGCGCAACAACACGTTACCGCGCCGCCTTTATCGATCGTCATGGAACGAAAAAGGTAAAAGCATGGTCTTTTATATAAATAGCCTCTTTTTTTCATAAGCTCTGGATCGCATTCTCGATAGGTTGGATTCCCAGGTAACCATTTTTTCGATACGGACTTATCATGCATATACCCAAATGAAATCGCGGGAGAGAAAAATCGCAGGAGATCAACACGCCATTCTTTTGCCAGTTCGACTGCTCTTTCTATCTCTTTTTCATTATGTTTAAAAACGATGAACTGCCATTCAATAAAGGGTGTTTTGCTATTGCTTACTTTTTTCGCGTCGATGAGGCTTTTCAAGTTTTCCACGACCTCGCTGAACACGCCTCCTACACGATACTTCTCATAGCTTTCCTGAGATACGCCGTCTATAGATGCGACAATATATTCGAGTCCGGAGCGAACAATATCCTTCGGGTCCACGAAGGTCGGCCAGTTGAAGTTGGAGCTAACAGTAGTAGAAATATTATTGCTCTGTGTGTGTGAAACGATTTCATGTATATCTTTGTTCAGAAAGGGCTCACCAAGATTGGTTAGCGATATGATCAATGCGTAATCTTTAATTTTTTCAAAAATGGCCCGGTATTCTTCAAGATTGATCATGCCTTGAGTTCTATTGAATTTATTTGCGCCGACATTGCAGAGCGGGCACGTAAGGTTGCAGCGATTACAAATATCGATCAAGTAGAAGTAAGGATAGCCTCGCAAACATTTCTTTTGCCCGTATAGCTCGGCTTCGATTTGTAGAACATTTAACAATTTCCTGCGTGTACCATGACGAACCAGCGGAAGAAAATATCGGGGAACGGATCGCATGAGATCCATGCGACCCCTGGCCGCTCCTTCACCCAGAAGGAATGGGAATCGTCGAAAAAAATCAAAGCTCTTTTGGATCCAAGCTGTTTCGGACACCATTGGCATTTTTTTCCCGATTATTTACCCTAACGAGGCCGGAAAATCAAAGCAGGCCGTGCGCCTCGAGCAGATCACGACTGGCCAGTATTTCGTCGGCCGGTCCGTCCGCCACGAGCCGCCCGCCGTCTAGCACGATGCACCGTGAACAGGTCCTTCGTATCAGGTTCAGATCGTGGGAGGCGATGATCTTGGTGAGGGCGAGGCCGTTGAGCAGCTCGATGAACTCTCTTCGTCCCCTCGGATCGAGGTCGGCGCCAGGCTCGTCCAGAACGAGGAGGCTCGGCTCCATTGAGATGACGGTGGCGATCGCCACGCGGCGTTTCTCCCCGCCGCTCATGTGATGCGGGACCCGGCTCTCGAAGCCTTCGAGCCCCACACGCTCCAGTGCCCCCGCGACCCGGCGGCGGATCTCTTCGGCCGGGAGCCCCATGTTCAGAGGGCCAAAGGCCACGTCGTCGAAGACGGTCGGCATGAAGAGCTGGTCGTCCGGGTCCTGAAAGACCAGCCCTACCCTGCTCCGGATCTCCTTGAGGTTTCCCTTGATCGCTGGCAATCCGAAGAGTTTGACCCTGCCGTCGGCCTGGAGGATCCCGTTGAGGTGCAGAAGGAGGGTGGACTTCCCGGCCCCGTTCGGCCCGATGAGCCCCACCGACTCCCCCTCGCCGACCGTCAGTGACAGGTCCTGAAGGGCCCAGTCGCCCTCGACGGGGTACCTGTAGCTGAGACCGTCTATTTCCAGCACCTTTTTCATCTTCCTCCCCACGCCCAGATACAGTTCGCGGCACAGAGTGCGACCGAGGCCATGGAGAAGGCCAGATCGCGCCGGCCGAATGCGAGATGGGTGAGGGACCGGACCTCTCCGTCGAATCCCCTGGAGGCCATGGCCTGGTAGATCCTCTCGGACTTTTCATAGGTGCGGATGAAGTGCGTGCCGATCATGCCCGTAGCGACCCGGAGCCTCCCGGCCCTGGGGCGCGCGGCCATGTTTCTCGACGCGGCGGCCTGTTTCATCCTCATCACCTGATCGATGAGGACGAAGATGTAGCGGTAGAGAAAGGAGAGGAGCATGATGATCAGCCCCGGCACGCCCAGCTTCTCGAGCCCCCGGAGCAGATCCGGAAACCGGGTCGTGGAGGACAGGGTCAGCATGGCCAGCATGGCGAGGTAGGCCTTGACGAAGATGTTGGCACATACCCAGGCCCCCTCATCGGAGATCGTGACTTCCCAGCCCGCGAGCCGGAAGGCGAAGATCGTCTCCCCCTCCCGGATGAAGGGGATGAACATGGCGATAAGAAGGACGAAGGGAATGACCAGCAGGGAGCGTCTGAAGAGGTACCCGAAGGGAAGCCTCGATGCGGTGATGAGAGCGAGGAGCAGTATGAAGTAGATCGGGAACTTCTCGATCCGCTGCACCGGCGTGAGAACCACGAACAGGATGAAGGCCACGAGGGAGATGATCTTGGCGCGCGGGTCGAGCCTGTGAATCGGGCTTTCCAGCAGGCTCATCTGATCGAGGTAAGCGTGGTGCACCGGTCAATCCCTTTTCCCCGAGCAATCCCCTTTTGCGGAGCCCAGGATCTTTCCCAGGGCCAGGCAGGCGAGAAGGACGACTCCCACGCCGAGGGCGCCGGCCGCGGCGCCGGAGAGAAACCTGTTTTCGATCCCCGGAACCTGGTAGTCGGGCATGATCTCCGAGCTCGGCTCGCCGCCCTCTCCTCTGGATGCGAACCCGAGATCCTCGGCGACCCGCTCCAGGCCGTCGGGGGCCTCGGACGCCATGTAGGAGAGGACCGCGCCGATGAACAGTGAGATGATCACGCCGATGATCAGAAACCGTCTCATGCCCCCAGCTCCTCCCTCTGCCCGAGGAGATCCGGTCGGACCGATTTGATGAACCGCAGCACCGCCACCGTGATCCCGCCCTCGAACAGCCCAATGATTACGTGGACCGATGTCATGGCCAGCAGGGATTGGAAGAGAGGGGCCGTTCCCGAAAGGGAGAGCTCGAAAGCCACAAGGACCGCCGAAAGTACCACTGCGGCCCAGGCGGCCAGGAAGGAGCCTGCAAAGTAGCCCCTCTCACCGCGGAGCGCACTTTTCAGGGCGACAAAGATCCAGTATCCCGGAAAGGCTGCTACGATCCCCATGTTGAAAATGTTTGCACCCAGAGCGGTGAGGCCCCCGTCCTGAAATAGGAAACACTGGACCACGAGTACGCAAGTCATTACCAGGGCCGCCGCATAGGGCCCGAGCAGCACGGCCAGGAGCACCCCGCCCGAGAGGTGTCCCGAAGTCCCGGCCGCCACGGGAACGTTGATCATCTGGGCGGCGAAGATAAAGGCGCCCATCACGCCCATCAGCGGGATCTCTCGCTCCCTCAGTCCTTGTTTCGCCTTCTTGGAACACCAGGCGACAACAGCGCCCGAGGCGGCCGCCAACGGGCCCCACACCTGGGGTTCCAGGAATCCGTCCGGGATGTGCATCGGTTTTGTTTTCTATCCTGATCGAGAGCCGGCGGGCGCAGCCCGCCCTACGGCTATTGAGGAAATCTCGACGTGCATACAATTTTGATATTTGTAGCACGATGCGGGCAAGATATCAAGGAGGGTTCAACATTCGGGAAATTTTCCGTTCACCGACCGGTATCGACCCATTCGAGATCGAATGCCTCCGCGCCCCCTTCTGTAAACAGACCGGAGTAGATCCCTATCCACCCCAGACCGGGAAAGGGAAAGTCAATCGGCTTAAATATTAGACTTCCCATGGAGCAGCAGGA
>CAZFWM010000335.1:0-8138 GCA_964522545.1 uncultured Thermodesulfobacteriota bacterium
CACAGAGAGAGAATGAATGCAATCAAACCTTTGCTTTCTCTGTGCTCTCTGTGTCCTCTGTGGTGAATTTTTATAACGTCACGTTTGAAAGGTCAGAGAGCAAAGGTACGCCCGGAGGGCGATAAGTACAAGGCACTCAAGAAGATCTCACGGAGGCGAATTCATGGTGGCAGTGTCATATCCCTATCTCTCGGTTGAGCTTACCGGATTCTGCAATCTTCGCTGCAAACACTGCATGCGGTCCAATCTGGATGAGCCGGCCTATCTTCCTTTGGATCTCTATGAAAAACTGCTGGATCAGGGGGCGGCCTACCGATTTCCGCTGGTCTCTTTCACAGGGGGGGAGCCGACCCTGCATCCCGAGCTCGAAGAGGTGTTCCGCATGACCTGCTCCCGGGGCATGCTCATGTCGATGGTCACGAACGGGTGGAACTTCGAGTCGGTCTACTCCTCTTTTCGGCGCTACCGTGATTCCTTCGTTGCGATCTCTTTCAGCCTGGATGGGGCGGAGGCGGAGACGCACGACGCCATTCGCGGGAAGGGGTCCTATCGCAAGGTGCTCGGCGCCATGAGCGTATGCGCCGCCCGGGATATCCCGTTCACGGTCCAGATGGCGGTCCATCCGGAGAACAGGCCCGAGATGGAGGCGGTCGCCTCGCTGGCGGGTCGTCTCGGAGCGAAGAGCGTGGCTTTTCTCCAGACCCAGCCTACGCCGAGCACACTGCGCCACGGGCTCGTGCTCGGGCCCCGTCAGTGGGTGGACATCGAGAATGAGACGGCCAGGCTCGACAAGGTCTTTTCCCTGCGGGTTGGAGGCAGTCTTGCATCTTCACAGCCGTCCCGGTGGTACCAGTGCAGATTCCTGACAGGCCGGGTTTTCAACATCGACTACCTCGGCCGCCTGACATTTTGCTGCCAGCTCTCCGGTTATGACGGCGGTAGGCCCGACACCGACGTTGTCGGAAGCCTGCGAGATGAGAGCTTCTTTGCACTGCACCGGAAACTGGTGGGCCTGCTGGGACGATTCCACGCCGACCTGGTCGACCACATCGCGAGCCGCCCTGAGGGGGATGGGATGAACTACTTCCCCTGCTGGTACTGTTCGAAGTACTTTGACAAGGTCCCCTGGCTCGCCGATCATAAGGAGAATCCCTGGGCGAAGGAGGATATTCCGGCGCCGCCGAACGACTCGCTCTCAAATCCCGCACAGGTCTTTGCCGATGAGGAATGAATCCGAGACAATCCACCGGCGCTGCCGGTGGATTGTCTCGGATTCATCCATTGGAGAGTTTAAACTCGATTCGATAGAAAATCCAATTTTTCGCTCTTTCCAGCGAACCTTCGCGGTTTCGTTCCTTGGAGGGCGGACTTTCCAGTCCGCCAAAAGGCGGGTTGGAAAATCCGCTCTCCGATAATGCACATGCGTAGTCATCAGTGGGACCAGGAGAAACGCGAGGAAAAGGCAGAAAAAGTCCCCGGCGAAGCCGGGATAAGTTCAGAGCAGCTTGGTGTAGTAGGCTGTGCGAGTTGAGTATTCGATATGGAGGCTGGGGGAACCGATATTTTGTTGGGATTTCATATGTAAAAAATTCGAAAGGAGGATAGATGGATCACAAGACGGTTCTTCGGATCAGCAAGGAGGCCATGTGCACCGAGCTCGAGGAAGAGGGGGATGCGGTGCTCCTCCATCTGGCGACCAAGGTCTATTACACCCTCAATGAGACAGGGCTCTTCATCTATCGCAGGATCGAAGAGGGCGTACAGTTCGGAGAGATCATCGAGGCCCTCTGCTCTACCTATGATGTACCATCCGGGGAGGCGGAGACCGAGGCGGAGCTACTCGTGAGAGATCTCGAGCGCGAGGAATTCTGCACCGTTGAAGAGCCTTAGGGCGAGCCCTTAGGACCCCACGGATGCGCGTGCTCTTCATCACCAGCTGGGCTTTTACAGGGGCCGTGGCAGAGCGGATCCTTCGCTACGGCCACGAGTTGGCCGGCCTTGTCACTCACCCGTCCGCTCGACCGCCCATCGTCTCCATGCGCCGGGCCCTATGCGACGGCTCGTCCGCCCTGGCCGCACGGCGGTCGACACGATCATTCGACATCAACAAGACCATCCAAAAGATGACCGCCGGCCCCGGGATCCCTTGTATTCAGGGCAGCGACCTCGATGCGCCTGAAATGATCGAAGGCCTGCGGAATCTCATGCCGGACTGCGTTCTGGTCATGGGCTGGCCCCGGATTCTGGGCGGCTCGGTGCTCGAGGGCCTGGGACCGCGGCCGATAAACGCCCACCCCTCCCTGCTCCCGGGACACCGCGGGCCGAATCCGTTCTCCTCGACTATCCGCTCGGGCGAGCGCCGGACCGGGTGGACCTTTCACTTTATGACCGAGGCCCCGGATGCAGGAGAGATCCTTTTACAGCGGTCGATACCGATCCGGCCAGGTGATGACGGCCTCACGCTCCAGATCCGGCTGTGCAGGCTGGCCTGCGAGATGGTGCCGGAGCTGCTCGACGGCCTTGAGCGAGGCGTGCTTGAACCACGGGCACAGGGAGAGCGAGCATCATGGTTCCCGGCTCTCAGCGGGAAGGACCGGCTCGTGGACTGGAAGCGCCCGGCTTCCTCGATCTGCGACCAGGTTCGCTCCCTGTTTCCCTGGACAAGGGCGACAACAATATGGAAGGGACGAACCTTGCACTTTGACAGGTGCCGCGTGGTGCGCGAATCGACTGCCCGGTCCCGTCCAGGGCGGGTGGCCGGGATTACGGCCCGGGGGCTACTCGTGACTGCGGGGGAAGGCACCATCTGGATCGGGGGGATTCGCTTTGCCGGGGTATCTTTTGCCCGATCTCAGGTCGAGCGCTGGCGCGCCATCCGGGCGGGCGATGTGTTGGGAGAGAGTTGACCCTGGTAGACAAGTTGCCCCAAGCCTGTTGGGCATGATAGAGTCTGCTGGCGCGCCTGGGGGGAGATGACCATGAAAACTGGGGATACGATGAACCGATTGAGCAAAGATAATTATGCAATAGGCCTTATTCTCTTCCTGGTTGCATATGTCCTGACCAGCTGTTCTGCACCGAGCGAGACCATTGTCGTTGAAAAGAAGAATGTCACGGTGAAGCTTGTCGAGCACCTCAAAGAGCCCGGATACGATCACCCCGGGAATCTCTCTGCCGAGGAGGTGGCAAAGGTTCTTGGGAGCTTGTTCTTCTCTCGATACGAGTTGTTCCACTGGGGGGATGAAGAGCCGGTGTTCGAACAGGGTACGATCGGCAGGTGTGCGGCACCGATCGCCGAGGCCTTTCGAAGGGCGAGTGACGTGGAGCGCATCCGATTCGCCGTGGTGGAGCGCTTCAAGCAACTCATTTTCGCACACGACGTCACTACGACGGCGGAAGCCTTCTGCAAGGGGGATGAGCTTCACATCATCTTTCTTCAGCTAAAGGACGAGTTCCTGCCGGATGGGGCGGGTAGGACCGATGGGAGCTCCTACTCTCCGGGGCGCGACTGGAAACTCGTCTCAGGCCCGGCCCAGCGCCTGGAATCGGGCAAACGATCTTATTCTGGGAGCAGCAAGAACTGGATCGTCATAGATCTGCTACGGATCGACCGGCTCGAGGGGAGAAGAGAAAGCGCCGTGGAGCAGGTTCAGGACGATGAAGGGGCAGTGGAAGAGAGAGAAGAGGCCGGACCCGGAGAGGCGGGCGTGGAGGAAGGTGCACGAACCGACGAAATTATCGAGAAGCTAAGAGCGCTAAAGGTAATGCGGGAAGAGGGGCTGATCACGGAGGAAGAGTATCAGAGGAAGAAGGTAGAGCTCCTCGACAAGATGTAATAGTCTACAGTCAACGGAATTCGGGGGACACCATACTTAATTCATACTGTTATAGGCACGCTGGACGAACACTGAATTAAGTATGGTGTCCCCCGAATTCCCGTTGACCAACAACGCTATAAGAAGCGCTTATTTTTTTGCCTTTTTGGCAACCCTTTTTTTTGCAGGTCCTCTCTTTTTCTTTGCTGCAGGTTTTGCACCTTTCTTCTTAGGAGTAGCCTTCTTCTTAGGAGTAGCTTTTTTCTTGGCAGCGGGTTTTGTTTCTTTGGGTGAGGCCATGGCAAACAGACCCGGCTGCACCTTTACAAAACGCTTCTTCGTATCCCTGTACAGATTGACCTGGACCATCTTGCCCAAGTTCTGGCTGTTTGTCTTATAGATCTTTGCTTTGAGAATGGCCTCTTCGATCTCCTTTACGCTCATTGGAGATTTTTTCTTTTCCATGACAGCTTGAATCGCGCCCACCAGAGTAAGTTGTTTGGCCTCACGGGGTTCCTTGCCTTGAGTTTTAATCTTTCCGGGGCTTTTTGAGGAAGCCAGGGTAAAAATACCGGGCCCGACCTTCTTGAACAGCTTCTTTTTGTTCGTGTAGATCATGACCCGAAGGGTTTCCCGGAAATTCTTGCTGCCGCTTATGTAAAGTTTCCCTTTGACGACCGCCTCCTCGATCTCTTTTATCTTCATGGGATTTTTCTTCGCTTTAAGGACAGAGGCGACAACACTCTGAAGCGATGGTTGGGCTTTTCGGGTGGATTTTCGAGCAGAAGGGAGCTTCCCTGTCTGTCTCGATCCAATCTGAGATACCTTGTTACTCAGGTCACTGATATCGTTCCGGATCTTTGAAAGCTGGGCATCAAAGGATCCCACTTTCTTCTCCAGCGACGTTATGATATCCGCCAGAGAGAAGAGCTTTTTAAGTTCTGAATAGACTGTCTGCGGCATTGGAAGCCTCCTTTCGCGATCGAGTTGTTACTAGTAACTGATAATTGCGTATATGGTTTCCACTGGAAAATAATTCTTCGAGTATTGGTTGTGATCTCTTAAAAATCGTATACTTCAACATGTATAACAAGAAGCACAGCTAAAAGTCAACAAGAAACGCGTGTAGTAACAAATGATTGGTACCGGAGATTTTGTTTGTCGACAAACATCCGTGAGTCATGTTGGAAGAAAAGTGGCGTGGGAGAAACGATAATTCCAGAGAGCTGAAGGGTCAGGGTTTACAATAGTTTTTTTACCGAATCAAAGTGGCGTTGGAGGTCTTCAGCCGTGTCGATGTCCGGGAGCACAGGAAGGAGACTGGGAGTGAGGCCCAGGCGGTCCGCGGTAGCCACAGTTGTCTCCAGGACCTTCGAGCTGCTCCACGGGATGTCGTCGAAGATGGCCGGGCAGGGGCGCCGAAGGCCGATAAGGTAATATCCTCCGTCCTCGGAGGGACCCAGGACGAGGTCGCTGCAATCGAGGAAGGAAAACGCCGTCAATAGGACCGATCGGTCCACGCCGGGGGAATCGGTGCCGATCGCCGCGACCTTCCCCGCGCCGCTCGAGAAGGCCCACTCGAAGGCCGAGGCAAGGCGCTCGCCCAGATCACCCGGCCGCTGCGGAAGCATGATCGTGTGCCTGCCGAGCCAGGCTACAAAGGCGTCTCTGCTGCCGGGCGGATCATAGCAGAGCGCCGTACTGTAGCTCTCCGGCCCCCGGCATACGGAAGAGACAACTCGTTCGGCTAGAGCTTTGTAGATCCGGGCGGCGTGCTCAGGTCCGATAGCGGCGGCGAGCCGGGTCTTCACCCGGCCCGGCTCTGGATATTTTACGAAGATGAGAAGGAGATCGCGGCCGTGGAGATCGACATGTGGCTCTGTTGTTTTCATGATGTTCCAACCGTTCTCGCCCGTCTCCGGCCGTAGTACCGGGCCAGCCGGGATGGAGGGACCCCGCAGAAGTAAAGGACGACGAGGATCCAGTTTCGTAAAACACCGAAGGCCGCGCTGTTGCGCTCCCAGGTTCTCGGGGAGGTGGTGGCCGTCGCTCGGGCTATGGCGATGCGCCCCTCCCGCCTGAGTCGCCGCACCAGATCCACATCTTCCATGATGGGCCACTCCCTGTAGCCCCCCACCCGGTCGTACAATGACCTCAGCATGAAAAGGCCCTGGTCGCCGTAAGGGAGCTGAAGGAGGCGGTTTCTCAATCCCACGCCTTTTTCGATGAGGCGATATTTGGGTCGGGCCGAGTCGATCCGGTAGCGGAAGGCGCCTGCCGAAACCTCAGGCCGGGAAAGGATGTCTTCGACTTCGCCGGGCCATCCATGGTCGAGCCGCGTGTCCACGTGGAGGAAGACGAGCTTGTTGCCGGCGGCGAGGCGTGCGCCCGCTGCGAGCTGGGATCCCCGCCCTCGAGTTCCGCGGGCAAGGACGATTCCCGGAATAGAAGCCGCGACGTCAGGGCTCCCATCCGAGCTTCCGCCGTCGATCACGATGATCTCCGCTCCCGGAGCCTGGTCGTGCAGCCGACGCAGGAAGTCGGCGATCGTGTCGATTTCGTCGAGCATGGGTACAACGATCGAGATCACCCGCACCCTCCAAACTACCGCGCGGACGGGGCCGACCATGTGGGGCGCTGAAAGAGCGAAAGGAGCGCGATGTACAGGAAGCCGAAGAGGAAGAGGAGGAGGAAGGGAACGGTCAGATAGAGGCCCTGCCGGAGCGCGAAGGCCGTAGTGAAGAGGAAGTAGATCCCCAGGGCCAGCTCCAGGTAGGCCAGGGGCATGCGATCCCCGCGGTACTTCTTGTGCCTCCATGTTTCCCCTCGGCCCTCGATGCGGAATTTGGGGGTTCTCCGGAAGGTCGACTCCACTTTGAAAAGCGCCTCCAGGACGGCTTTGGCATTATTCACCGAGATGCCGATGCCCAGGGAGAGAAGGGCGGGCAGGCACGCGATCCGGCGCCACCATTTGGGGCTGGATTCGCGCTGGGAGGCGATGTAGAAGGCGCACACCGAAACAGTGGCACAGCAAAGCACGATGAAGTCGCACACCATGATGGCCGCCCGGGACCAGCCGAGATTGAATCGGGCCAGGATACAGGGATAGAGGATCACGGCCAACAGGGCCATGAGGAGGTAGGCCAGGTTGTTGAGGAGGTGGAAGCATGCCTCGGCCTTGATCGAGGTGGGGAGCGGGCTTTTCAAGATCGGGTGTAGCAGCTTGCGGGCCGTCTGGATCGATCCCTTGGCCCAGCGGTGCTGCTGGGTCTTGAAGCCGTTGACCTCTACGGGGATCTCGGCGGGCACCGTGACATCCGGGAGGAAGATGAACTTCCATCCGCGCATCTGGGCTCGGTAGCTCAGGTCGAGGTCCTCGGTCAGGGTGTCGTGCTCCCACCCGCCGGCGGAGGCAATGCAGTCCCGCCGCCAGATGCCGGCCGTGCCGTTGAAATTGAAGAACCGGCCGGACCGGTGGCGTGCCCCATGCTCGATGACGAAGTGGCCGTCGAGCATCATGGACTGTACCCGGGTGAGCAGGGAGAAGTTCCGGTTGATGTGGTCCCAGCGCGCCTGCACCATCCCGACGGCCGGATTTGAAAAATGGGGCACTGTGCGCCGGAGAAATTCGGGCGTCGGCACGAAATCGGCGTCGAAGATGGCGATGAGCTCGCCGCGGGCCTTCCGGAGCCCCTCGTCGAGGGCGCCGGCCTTATAGCCCCGTCGATCCCGGCGGTGTATGTAGTGGATGTCGTGCCCCTCCCCGCGGAGCCTTTCCACGCAGCGGGCCGCAATCGCACACGTCTCGTCGGTGGAATCGTCAAGCACCTGGATCTCGAGCCGACCGGCCGGCCAGTCCATGCGGCTGGTAGCCTCGATGAGTCGCTCCGCTACATAGGCCTCATTGTAGATCGGCAGCTGGACGGTGACAAAGGGGCGGTCGTCGGTCGGGGCGGGCGAGTCGAGGTGGCGGTCGCTGTATTTGTAGTACAGATAGACGAGCAAATAGCGGTGCAACCCGATGACCGAGAGGACCGCGAAAATGGCGAAATAGATCGCCAACAATGCTATTTGAACCGCTTCCAGTAAGTACATCCGATAGGAAATCCAATTGACCCCGAAGGGATCAGGTCATGTAGCCTGGGGTGTCAACCCCAGGAGCAATTGAGCTCATTAGCTCGCCCGAAGGGCGATGATTTAACAACCGCGCTTTCAGCCTGAATTCACAGCAAGGACTTCGCTCGCAACATCCACGATTTTTTTGTATGTCAAATTACGATATGACTTCATTTACGTGATTTTTATAGAAGCTTTCATTTTATT
>CAZFWM010000336.1:0-8073 GCA_964522545.1 uncultured Thermodesulfobacteriota bacterium
AAGGGCTATTTTCTCGTAAAAAGCGGGGAGCTCATGGTGGTCATCGACCAGGAGAGCGGTGACGAGGACGTGGAAACATTTTTTTGCATAAAGGTGAGCAAGAAGTCCAACGAGGACCTTACCAAGATTAAGAACCGACTCAAATCAGAGATCGAGCGGAAGAAGAAGTATTCCCGGCGCGCGAAAATCGGCTCGAAATATGAGAAGTCCATGGTTGCCAGGACCGCTCTGTTCAAGTGGTTGCCGTCGAGAAAATATCATGTGTATCTTTACGGGATAATCATGTCGCGATTTGGAAACAACCAGATAGGCAACTACCAGATGTCCCAGCCGGTGGCGGTGAAAATGGGCCGCCGGGTGGATATGACATTTGATCTGGCTCCCAAGACCAGCTACGTAGAGTTCTTTGTCTATGATGGATCATCTATTGCCCACATGGCCGAGGTTTACGTGAAGGAAAAAGGAGTGGGGAAGTACCAGAAGGATAGAGATCAAGGCGTTTTCTTTTACATGGAGCCGGGAGAGTACACGATATTGGTACGATATGGAGGGAGGGAATTAATAGAGACGATCAACGTTCCGGAAAAAAACGACAACTACATGTTCACCTTCAATATGAGGGAAGAAGGCTAAGAAGGGCGCCGCATACTGCGAAATGTAGAGGCCGACCTGTGTGTCGGCCCTCTTTCCTTCATGTGACCGGAAGGGCGCACATCGGTCCGCCCCTACCGTCCCGCGATGAGCTCGGTGCTCGTGCTGATCTCGATGCTGCCGATCGGAGTCCTGAGACACTCCCAGAAGCACTCCTCCGCGACGAATGTTCCCATGCCGTAAAAATCGCTCAGGTCGTCGATGAAGAACTGAACCACGGCCGCCGTCGTGATGAAGTAGACCGACGGGAAGAAGCCCATCCCGACCTCGACGGAGTGGAAGTAGGGATTGTCGCGGAAGGCCACCAGATAGAGCAGCTTGATGATGGTCTGCTGTGTGAGCTCCGAGCCGAAGATCTCGAAGGGAGGCTCGACCGCTCCACCCGGATCGACCACCTCGACCGCCGTCGCGATAACTTCTTCTCTGAGGATGGTGGCCAGAGCGAGCCGCCTCCACTGATTCTCCACGGTGATGCGGATGACGGATCCCGAGCCCGAGGGGTTGTCGACCGGCTCCTGCACGGTCACCCCGGGGCTCTCTCCCACGGAGTAATTGAGCATCTTGTAGGCATACCAGTCCGGGCCGATCAGGGCCATCGCGGGCCGGCACCAGAAGGGAATCACCAACGCCGCGGCAAGCAGACATGCGACCAGCCAGCCCGGCGTGAAGCATCCGCTTCCAGCGGATCGGATCATTCGCTCGGCTTTCATGGGACCCCTCCTTCGCTCGACAGAGCAGAGTGTTTCCTCGATCGTACTGGCGCAATTATAGCATATTTCTAATACAAAGCGAATTCGGATGAGCCGGCTAATCCAACGGATCCGCCACGGATTCTGTCTTTGGACTCGAAGTCGCCAGAGTGATCGCCACGGCGGCCAGGGTGCTGAGGGCGGCGGCCGGAACCAGTTCGTAAAGCTTGTCCGAGAGTCCGGGTACGAGCTTCCAGACCAGCACCGTGACCGGCCCTACGATGAAGGAGGCCAGGGCGCCCCACTGATTGAAGCGCCTCCAGTAGAGGCAGAGAAGGATGACCGGCGTGAAAGCCGCGCCCAGGGCCCCCCAGGCGAAGAGCACGAATGTGTAGATCTCCCTGGTCTCCAAAACATAAAAAAAAATAGCCACGAGCGCCATCGCCCCGATCACCGCCCGGGTGAGGACGATCATTCGCCGCCCGTCCGGCTTGGCCCCCCGGCGCAGCCGGTACCAGAGATCATGGATGGCGGCCGTAGCCGAGATCATGAGCTGGGAGTCGGCGGTGCTCATGATGGCCGCCGTGATGGCGGCGAGCACCACCCCGGCCACGACCGGGTGGAGGAAGGCCTTGGTGAAGGCGGGGAGGACGTGCTCCGGGTCTGCCAGGTCAGGCAGGAGCATCCGGCCGAGGATACCCAGGCTTGCGGCGCCGAAGAGCACCACCAGGGACCAGCCCACGGTTATGAAGGCGGCGTTGCGGGCCTCCCGGTCCCCCTTGATCGTGATGAACCGCATCACGAAGTGGGGCATCCCGGGGTAGCCGATCCCGATGCCGAGCTGGCCGACGATGAAGCCGATGGCCGCCCAGGTAAGCCCCTCCGCACCCGGGAGCAGCCCGAGCCCCTCCTGCCTCAGGGCGGCGGCGGCCACGGACAGCCCCCCCACTTTGGCCAGGGCTATGAGCGGGAAGATGAGGGTCACGGCGGCCATGAGGAGCCCCTGGATGAGGTCGGTCCAGCAGACCGCCGCGTACCCGCCCAGAACCACGTAGACGCCGATGATCGCGGCGCCGAGGACGACACCGGTTTCGTAGCTCATCAGGCCCATCCCCGCCATCTGCTTTCCGGCCCCCACGAACTGGGCCACCACGTAGCACATCATGAAGAAGATAATGACCGCGGCCGAGAGGGTGCGGAGCAACCGGAGATCGTCGCCGAGGCGCGCTTCGATGTAGTCGGTCACGGTGATGGCGCCGAGCCGGCCCGCATCGCGACGGATTTGGCGGATCACCCACAGGGAACTGCAGACAAAGCCGAGTACGCACCCGAGGGAAGCCCAGTAAGCGGCGAGGCCCTTGGTGTAGCCCAGGCCGGAGAGGCCGAGCATCACCCAGGCGCTCTCGGAGCTGGCCGCGGCGCTCACGGCGCTCACCCAGGCCCCCAGCGAGGAGTCGGCCGAGAGAAATCCCTTATAGGTGCGGCCGTACCGGCGGTCGGCCCAGAGGCCGATGCAGACGAGCCCCACCATGTAGGCGGCATAGGTGGCCAGGATCGTCACTCGACCATCATTCATCATGCGCCTCCGGAAGGCCAGCCGATCAGGTCGCGGACGGCTCGGGCGTTCTCTTCGTCTGAGAAGTAGGCCATGAGCTCTCTCCACGCCCTCTGCAGTATGAGGAGATCCTTAAAGGGATTCGTCCGGGGCAGTGCATCGTGGGATGCCAGGTGGATATTTCGCATGCACTCGCCGGCCCCCCGGGTGTCCCCCGCCATGAGGTAGTCCATAGCCAGCATCGAGTTGGACCGGAAGATCATCTCCTCCAGGTCATCCCCAAGGAACTCCCCGGGATACGGATCGAGGGCCTCGGCCCGGAGGAGCCGCATGCCGGGCATCTCCTCCTGGGCGTCCAGCTTGGCCTTCTCGAAGACGAACCGGTAGATGTCCTCGCGCACCTGCATCCACTTGGGATGCGACTTTGAAGGGGGATCGTGCTTGATTGCGAGCTCCCGGTCGATGAAGGTCGAGTGGCCGAACATGCGGGCGTTCATCAGGAAGTCGATGTCCTCGCCCCGCGGCACGCCCGGGTCGAAGGGGACCTCGGTGAAGAGTTCGCGGTGGATGACCAGGTTGCCCCCGAACGCAAAGGGGGTTTCCTTGATCCTCGGCCCGGCGCCGATGAAGGAGGCGAAGGCCCGGTTCATGGAGCCGATCTTGTTCCAGTACGTCATCCAGGGGAGCGCCTCCCGGTTGAGCATGTAGTCTCCGTCCGGGTTGAGGTAGTAGCCGGCCACGGCGGGCACGCGCCGGCCCTCGATCTCCCGGCCCACGTGGGCCAGCGCCTTGTCCATGAAGGCCGGGTCCTCGAAGATCTCGTCGTCGTCGATGAGGACCGCGGCCTCGGACCCCAGCAGGTGGGGGAGAAGGACGCACAGGTTGCGGATGCTGGAGTATCCGCCCAGGCTCAGGAGCCCGGCGAGCTCCCCCCTGCCCGTCGCGCCGAGATGGTCGCGGACCTTATCCAGGTGGGATCGACTGAAGACGAGCACCTCCACGCCGGCCCGGGCCTCCCCCAGGATCGCCGAGATCTTCTCCTCCACGGCCGCTGCGATGTCGGGGGACGTGGCCGCCCCGATAACCACCAGGTTGAAGTCCTTGTTCTCCAGGATCTCGATGCTCTCCACCGCCCGGCGCAGGGTCCCCTCTTCGTCCAGGGGCGTGGGGTGATCGAAGACCCGATCGCCTTCCTGCCAGCCCTGTTCTCTGGGGCGGCCCCAGTAGCTCGGGATCGCCATGGTCGCCTTCATGATCGTCTCCTTTTTTTTAGCTGTCAGCGAACAGCTGTCAGCAGTCAGCCGAAAGGGTGCGGCTTCGGCTTTGTCTTCATCATCTCTTCGAGGATCCCCTCCATCACCTCCACCCCTCTGGCCCAGGCGTACTTCTCCTCCACCAGGGCCCTGGCGTTGCGGGCGATCTTGCCGTACATCGCCTTGTCTCCCAGCAGCTCGATCACGGCCGCGGCAAAGCCAGCCGGGTCGTCGGCTACCGCAATGTTTTCTCTGTTCTTCACCGGCACGCCCTCGGCCCCCAGGGCCGTGGAGACCACGGGCCTCCCCACGGACATGGCCTCGAGGATCTTGCCGCGGAACCCGCCGCCCAGTCGGACCGGGCAGATGAAGAGCCTCCCCTTCTTCAGATAAGGGAGGACTTCGTCCACCTCGCCGGTGACGATGATGTTCCCCTCGGAGGCGAGGGCCCGGATCTCGGGAGTGGGCTCCCGGCCGACCACGTAGAACTTGATGTCCGGATATTTCTCCTTGATCCGGGGCCAGATCTCCTGGTGGAAATAGAGGACCGCGTCCACATTGGGGTAGTGGGGATAGTTGCCCACGAAGACGATGCTCGGCTCGCTCTCCTCCGGGTCCGTGAAGGAGAAGTAGTCCACGTCCACTCCGTGGGGGACCACGCCGATGTCGAGGTCGGGGTCGATCTCCAGCAGCTCCTCCTTCCCCTCGGGCGTGAGGGTGAGGACCTTGTCAGCGGCCCGGTACATGGCCATCTCGTACTGTTTGAGGCCCTTGAGGTGGATTAGCTCCCGGGCGCCGGACAGGCTGAACCGGTCGTGGCGGAAGGCCATGGAGCGGGCCAGGTAGTAGCACTCGTGCACCGAGACGATCCGGCGGACCGGGGGGAGCTTGGGATTTTTGTGGATGAACTGGCCCATGGCGGAGTACTCGCCGATGACGAAGTCGTAGTGGTCACGGGCGACCATGGCGGCGATGGTGTCGTGCATCTCGGGGGAGTTGTAGGTCATGAGGAAGTAGTGGGGCACCGGCGAGAAGAGAAAGTCGTAAAGGGCCCGGCCGAGGGGGCGCTTCTTCGGGAACGAAACGAGGCGCAGGTCCTTGCAGAAGGGCTCCACCGTGGGGATGTACTGGCGCTCCTCGTCCCGGATGAACGCGGCAAGCGAGACCTCGTGGTTCTTCGAGAAATACTTGAGACGGTTGTGGATGATGATCGGCCCGCCGATCACCTTGGCATGGGGAAACTCCTTACAGGCAAAGAGGATTTTCATCTGGGGCGTCTCCGGATCTTCTGGTCGGGAAGAGTGAATGAGAGAACAGGATCTACTTTGGCCGGAAGGATATCAGGGAAGCATGGAATTGACAACAAGTTGGCGGACGCTGTGCGCTCTATTTTAATCGCATAGAAAATCCAATTTTTTCCGTTTAAAGAGTTTAACGCAGAGACGCAGAGGCGCAGAGAAAAAATTCGTGGAGCATATGAAAAAGATTTTTTCAACCACAGAGAACACAGAGGTCACAGAGAGAGAATGAATGCAATCAAACTCTTTCTTTCTCTGTGCTCTCTGTGTCCTCTGTGGTGAATTTATATAACGAAAGGTTTGAATTGTCAGAGATCAAAAGTCCGCCCGAAAGGCAATAATTCATGAAGTTGCGGACCGAGTGCCGGTAAGTCAAATGGCCGACGCAACAAAGCAAGAGCTGCACCCCGGGTCGAGGCGGTCGACGAGGCCGTCGCAGTCGTTGTCGATCCCGTCTCCACAGAGGCGGCTCTCCGGCGGGCCCTCGACCACGCCGGGATTCACGTCCGGGTCGGCGTCGTCGCAGTCGGCGGGACCGCAGTATTGCCCTTCTGGCGAGTACCCGTCGTCATCTGCGTCCGTGCAGGACTGGAACACCACAACGCTCCTCTCCTGAAATGATGTGGCCACGACCTGCGCGCGCGAGGGATCGGCCGACCCATGGGAGAGCGGCACTGGGGCCTTCACTTCTTGGATGATGGTGTGGTCTTTCCCGATCACGGTGAGAAAGTTCCCGGTGCAGACGAAGGCGTGGTTGAGGACGGGATTCACGCCGATCCCGCCGGGGAAAGTGACGAGGGGGAGCTGGGTCAGGATCTCGTGGGACGTCCCATCCACGACCCAGGCCACGTTGCAGTTGAGGCCCGCCACGTAGACCTTGTCGGTCACCTCGTTCACGGCCACGCCTTTGGGCTCGCAGAATCCGTGCAGATAGACCGAGTCGATTATCGTGTGGGTGGCGCCGTCGATCACCAGGAGAAGACCCATCCACATGGTGACGAAGATCTTGTCGGTCGTCTCGTTCACCGCCACGTCGAGGGTCTCGAAGGAGGTCGAAATGGCGGCGACAGGGGCCAGGGTGTCCGAGTCGTAGATCCGCACCTCCATGGTCTCCGAGTGGGTGACGTAGATGCGCCGGGTCACGGTGTTGACGGCCACGCCCGTGGGACCGTGGCCGGTTCGGGTCTTTGCGAGGAGGGCGCCGGTGATCGTGTCGAGCGAGAGGAGCTCGTCCCGGTCCGGCATGAGGAGATAGAGCCGTCCCGCGTCGAGGTCGAGGGCGCTCGGGCCCGGGCTGTAGCCGACCTCGGCCTTGGTGATCGTCCACGGGAGAGCGGGGACCACGCCGTGCCCGTGGATGCCCGTGCCCTCGATGACGGCCAGGTCGTTGCCCTTCCCGTTCGAGACGTAGATGCGGCGGGCGTCGGGGTCCACGCTCAGCTCCCTCGGGTAGAAGCCGAGCTGGATCGTGGCGGCCACTTCTTCGGTGCGGCCGTCGATCACCGAGACGTCGTCGCTGTCGTAGTTGGTCACGTAGATCTCGTCTGCGGCCCGGTCGATGCAGATGCCGCCCACGGGATTCCTGCCTACATGTACGGTCCTCACGACGGCGTCGGGGTAGCCGTCGATCACGGAGACCGTGTCGCTCCCGGCGTTCGCGGCATAGATCCGGCCGGTTTCAGGGCTTACGGCGATGACGTGAGGATCGAGGCCCACGCCGATCACGTCGACCACGTCGTGGGTCACCCCGTGGATAACCGAGACGGTTCCGTCGTCCCGGTTCGTCACATAGATCAGGTTGGTCGCCTCGTTCACGCAGACCCCGCAGGGATAGCGGCCCACGTCGATCGTGTCGATGACGAGGCCCGTGGCGCCGTCCACGACCGAGACGTCCCAGGAGCTGCAGTTGGCAGTGTAGATCCGGCCGGTCTCCTCGTTGACGGCCACGTCGTACGGGTAGTCCCCCACGTCCACGGAGCCGAGGACTTCGAGGGTTCCGCCGTCGATCACCGTGAGGGCGCCGTCGTAGACCCGGGTAACATAGATCCGGTCGGTGGTGCGGTTCACGCACACGGCCCGGGGCGTGTCCCCCACGTCGATGGTGTCGATCTCCTCGGCCGCGACCGTGTCGATCACTGAGACGTCGTCCGTGCCGTAGTTGGCCACATAGGCCCGGCCTGTGCGGTCGTTCACGCAGATCCCGTGGGCGTACAGGCCGGAGAGTTCGATGTGGTCGACGATGGCGTGAGTGGCCGCGTCGATGACGGTGACCTTTCCCGGCTCCGGGAGGTCGGCCACGTAGACAAGGCCCTGCAGGGGATCGAAGGCCGCGCCCCAGGGTTCGTGGCCGTACTCCGACGGGGAGAGGAGGATAGTGTCGGCCGCGTGATAATCGCCGCGGGTCGGCGCGGGGGCGAGAAGGACGAGGGCCAGGGAGAGGCAGAGAGTGAGGATGATAGCGGGGCTTTTATCTTGACGGATAACAGCTCTGAGCGACATCATGATCCCTTCCTTTTTTGTGATTTCGAGCCTTTTTTCCCTCGTTTCGAGGCACTGTCTTTCCTCTCGTTCCGAGGTTCCGCCTCGGAACAGAACTTTTCAGGTGCTCTGCCTCTTTAAGCGTACAA
>CAZFWM010000337.1:0-8072 GCA_964522545.1 uncultured Thermodesulfobacteriota bacterium
GCGAAAGCGGGGAGCGGGAACCCAGTAAATGTGCTCAATTGTGGATTCCCGCTTTCGCGGGAATGACGGATTGGAGGAGGGCTTATAGCTTTTGATATCACTCGCCACATCTACGCAAGCCGCGTAGATGTGGCGATGAGAGTACTCTAACTGCCTGCCATCTCCCCCACCAGTCCCGCCACGGTCTCCAGCTCCTCCTCGGTGTTGAAGAGGGCCGTAGTGAGCCGCACGCCGGCGGGCCGGTCGATCCAGCGGGCCACGACACGGCCCCGCTCCCAGAGGTGCTTGACCACGGCCTTCGGCTCCGTGCCGTCCACGGTGAAGGTCACGAGCCCGGATCGGGTCTCGGGCGCCAGGGGGCTCGTCACCGCGACCCCCGGCACCTCGGCCAGCTTTTCGGCCGCATAGGCGCCCAGGGCCCGGGTGCGCGCCTCGATCCGATCGACCCCGATCTCCCGGATAAACCGGATGGCGGCCACCAGGCCGGCCCAGAGGGGAGCGCTCGTGGTGGTCATCTCGAACTTCTCGATATCGTCGATGAGGGGAATGATGTTCCCGCCCGAGCCGTGGCCCTTCACGGCGTGGTGTGAGACCTTCCAGGGCCGCAGCTCCGGGATGAGATCCCCGCGCACATAGAGCCCGCCCGCGCCGGTGGGCCATCTCCGCCAGCTCTCGCACAGGCATGCGCAACCCGCAGGAGTACTGGACGTGGCTGAGAAAGATCAGGCGCGTGCGGGGACCGACCGCCTCGTCGAACCGCTCGAGCACGACTTCCTTCCCGTCCTGAGGGGAGATCTCCAGAACCTTGACCTCCACACCCTGGCGCCGACCCAGGAAAAAGGCTGGCACCAGGACCGAAGGGTGCTCGAGGCCGCAGGTAACCACCTCGTCGCCCTCGCTCCACTCCATGCCGTTGAGCACGATGTTGAGCCCCTCGGTGGTGTTCTGGACGAGGGTGACCTCCTCCGGGGCCGCACCGATGAGGTCCGCCAAGGCCCCCCGGGCCCGGCCCAGGAGCTTCTGCTGTTCCTGCAGCACCGGCCACGCCGTCGGGCCCTCGGCGTTCTCGTACTCCATCCACTCCCGAATCTGCTCGGTGACGACCCGGGGCGACGGCCCGGACCAGCCGGTGTTTAGGTAGCAGGTCTTTTGCGTGGCGAGTATCTGGGACCGGATCGCTTCGACGTCCATGGAGGCTCCTTTTGATTAGATTGTCACTCTTGGCGAATTGTACCATAGGGCACGCCGGATGTAGCCAGGGGGGAAGCCGAATCACTGGCCCTCACGAATCAGCCCCCCCCCGGGTTGACAAGAATCCCCACAGAGGAATAGACACAATGGCCAGCAAGAATCGGATCTTCAAAGACGCCATTGAACCGGGAACAGGGAGGTTTTCAATGAAAATTCGGACAAGGATGAGTGAATTGGGAATCGTGCTCGTTTCGATCGTGCTCGCCTGCACAATGGCAGGCCCTGCCCGGGCAGGGTTCGAGTTCCAGATTGCCAAACATGCCAAGGGCGAGATCGGGTTCTGGACGCAGGCCTGGTATCAATACGTGGAGGACGGCAAGGACAGCGACGGCGACGGGCTGGGCGACAGGGCCCTCCACGACTTCATGGTCCGCCGGGCCTACCTGAACGTGAAGGGCTCTGTGACACAATATGTCGACTTCTTCACACACATCGCCGCGGACAGGATCGGCCAGGACGGCCTGGACAGGCCCTCGGTCGGTCTCGGAAGCGGTGTCGCCTTTCGCGACATCTGGGTGACCCTCCGGATCCATGAGGCCTTCAATATCCAGGTGGGCCGGATGTATATCCCCCTCACCCGGAACTACGGCACGACCTCGACCAAGGCCCTGCTGACCAACGACCTGCCCTTTCTCCAGGGGGGCGTGCGGGGAAACATCTTTTATGCCGGCAAGGTGGGCCGGGACGACGGGGTCGTGCTGTGGGGCAACCCCCTGGACGGGCGCCTCCAGTATCGTCTCATGGTATCCGAGGGGGTCGAGGGGGATGCCAACCCGGATGACGCCCTTCGATTCGCGGGCCGGCTCGCCCTCAACCTGCTGGAGCCGGAAAAGGGCTGGTTCCACAAGGGCACCTACCTCGGCGAGAAAAAGGTCCTGAGCCTCGGCTTCGGCCTGGATACGCAGCACGGGCTCACCCTGGGCGGCCGCGAGGACCAGGACAACTGGGTCTGGACGGCGGATCTCTTCTTCGACCACCCCGTGGGGGGCGGTGCGGTCACGGCGGAGGCGGCCTACATCCACATCCAGAACTGTACGCAGACGACCAACTTCTCGAACCTTGCGGCCGACGACGACGGCGAGGACTGGTTCGTCCAGACCGGATACCTCCTGCCCTGGCGAATCGGCCCGGGGCGCGTCCAGCCCTATGTGCGGTACGAAGGAGTGCTTGTAGAGGCAAAACCGAATACGAGCTACTGGAGCGGAGGGCTCAATTACTTCATAAAGGGCCACAACGCCAAGATCAGCGCGGACTACACATATGTGGACCAGGAAGAAGCGACCCCTGCCAGAGATAACCACAGCATTGCGACATTCCAGATTACGGTTGGGTTCTAATTGGTCACTGCGGGGGGCCGCCCCATGTATCGGTCCTTTCCGCATGGTCGCCTGATCAGGGCGGACATATGCGGCCACCCTACGCCGGATATAGCTTCGGCAGCCAGCGTTCAAGAACGTCCAGGGGGAAGCCGAGTCGGACGGGCGCTTTGGGCGTTGCGGAAATGAGCAATCCCTTCTTGACCAGGGTATTGAGGACGCTGCGTGCCTTGCGATCCTTATAGCCCGAAATTTCGGCGGCCTTTCCACGACGGAATTCACCGGCGAGAAGAGCCTCGCGCAGTAACTGGAAGCACCCTTGCGGGAGGTTGCCGGCACTGATCTCGTCGGAGCAGTAAAGCTCAATGCGACGGAGAAGCTCGGACGGCTCCAGGATCGATGCCATGTATTCCACCTGGTCGATACAGATCTCCAGGAAAAACTTACAGAAATCGCTCAATGCTCGAGCGGACAGGCTACCCCGGCCGTTCAGATCGCTCCGGCGCTTCTCATCCGCCTGCGCCAGGCGGCTCTTGTACCGGATGTCATTTCGAGCCAGTCCGCGCGAAACGGACCACAGGCTGTTACCCACCCCGATTTGGCGGAAGTAAGCGTGGGACAGGAGCCGGGCTACGCGGCCGTTGCCGTCGAAGAATGGGTGAATCCACAAAAGACGATGGTGAGCGGCCGCCGCGGCAACCACTTGTCGCACCTTGGACAGGCGCTCAGGTGTGTATGCTTCTTCGAACCGGGCAAGAAATCTCTCCAGGAACTCGGGCGCGGGCGGGACATGGCTCCCGACGCTGACGTAGCCGTCGCGGAACATCCCGGGGATGATTTCGATCTCCTCCTTTGTATCGGGATTGGTCACCACAAGCATGCTTTGCGGGAGACGTTCGCAGAACTCGCGATGAATCCACAGAATGAACTCCCTCGAAACAATATTTTTCGGGGCCTCGCCCGCATCGATCATTTTCTGCACCTCGATGTGAGCGCGGGCTTCTCTCTGGAGTTCACGTATTGTGGTGTCTGAAGCGAACTTGTCCTCCAAGGCTCGGTCGATGTCGCGGGGGTGGGTATTATGACCCTCGATGAGATTACTGTAGTAGCAGTTCATGGAGCGTACGATGTTGCCGACGGTTACCCTCACCTCCGGTTGGAGGGTGGATGAAAACAAGCCGGCCTTCTGCGCCAGGTCGAACGCCAGGTCCTCCAGCTCCAGTCGCCCCTCCTCGGGCAACATAGGCTCCATCTCGGTAATATATTCAATGGTTCCTGTCATTGTCAGGCCAATCCGTGCCGATCTTTCTCTTGCACGTTATAATGTAATATTAAAGACATAAAGTTTCAAGACCAAATATTATTGCCGATATTTTTGCCGATCTAGCAGACAATGATGGCGCTGGCCTTGAAGGAGGCGATGGCGGGTGTTCCGGCCGCAAAGCCGAGCTTCCGGAGTGAGTGTTTGGTGATCACGGCGACGATCGGCTCGCCGCAGTCCAGGGTCACCAGGACCTCGATCTCGTCGATCATCTCCGTGCGGACCACGGTTCCGGGCAGATTGTTTCTGGCCGAGCTGGTGAAGGCCTCGCGCGAAAGCACGACCTCTCTCGGGCTGATGCGCACGCAGCGCGCGCTCCCGGGCAGGGGCTGCACGATGAGCCGGACCTTTCCGGTATCGAACACGCCGGGCTCGCCCGGAACGGGGCGACCGCGGAACACATTGTCCGCGTCCGCCTCTCGGAGCGCTCCGTTCTCGAGGCGCCGGATGGACGCTCCGAGCCTGTAGGCCCGGGAGACGTCGTGGGTGCTGAGCAGGACCGTGGCGTCCCGGTCCGCGACCCATTCCCGGAGCGTCTCCTCGATGCGCGCCCGGCTCTCGTCGTCCAGGTGACTCATCGGCTCGTCCAGGAGAAGCACCTCCGGCTCCAGGGCCAGGATGCGTGCCAGGGCGAGCCGCTGGGCCTCGCCTCCGGACAGGGTGCGTGCGTGCCTCTGCTCGTACCCGGAGAGCCCCATACGCTCAACGGCGTATCCCACCCGGCGCCGCCGTTCCCGCGCCTCGAGGCCCCGGACCTTGAGGCCCCACTCGATGTTTCCGAGGACCGTGGTCTGGAAGAGATACGGGGTCTGCAGGAGCAGGCTCACCCGGCGCCGCTGGGCGCCCATCCGTGGCCGGGTCACGGGCTCGTCGAAAAAGAGGATCTCCCCTCCCGCTGGGCTCGAGAGGAAGGCGAGCAGATTGAGCAGAGTCGTCTTGCCGGCCCCGTTGGGCCCAACGAAGGCGGTGATCCCGCCCGCCGGAATCGAAGCGTCCGGTACGGCCAGGACGGTCGGCCCCCCGTAGCTGTAGGTCACGTCTCGCAGAGAGTAGGCGTTCATTCACTCCTCCCCTGCAACAGGAAGAGGGCCGCGTTGACGGCGAAGGCCACGCTGAGCAGGACGATCCCCAGGGCCAGCCCCAGCACGAGCTCCCCCTTGCTCGTCTCCAGGGCGATGGCGGTGGTGATCGTGCGGGTGAAGCCCCGGATGTTTCCCCCGAGCATCATGGCCACCCCCACCTCGCCGATCACCCGGCCGAACCCGGCCACCACGGCCGCGATGATCCCGTACCGGCCCTCCCGCAGGACCATCCAGAACTGCTGGACCACGCCTGCCCCCAGGGTCTTGCACGTGAGAAAGAGCCTGCGGTCCATCCCCTCCACGGCGGAGATGGTGAGGTTGACCATGATGGGGCACGCCAGGATGAACTCCCCGATCACGATCCCCGCCGGGGTGAAGAGGAGGCCGAGCCCGCCCAGGGGGCCCTGTCTCCCCACGAGCCCGTACAGAAAGAGACCCACCACGACCGTGGGGAGCGCCATGAGGGTGTTGAGCAGCAGCAGGAGCGCCTTCCGCCCCCGGAAACGGCTGAGAGCGATCCCGAGCCCGGCCGGCACGCTCACCAGGGCCGCCAGGATCGAGGCGGTCACCGAGATCCGCAGCGAGGTCCAGACGATGAAGTACACCTCCGGATCGAAGTCCGTGAGGAGCCCCCACGCCGCTGCTATGGAAGAAAGAATGTAGTCCATGGGAATCAGGGAGTCGGGACCGCGTCCGGGTAGAAGAGCTGTCGCCCGTTCAGCCTGAACCCGGCGATGATCTTCTGACCCTCCGGTCCGGTTATGAAATCGATTAGCTTTTTCGCCAGGTCGTGTTTCACGTGTGGATGCCGGGCCGGGTTCACTGCGATGATCCCGTACGGATTGTGAAGGACCGGATCGCCTTCATAAAGGACCGCCAGATCGATCTTACCCTGGTAGGCGATGAAGGTCCCCCGGTCGGAGAGGGCATAACCCCTCTTCTCGTCGGCGACCTGCAGCACCACTCCCATGCCCTGTCCTGTTTCGATGTGCCAGGCCCCATCAGGAGTGATACCCGCACTGAGCCAGATCTTCTTCTCCTTTTTATGTGTGCCCGAATCATCACCCCGGGAGACGAAGCAGGCCTTCCGCTCCGCCAGGCGCCGGAACGCCTCCACCGCGGAGCCGGCCCATCCGATCTCGGCGGGGTCATGCTGCGGCCCCACCAGGACGAAATCGTTGTGCATCACGTCTTTTCGGTAGACTCCGAACCCGCCGGCCACGAACTCGTCCTCAGCCTCCCGGGCGTGAACGAAGACCACGTCCACGTCCCCGTTCTCTCCGAGCTTCAGGGCCTTTCCGGTCCCCACCGCTACCACGTCCACCTTGACGCCGTGCTGTTTCTCAAAGGGCGGAAGGAGCACGGCAAGGAGGCCGGAGTTGTCCGTGCTCGTGGTGGTGCTCATGCGAAGGCGCGTCTCGGCGCGCAGCGGTGCGGCCAGGACCAGGAGGATCGCGGTTGTGAGGAAGATCGGTTTCAACTGTTTCATCGTCATGATCGATCCGATACGATACGATAATCTTATCGCTCTTCGGACGGACTTTTTTTACTCCCAGATTATTTTAACGCAGAGGCGCAGAGACGCAAAGAGAAGGAAACCTATGTCGTATGATTGTTTTGTCATTTCGAGCGAAGAGAGAAATTTTGTCGAGGGAATAATCTGAAAAGAAAAGATTTCTCCCTGCGGTCGAAATGACAGGTCCGAATTATTGAGAAATCAACAATCGTTAAGCTTATCGGCCTGAATTGATTCTTAAACAAAACTCTGCGTCTCTGCGCCTCTGCGTTAAACTCTTTAACGGAAAAAATTGGATTTCCTGTGCTATCAACTTCCTAAAAAGCGAGGTGATACTGGACCCGGACGCGGTTCGCGTCCTCGGAGCCTGTCGATCCCTTCTGCGTGTTGATCCGGAAATAGTCGACCTGGATCTTGTGGCGGTGCTGGTTGATGAACCAGCCCAGCCCGGCGCCGTACTCCTGCCGGAGATCGCCCTCGGCGTCGGTGTCCGGATCGAAGTACTCGTACCGGCCGGCCGCCTCCAGCCTGTCGGACCACACGAAACAGCCCGCCTGGACGTAGAAGCCCTGGGCCGATTCGGCTGGGCCGGCCTCATGGGGATCGATCCGGCGGCCGTAATACTCGGCGTGAAGCGAGGCGCCCCGGTACTTGATGCCCAGAAAAGCGTTGCACGTCAGAACGTCGCTCGCTCCCAGCTCCTCGATCCGGCCGCCGAGCTCAGGGAGGGTGTGCTTTTCCAGGCCGTCGTTGAAGGCGACGCTTGCCGCGACTAGCATCCTGGGCCTTGGCAGAAATTCGACGTCCGACTCATAGAAGGGGTAGGCGCCCATGGGCTGCACCATGAGGCGGGCGATGTAGAGGTGCTCCGTGCCGGGATTGTTCCGGTTCATCCCCTCGCCGTTGTAGATACCCAGGTCGTAGCCGAGCAATCCCCGCCAGAACGACCCGTGGAGGTTGATGCCCGTGTCCCGGCCCAGCCTGAACACGCAGTCCACATAGGGGCGCTCGGGGAACTGCATTTCCCGGGCCGAGAAGGCATAGGAGATCCCCACGGGAGTCTTGAACTGCCCCACCCGCACCCCGATCTCGCGGACGGGCGTGTAATCGACGAAATAGTCGAGCAGCGCCGGCGACTCTTCGTCCCCAGTGTAGATGTTCATGTACAGTTTGTACTGCACGGCCGGGGAAAAGGCATGCCCCCGGAAGCCGAGCTTCGCCCGATTGACCTGAAAGTTGCTCGTGTCCTCCCGGTCCTCGTTCTCCTGAAAGGTGTACCTGAGCTGCCCGTACCCATAGATATTGAGGCGAAAGCGACCGTCGTTGGTCATCAGGTAGAAATAGTTATCGTAGCCCGCCTTCACGGAGATGTTGTTTTCGCCCGTCTCCTCCGCCTGCTCCGCCCCGGCTCTGGCGAAACAGGGGAAACAGGCGAGAACGGCCAGGGCGACAAGCGGCAATACTATGAGAATGAATCTTTTAATCCTATCCTCCTCTTAAGCTACAACATGCCTAATCTCGGAATTGCAGACGGATAAGGATCGAGTATATTTTCTCTTTTTTTTTATCCCGAATTGTACAGAAAT
>CAZFWM010000338.1:0-8070 GCA_964522545.1 uncultured Thermodesulfobacteriota bacterium
GATCCATCTTTTTTTTCGCCTCTACCTCTTGTCGAGCTCGTTTCGAATCTCGGCTATCAGCTCATCCAGATCTCCGGAAACATCCTCGACCATGACGGCGCCCTGGGTATCCCGCTTCACACTCGTGATTCCAGGATGATCCGCCTCCAAATGACCGAGCTGTGCGCTCCTTTTCCTGGCTGCATGAAGGAGGCGCCAGGCCTCGGTCATCAGGTCTTTTTGCTGCAAAGCCTGGCGAATGGCGACGGCCAGCTCTACCTCATTACAAGGTTTTGTAAAAAAGCGGCTGACCGCTCCATCGTTGATCGCCTGAAGGGCCACCTCCAGGGTCGCTTTTCCCGTAAGGATAAACCGAACGACGTCCGGGTAGGTGTCACGGACAATAGTCATGAGCTCTGTTCCGCTCATGCCGGGCATTTCCTGGTCGGAAACAATAAGGTCCACGGCAACAGTTCGAAGCATTTGCAGAGCCTCCTTGCCGGAGTTGGCCATCAGCACTTCGAACGATTCATTGCGAAAAGTCCTTCGCAGCCCCATAAGCACGTTGGGATCATCATCGACCAAGAGTACATTATGCCTCAAAATCGTCTCCTCATTTCTTCTTATCCGATGCAGGCTTTTCACCTGGAACGAGAACATGGATGGGCGCTGTTACTGAAAAGTTCGTCAGGCGAATGCAAAGTGCCGGAGTAACCTCCTGGCCCTTTGCGACAAGGAGTACTCCCGAATCGGATATGACATCTTCTGCCAGGATCATATTGGGTGTCAGTTCATTTGGACGAACAATTTTACTTTCATATGTAAGCTTGAGCTCGTCCTCTATGCTCTCTTTCAGCGCCTCAACGACAACCGGATCGTATTTCCCCTTTTTCTTGTAAAGAATCTTCAGAACGTCTGCGTTACTCTTTCCGGACAAGAATAGGGTATCGTAGTCGAGGGCAAGTTTCAGTATCCTGGCCCCGATGGGAATATCCTCCCCGGTCCTGTCATCGAAAGGAAACCCTGATCCGTCGAACTCTTTTTCCTGATAGAGTATGGTCTCGGCAACGTTCTCCAACCTGGGAATCTTGGAGATCAGATCACAACCAATCTGCGGATGAGCCTCAAACAGCTCTTTCTCTTCTTTTGTTAGAAACTTACCTCTGTTTTTCTTGTCCAGTGTCTCCTCGGGAACGGTAACGCATCCGAGCTGAGAAAGCATTGAGGAGAGCTCGATCTGCCAGGCGTTTTCTGTATCGAGCTTCTCCAAGATCTGCCGCACGAGACGTGTGAGCCTCGAAGCACGGCCAAACGCCTTAGGGTTTACCAACGACAACACATCGATCAAGACTTTTACGCTTCCGCTCAGCGTCTTTTCCAGGAGCTCCTTTTCCGCCCGAATGAGTCGATATTGCTCGATGCCGGCTTCGAGTGCTTGCGACAGGAGATCCGTAGGGCAGGGCTTGGTCAAAAAGCGAAAGATGTTCCCTTCGTTAATGGCCTGACTGGCGGTTTCCTGGTCTGAAAGGCCGGTGAGCATCATGCGAACACTATCCGGAACCATCTCCTTTACCTTGGATAGAAACTCTATTCCATCCATCACCGGCATGCGCATGTCGGCTACGATAACGGCAAAGGCTCCTTGCGATTCCACAGCTTCCAGGCCTTCGACAGGACCGAGTGCGGTCGTTATTTTGTATTGCTTTTTCAGCTGACGCTGATAGCCGCTCAATATGTTGGGATCATCGTCTACTAACAGAATATGTGCCGCTCTCATTTATCCTCTCGCTCGTTCATTGCACTCCAGAGAGTAAGCCATTCGGAAAGCCGTTTATCCAGGCGTGTCTTCTCCAGATACTCATGATCCAGCTTGCAGGTTGAAGACTCTTCTTCTTCAGAGCTGCCATCGTGCTCCAGTGCATTCGCAACATGGACGGCCGTCAGAGGAAGGAAGGATTTTTCCGGACACTTGGATGGATTATGGTGAAAAGCAATCGCTTCGACGATCGGGTCCGGCAGGCCCCAGATCCCTATCAGGTATGAGCCCAACTCGGCATGGGTTGCACCGAATGTATTCAATTCCGCCTCTTCAAGCGACATCTCACTCTGACGCGACAGGCTGATTACTTCGTCGTATTGCTCTGAAAGATTCGCTGCAAGCACCAGCTTTCCCACATCGTGGAGCAATCCCGCCATGAATGTGTTTTCAACTACATGTTCGTCCGATTCTTCCGATTTGGCAATCTGCTTTGCAGTGGTTCCAATCTGCACGCTATGCTTCCAAATTTCTTCCAATGATACATTCTTCATATTTTCAATATCGAAATTGGAAAACACTTTGACCGAGAGGACCAAGGCCTTGATCGTCTCCAATCCCAGCAAGGTGACCGCATGAGTCGGGTTTGCAATGCTCCTGCCGAGTCCGAAAAATGCCGAATTGACCAGCTGTAGGATCTTCACGGTCATGGCGACATCTTTCGATATCACCTCCGCAACCTTCTTTAAGGAAACATCCGGAGAATTCAGCACATCCAAAAGCTCGGCATACAGAGATGGCAAAGATGGGAGTGATTCCAACCGAGAAACCATGGCTTTGAGATTTTCATCATCCAACAGTTCGCGTAGCGCGCATGCGCGTGCCACTGTATATTTCAATTTGTCCGAGCTGCAGGGCTTTGCCAGAAACTGATGGATGATGCCCACCGAGTGCATGACTGCATTGTGATCGGAATGGCCCGACAGGACGATCCGTATTGTCTGGGGATACTTCTTCATCACCTCGGTTAAAAGCCGAGCCCCGTCCATCTCCGGCATCTGCATATCGGACACAATGACATCGAAGGATCTTCCGTCCATGATCTCCAGAGCTTCCCTACCGCTCTCTACAAAAGTCATCTCCCATTCGCCGCGCATTGGACGCAGCATCCTCTTGAGCCCCTGCAGTACATTTGGCTGATCGTCTACAAAGATCACATTCTTCATGGACAATAATTTCTATGGAATTTGATTTTCCAGCGGCAGACAAATGATGAAGGTCGTGCCTTTTCCCTTCTCTGACTCTAAAGATAGGGTCCCGCCATGCTTCTCCACCACAACGGAGTTGGCTATGGAGAGTCCCTGTCCCGTTCCTTTTCCCACTTCCTTGGTAGTAAAGAAGGGCTCAAAGATCCTGGATTGGATATTCTCGGGAATTCCAGGACCTGTATCGGAAATTCTGATTTCGGCCAAATCATCACGGCGGCGAGTGCTGATTTTGATTGTTCCTTTGCCATCCGGTTTGTCGCCGGCAACATCGGCGAGGGCATGGGCGGCGTTTACAATCATATTCAAAATCACCTGGTTGAATTCACCCGGAAGACAGGGAACCATGGGTATGTCCGGATCAAAATCCGTTTTCACATCAGCCACATATTTCCACTCGTTGCGGGATACGGTGATCGTGCTTTCGATAGCCTTGTGTATGTCGGTCTGCACTTTTTCCTTTGGATCGGGGTGCGCAAAATCTTTCATGGCCCGCACGATATCGGCCACGCGCTCGACTCCGTCCCGTGACTGTTTGATCGCCAGAGGAATCTCATCTGTCAGAAAATCCATATCCACATCCTTGATGGCGGCTTCCAATTTCTCTACCAGGTCCGGAAGCATGGCACTTCCCTTAACCGATGCAAGCAGTTCTTTGTATATTTCCAACAGATGATTCATATCGTCAAACGAGTCTTTGAGAAACCGGGTGTTATCTCCAATGTATTGAATGGGCGTGTTGATCTCATGGGCGATTCCGGCGGCCAGGCCTCCGATGGCCTTGAGCTTCTGTGCCTGGAGAAGCTGCGCCTCGCTGTGACGAAGAGCCTCCTCGGCCTGCTTCTTCTCTGTGATGTCGCGCATGGAGACCAGATAGGCAGGTTCCCCTTCCCATTCCGTTTTGACCACTCGCATTTCAGCAACGCATATTTCCTCATCTCTGCGGACAAGGTTGATTTCCTCTGCATCGCCGGCTGCAACCGGGAAACCGAACAATTCACCCACAAGCTCCTCTGCTTTGCGGTCGATAAGGGATTCCGCAGCCTGGTTGACAAAACACACGACTCCATCCCGGTCAACTACGATGATGCCGTCTGCGTTGCCGTTTATGATCGTGCGCAGCCGTACTTCGCTTTTCTGGAGGTGCCGCGTCTTACGCTCTATGTCCTGGAGCCGCTGTCGCTCGATCGCATAGCGTACGGATCGCGCCAGCAGATTGCTGTTCACCTGTCCCTTGACCAGATAATCCTGGGCACCCATCTTGACGGCCTGAAATCCGAGCTTTTCGTCGTCCAGACCTGTCAATACAACCACCGGCATCCCCGGAGCTTCAGCGCACACCCTGCCCAGCGTGTCGAGCCCCTGGCTGTCCGGCAGGCCCAGATCCAAGAGAACCGCGTCAATACCACCATCGGCCAGGCGCTCGAGACCGGAAGAGAGTTTGCTGGCTACCTCCAGATCGAACAGAGCATACCTCTCACTGGTCAACATCTTCCGAATCAACCGGGCGACCGCAGGGGAATCCTCGATAAGCAGCACCTTTTGCTTTTTATCGTTCATTTTTCAATCCAGCTGGCTATCTCATTAATTAGATCGCAGGATCTCCAGGATCTTGTCTGCAAGCACCCTTGCCGTAAAAGGCTTTGTGATATATCCGTTCACATTTTCTCTAACAGCCTCCTTCACATGGCTGATATCTCGCTGGCCGGTAACAAAACAGAACAAGAGTCCCTCTAATTGCGGGTTCGATCGGGCCTCTCTGAGGAGCTCGATTCCTGTGAGGTTCGGCATACTCCAATCCGAAATCACCAGATCGTATATTCCCGTCGCGATTTTATTGTAGGCGGCCAGTCCATCCCGCGCCTCATCGATGTTCGAGAAGCCGGTATTACGCAGGATATTCTTGATGGTCTTCCTCATGAGGTCCTGGTCATCCACAACCAGGATCATTGTATTTGCGAATTCCATGGCTGTTCACCTCTTATTTATTGCTGCTCCATTGCCTTGAGTATCTTCTTGAGCAGGTCGTCGGATTCTTTGAAATCGGGCTTGATCTGCAACGAAGCTCTCAGCTCCTCCATGGCCATTGCTTTGTCTCCAGCGCTGAAGTAGGCCTTCGCGATATTGAACCGCAGCACTTCATCGGATGGATCGATCTCGATGGCCTTGAGGTAACATTTAATTGCATTCCCATACTCTGCATTCTTGCGAAAAATGATTCCGAGACGATTGAAAAGTTTGATCTTGTCGGAATTCCCGCTCAACGTACTGTCGATCAGATCGAACGCCTTGTCCTCGCATTGATTATCGATATAGAATTTACACAACCCGTCCATGGCCTTCTGTGAGTTCGACGCAATCTTGCTCACCTTCTTGAAGATCTTCTCGGCCTTGTCACGGCGCCCCATTTTCAAGTAGGCCCCGCCAAGGGTCAGCTGGACATCTATATCCGAGGGATCGATCCGGTTCGCTTTGATCAAATAGTCGGCGGCTTCGCTGTAGTTGTCTTCCGCTAAGTAGATATCTCCGAGACTCTGATACGCATGGAAAAAAAGAAAATCGTTCTTGATGGCCCTCTTGAAGTACGTAATCGCTTCCCGAGATCGACTCTTGCGTCGATAGGTATCACCGATCTGATAATGCGCTTCTGCTGTTTCACCTATTTTCAAGGCGTCTCTGAATTCAACAAGTGCTCTGGAGTACTTCCCTCTTGATTTCAGCTCCTTCCCCTTCTCCAATTGTGATTGAATGGTCCTTGCCGTCTGGTCCATCTTCTTTTCAAAGGTCTTAAAGATCCCTTCTCTCAACTGTATTGGGCTGAAGGGTTTGATGATGTACCCGTCTATGTCGGACTTGACCGCCTGGAGAATGGATTTTTTGTCTGTGACCGCGGTAATGAGGATGAAGAGGGTTTCTCCGGCGGAAGTATCCTGCTTTACCAACCTCAAGAGCTCTAGGCCGGAGAGATTCTTCATCCTCCAGTCACTGATGATGAGGTCGAATGTTTCATCCGCTATCATCTCCCGCGCCGCCTTTCCGTCCCCGACCTCCTTCAGACTGGTGAAACCGAGTCGAGAGAGGTAGCTCTTTATGCTCCTCCTTTCCAGCGGATTGTCATAGACGAGCAGGATTTTCTTGTTTTTATACAGCATGAAAAAATCTCTGTGGATTAGGCCTTTCTACAGCCCATAGGCCTGCCTTCTCCGGCCGGAGACAATGCTCAGGCCGACTCCGAGACATCAGGGCGTATGGGTATCAGGAATTGGAAATCGCTTCCACGACCCTGCTCGCTTTCGACCCATATCTTTCCTCCGTGGGCTTCCACGGCCATCTTGCAGAAGGTGAGACCTATCCCCGTGCTGTAGGCGTATTGATTGCTGTCCCCCCTGGCCAGGGAAAATCGATCGAATATCGTCTCCGACTGTTCGGGGGGAATACCCTGACCATAGTCTTGCACGCTGACCTTCACTCTTCCTTTCTCATCAGAATAATTTGCCCTTACCTCGATTTTTCCTCCCTCCGGCGAATAATTGATTGCATTGGAGAGGAGGTTGACGATCGTCCTGCTGATCAGGTCCTGGTCGACCATTATGTTACCTATATCTTCTTGGATCAGCATCGAGATCTTCAGCTCCTTGAGCCTGACCATTCCAGCGAGCTGGTCGATACTGGAGAGGACCATCTCTTTTATCTCGACCTCCTCATAGACAAGCTTGATCTTGCCCTCCTCCAGCTTGCTTACATTGATTATGTTCATTATAAGCCTGAGCATTTCCTGAGAGCCCTCGATGGACAGATCGAGGCTCTCACGGTCCTCCTCGCTCAAGGTCCCGAAGGAGAGCAGATCCAGGTTCGCCATGATACTCCCGAGGGGCCCCTTCAGGTCGTGGACGATCATGTCCGTCATGCTCGTCTTTATTCGGTTCAGCTCGATAAGCTTTTCATTCTGTTCCTTGAGCTGTTCGTTCTGATTGTTCACGAACTCGTTGAGCCTTCTGTTTTCGTGGATGATCTCATATTGTTCGATCCCCCCCTTGACAATATTCAAGAGAGGGTCCTTGCTCCACGGCTTGATTATGAAGCGGTAGATCTCCGCTTCATTGACGGCCTGTGCGGCCGCCTCCATATCTGTGTAGCCCGTCATCATGACTCTGATCATATCCGGGTAGTCTCTTTTACACCTGGACAGGAGCTCTGCTCCCTGCATACCGCCGGGCATTACGTGGTCCGCGATGATCATTGAGAAACTCTGATTTTCCAAGAGCCCCAGTGCCTCTTCGCCGCTGTTTGTCGTGGCCACTTGATAGCCAACGCCCGCAAGGATCTTTTTCAGTATTTTTGTGATATCCGCTTCGTCATCCACCACGAGGATGGTGTGCTGAATACTGTTATTTGCCTGCTTTTCCATGGTTTTCAATTCGCTTCCTCACAGAGAGAGTCTCCTAGTCCTGCTTCCATCCTTCGCTGTCAACTTTTCCTTTCAGCTCTAACCATGTTTACGCAGTGTGGCTCGAAAGATGTGAGATCCCCTTCATCACGACCATGCGAAGCAGATCGATACAGAACGGCTTCTGCGCATAATAAATAATCCCGGAGCGACGCGCATTCGCTTCAGCTTCAGGTGAATAATCTTCAGAGGCCATGATTACCCTGATGCTCGGCTGGATCTCCTTGAGCTCCAAAACGAGCTCATATCCATGCATATCCGGCAGACGCATATCGATAATGGCCAGTTCGACTATGCTGGCCCTGCATACTTTGATTGCCTCTCTTCCGGACGTGGCTCTGTGAACGACGACCTGCTCCGATGAGAGGATTCGGTCCAGCTGATCCAGGATGTTTCTATCCATATCTACAATCAGAATATTGGACGCTATCCCGATTCCAACGGCCTTATTGCAACTATTTCCTTTCATGAAATTTCATCTCCTATTTTTCTTAAGTGCTATATGATTCCGGACATAGGAGTTTAGCAAAAGACATACCAGACAACCACCTAAAAGCCGCCTGTAGGTCAGTACCGGGTCAGAATACGGTTGCGACTGAGCAGGATTGACTCTCAGAATACCT